>DATAUQ010000168.1:0-31862 GCA_036268155.1 Verrucomicrobiia bacterium | reverse complement strand
CCGACTTTGAAAGCGGCGATTCGTCGCCTCACCTGCAAGATTGAACTTGTTCCCGTTCTGTGCGGCTCGGCGTTCAAGAAAAAGGGCGTGCAAGTTTTGGTGGATGCCGTCGTGGATTATCTGCCGAGTCCGCTCGACGTTCCGGGTGCGGAAGGTCTTGAAGTTGGCTCGCTGGAAAACAAAGTCCACGTCGAAACGAGCGACAACAATAAATTTTGTTCGCTGGCGTTCAAACTTTGGACAGACCCTTTCGCGGGAAAACTGGTTTTCTTCCGCGTTTATTCCGGCCAGTTGAAAAAAGGCGACACGATTTACAATCCTCGCACGCGCAAACGCGAGCGCGTCAGCCGCCTCATGGTCATCCAGGGCAGCGAGCGCAAGGACATCAACGAGGTTTATGCCGGTGACATCGCCGCGCTCGTCGGTCTGCGCAACATCACGACCGGCGACACGTTGTGCGATGAAGATTACGACGTGACGCTCGAACCGCCGACGTTCCCCGAACCCGTCATCTCGATGGCCGTCGAGCCGAAGACGAAGCAGGATCGCGACAAGATGTCCGAAGGCTTGCAACGTCTCGCCGAGGAAGACCCGACGTTCCGCTGTTTTACGAACGAGGAAACCAGCCAGCTTATCATCGCGGGCATGGGCGAATTGCATTTGGAGATCATCATTGACCGGCTCAAGCGCGAGTTCAAGGTGGACGCCAACACTGGCGCACCGCAGATCGCGTATCGCGAGACGATCACCAAAAAAGCCGAGGGCGAAGGAAAATTCATCCGTCAATCCGGCGGCAAAGGTCAATACGGCCACGCCTGCATTACCGTCGAGCCGAACGAAAAAGGCAAGGGCGTCGAAGTCCTTGACGAGATTGTCGGCGGCACGATTCCGAAGGAATATATTCCGGCGGTCATCAGCGGCATCGAAGAAGCCATCAAAGGCGGCGTCTATGCGGGCTATCAGGTCATTGACATCAAGGTTGAAGTCGTTGACGGCTCGTTCCACGAAGTTGACTCGAACGAACTCGCGTTCCGCATGGCGGGAATTTTCGCGCTCAAAGATGCTTTCAAAAAAGCCGGTCCGATTTTGCTCGAACCGATCATGAAGGTCGAATGCACCACGCCCGACGAATATCAGGGCGATTTGCTCGGCGACATCAACCGTCGTCGCGGCGTCATCAACAGCATCGAGGCGAAGAACGGCCAGACCGTTCTTAATGCGCAGGTGCCGCTCGCGGAAATGTTCGGCTACGCGACGGCGATCCGTTCGCTGTCGAAAGGCCGCGCATCTTATTCCATGGAGCCGCTGACCTTCGCGCAAGTTCCGAACAGCGTGCTGACCACGATCATGGACGCGGCGTCCAAGAAACCTGCGGCGCGGACGTAAAATTAAATTCTTTCTGCGAAAGTCGGGACTGAAAAGTTCCGGCTTTTTTTGTTTGTGCAACATTCCCGTGCTAAACGGTTGCAGCTTTTAGTTTAGCGAACAATGCCAGCACGTCAGCGTGAATTTCTTCCGCTTTCATAGCACCAGCAACTTTCTCCCGTGATGTGTAGAGTTCCGGTTCGATTATATGCAGTTGAGAAAAAAGCGAATCCTGACCTTGAAATAGAATGCGCTTGCCGTCCACCACTTGAAAAACATTCGCCGCAATATTGCGCCAAGTGCGGCCAGTTGGAAGCGTGAGGTTTTGGTCGGCAAAGAATTGATCCACAAGTGCGAGTGCCTGTGCTGCGAAGACTTCTCCTAAAGCAAAAGCCGGATCGTTGGTAATGGCGCGTTTCCACGCATCGGGCACAAGAAGATAGTTTTCGATATTTTTTCGCCCCCATTCAAAAAGTGCGGCATTATTGGGATCAGGGTGAAAAGCCGTTCGTTCAGTATCAAAATCGAAAATCATCACACGCTTCACGTGAGGAAGAACTGTGTGCAAAGCCTCAAAGTGACGATCCGCTTCTTTTTTCATTTCTACCTTTGTTCCGCCACCCATCGTGTGGAAAACTAATTGGCGCATCCAGTCTTCCGCGCCAACTTTGGGCGCCCATGCACGCAGCACGCGTTCGTCACTTTCTCCTTCGACATAAACGATTATGGGAGACTCGCGCAGGCGCGTGATCTCCATATTGGACAAATCGGCCATCGCCTTTAACACAGGCGGTGTAGCTGAAATGCGATGTTGTTTTTGGGCAAGCAATGAAACGATCTGCTCGGTGCTTACGCCCTTTATGAATTCTTCCGCGTGTGTCGCGATGAGAAATTGGACGCCACGCTCTGACGATTTGGTTTTGAAATAATCAAGAATCTCACGCTGTAGATTGACGTGCAAATGTGCGTCTGGCTCGTCGAGCAAAATAGTAGTCGGATGATAACCATATAAAAATGCGAGCAAAGTGATTGTCTGATGGAAACCGCTGCCTCCAGCAATGATGTCATACGTTTCTCCCTTTTGCTTATACTCGCATGTTATGAACGTGTCTTTCCCGTCCTCATATTGTGGTTTTAGCAGATCAACACTGAACCAACGCTTTACAACATCAACGATTTCTTGCCAGTCGGAAGCTCCCTTGTTTTTGTTATCCGCAGTGGTAACCCGGAGTAGCAGATTGCGCAGCACGCTACCAGGTTGTGCTTTTCCTATCTGCTTACGCAACGGAGCATCATCGCGTCGTTCCTCCTGCGGTTCTAATCCAGAGAATGGCGGCACATAGGCGATAATTGGCAGTTCTGATTCCTGATCGAGCTTGCGAAAATTATCCCAATCCGTCTTTGGAATTGCATAGACAGTTTGAGCACTATGATAACGCAAGGCTACGCCAAAAGTATGCTCCTTATCGTTGGCTCGCCAAGTCACTTCAATATCAATGGTAATAAACTGCTGTAATTTCTTGTCAGGCTTCTCTGGATTTTCAGGATATTTTCGGTCTGTCTTATTATGCCAGAGAAGATTAAAAACAGGCACGGGCAAAGCAGTAAAATTTGGGAGGATAACCTGAATGCCTTTCTTGCCAGCTCGTTTGCTACGGCGAAATTCATCCACGCAAAACTGCCAAATGGCGAGCGATTGGAGAACGGTGCTTTTACCGCTATTGTTCCAACCTACAAAGAGATCAAGGGAAGTGAAATCATAGGTCTCTTCCTTGATGCTTTTGAAATTCCGCAGCGTGAGTTTAGTGATCATGCTTAATTCCATTCCATTTTAAGTTGAATGGGTTTTCATGCAAGCCTCGAAATACGTTGCTGAAAAAAGCGGCCTCCGTTTCCGAAAGCCGCTTGGCGTTTCTTCAATTTGATTTTACGAATGCTGTGTCGAATTATTTCGCCACGGCTTTCTGGCGGCGGATGATGCCCGCCAGCGCGCGGAGCGAATCGTTCACGGTTTCCGCATTGAAAAAAACCTTGGCCACGTCCGGCTCCAAAACAACCACGTTCGCGCCGCGATTATAGCGACGGAAATGTTTGCCGCGCACACCGCGCGAAAAATCGTATTCGGCCCGCATTTCCTTGTCGGCTGGTTTAGCTGATGGCTTTTTCATAACTCTTTCTTTCGCGCCGCCCCGCGTGCCGCGCGCTGATGATGCGGATATTATCGCCGCGTTCGGTGTGGATGACAACCAGCAATTTTCCCTGATGCGAACTTCCCAGAATGATAAAGCGCGTTTCCGTCTGCGAGTGCGCCGGGTCGGGAATCGTGATGGAAACGGGGTCGCCAAAAACCGTCGCCGCTTCTTCAAAGCTGACGTCGTGCTTGGCCAGATTTGATCCGGCCTTCTGCACGTCCCATTCAAAAGTCAGCATGACCGATGTTGAACTTGCCGGGGCCGCTGCCGCAAACAAAAAAGCGGCCTTCGTTTCCAAAGGCCGCTTGGTGTCCCAAAATTATTTCAAAATGTTATTGCGCAAAAGCGTCCAGTTGTTATATTTCGCGCCCGCTTTGAAAGTTCGAGCGGAAAAATTTAACACAACCATAACTATAAAATTGTTCTTTCTATGGCTGCACAACGCATACGAATCCGTCTGAAGGCCTATGACCATCGCGTCATAGACCAGTCCGCGCGCGAAATTGCGGACACCGTCAAACGCACCGGCGCTCGCGTCGCCGGCCCGATCCCGCTGCCGACCCGCATCGAGCGCTTCACCGTGCAACGCTCGCCGCACTCGGACAAAAAATCCCAGGAAACTTTCGAGCAACGCACCCACAAGCGCCTGATTGACATCCTCGACCCGACCGCCAAGACCGTGGACGAATTGAAGAAACTCAATCTGCCCGCCGGCGTGGACATCACCATCAAAATTTGATTTAAGGAATACCATGCCACTCGGACTTTTAGGAAAAAAACTCGGACACACGCGCGTTTATGACGCGACCGGCAACGTCGTCCCCGTGACGGTTGTGCTCGCTGGACCAAACCGCGTGCTGCAAGTAAAAACTCAAGCGGGCAAGGACGGCTATAATTCCGTCCAACTCGGCTTTGACGACCAGAAGGAACAGCGCCTGACGAAGGCGTTGCTCGGCCACATCAAAAAGCAAAACGGCGCGGCGGTGAAACGCATCCGCGAGTTTCGTGATTTTTCCAAAGACGTGAAGCCCGGCGACATCGTCGGCCCGACGCTTTTTGCGCCCGGTGATTTTATTGACGCGATCGGCGTCACGAAGGGCCGCGGCTTTGAAGGCGTTGTGAAACGCCATCGTTTTGCCGGTGGCGATTCGACGCACGGTGCGAAAGGCTGGCATCGCCGCAGCGGCGCGATCGGTCAGCGACTTTTTCCCGGCACGGTCATGCGCGGAATGCGGATGCCCGGTCACATGGGTCAGGACACGCGCACGACGCAGAATCTTCAGGTCATCCAGGTGCGCGAGGCGGAAAATCTTTTGCTCATCAAAGGCGCGATTCCCGGCGCGGAAGGCGATTACATCATCATCCGCGAATCCAAGAAACGTCCGAAAGGCTGGAAGCCGCCGGTCAGCGTCTCGATCAAGAAAAAAGGTGGCGATAAAAAAGCCGAGGCCAAACCTGCCGCCGCGCCCGCTGCCGCAAAGAAATAACGCGCCATGAAAATTGCCATTAAAAATCTCGCAGGGAAAAATTCGGGCGAACTCGAAGTGAAGTTCGCGCTGATTGAAAACGGAAAAGGCACGCAAGCCGTCCACGACACCGTCGTCGCGCATAACGCGGCGCAACGCAGCGGCACGGCCTGCACCAAGACCGTCGGCGATGTCCAGGGTTCTAACAAGAAACCGTGGAAACAAAAAGGCACGGGTCGCGCACGCGCCGGTTCGTTCCGCTCGCCGTTGTGGGCGGGTGGTGGCGTGGTCTTCGGACCGAAGCCCCGCGATTTCTCGAAAAAAGTTTCCAAGAAAACCCGCTCGCTCGCGTTGCGGAAGGCCTTGAGTGAACGGCTCAAGGCCGGCGATGTTGTCGTCGTGGACGATTTGAAATTGTCTTCGCCGAAAACGAAGGATTTCATCGGCGTCATTTCCGCGCTGGAATTGAAAGGCACGACGCTCGTGGTTTCATCCGGCATTGACAAGAATCTGACGCTCGCCTCGCGTAACATTGAAAAAGTCGCGCTGGCGACGAGCGATTCGCTGAACACTTACGACGTGCTGCGCCCGGACAAACTGTTGTTCACGCGCGACGCATTTGAAAAAGTCGAGGCGCGGCTGGCCATTGATTGATTGCCGATTCAACGATTTAACAATTCACGATTCAACGAACCATGAACGCTTTCGAAATCATCAAGACCGTCCGCCTGACGGAAAAAGGCACGCGACAGGCCGAGAAGTATAATCAATACACCGTCGTGGCCGACCGCCTCGCGACCAAGCCGCAGATCCGGCAGGCCGTGCAGGAACTGTTCAAGGTCAAGGTCGTCAAGGTCAACACGCTGAACGTGCGCGGCAAAGCCCGCCGCAAACGCACGTTGCAGGCCGGTCGCACAAGCGATTGGAAAAAAGCCATCGTGACGCTGAAAGACGGCGACAAGATCGTTTTGACCTAGAAAATTTTTGAATCTCGCAAAGCGCGGAGGAATTTTCCTTCGCGTTTTTTTGTTTGGCCGGTTCAATTCCTGTGTTAATTTGTCCGCATGATTCAGGCGGAAGAACTGGTTGGTGGCGAGTGGGCCGAATGGTATCGGCTCACGCCCGTTCAACGCTGGCTGGAGAGCGAAAAACTCTGGCAAACCTATCTCGCACTTGGAGGCTCGCTTGATCCCGAACCCGATACGCAAAGTCCTTTCTTCGATGCGCGCACACCGCGTCCGTGCCCTGCTCATGGGTGGGCAGGCGTGCGTGTTTTACGGCGCGGCCGAGTTTAGCCGCGACACGGATTTCGCCATCCTCGCCGAGGCGTCAAATCTCGCGCGGCTGCGAAAAGCCCTGGCCGGACTGCGCGCCAAACCCATCGCCGTGCCGCCATTTGAAATAAAATATCTTCGCCAGGGCCATGCGATCCATTTTCGCTGCCAGCATCCTGAAGCGTTGCGGATGCGCGTGGATGTGATGTCCAAAATGCGCGGCGTAGATTCATTTGCAAAACTTTGGGAGCGCCGGACAACCCTGCAAATTCCTGGCGGCGAAAAATGCGATCTGCTCTCGCTCCCCGATCTGATTCAAGCGAAGAAAACCCAACGTGACAAGGACTGGCCGATGATCCGCCGCCTCGTCGAGGCGAGTTTTTTCGAAAATCGCCGGAAACCCAGTCCGGCGCAAATCCGTTTCTGGCTGGCCGAATTCCGCACGCCGCAACTGCTCATTGAAATTGCGCGGAAAAATCCTGTGGTTGCAAAAAAACTTGTCGCCAAACGTCCTTTGCTGCGTCTCGCCTCGGCTGGTGAAGCGGGAAAATTGGAAAAGGAGCTGGCTGCTGAAGAACTGACGGAACGTGAAAATGACCGCCGTTACTGGCTGCCGCTGAAGAAAACTCTGGATAAACTTCGTCACGGCGGCTGATTTTTATTTGCAGATGTGAACGGCGCGTAATGTTTCCGCGCTGTTTTATTCGGGAGTATGTAGATAACGCAAATTCCGTCCTTCGTGCGGGGCTTACCCGGCAAATGTCCTACCTCGTTATGGAAAATAATTCCATGACAGGGTTGGACATCGGCTGGGCTACCGACCCAATTTGCGTTATCTACATACTCCCGTTTTTTATTTTGCTTGGACAGCTTTTGTCCGTGCCGGCGTGCGAAGATTTGACACGGAAGGAATTTAGGTTCAATTAGAGTTTGCCCGTGAATGTAAAAGCGCCCAATCGAATTTTGCATGTGGACGGCGACAGTTTCTTCGCCAGTTGCGAGATCGTGCTCAATCCAAAGTTGCAGGAACGCGCGGTCTGGGTTGGCGGCGGTCGGCGCGGCGATGGCATTGTCATCGCGGCGAACCGTGTCGCCAAAAAATTCGGCGTCAAGACCTGTATGCCGTGTTTCGAGGCGAAACGACTTTGTCCGCGCGGCGTTTTATGCCGTCCGCATTACGACGAATATCGCCGGCTCTCGGCGGAAATGTTCCGTGTGCTCGAACAATATGCGCCGACGCTCGTGCCGATTTCGATTGACGAAGGCTTCCTCGATTTCACGACGATGGACAGGCACGTCTGGCGCGACACGACGCCGGAAAAATATGGGAAGGAAATCTGCGCGCGCATTTTGCGCGAAGTGAAGCTGCCCGTTTCCGCCGGACTCGCCAGTTCTTCGCGGCTCGCCAAACTCGCGACGGATGCGGCCAAGCCCGGCTTCATCGAAATCAAATCCGGCGAAGAAAAAGAATTTTTGAAAGACCGCTGCGTGCGCGAACTTTCCGGTCTCGGCAAAAATCGTCAACGCGCGCTGGCCGCGCTCGGTGCGCAGACTTTTGGTCACGTCGCAAAATTGCCTTCGACTTTGCTGAAACAAAAGTTCGGCATCTGGGGACAACAACTCTGGCTTTTTTCAAACGGACTTTGGAACGAGCCGCTGCTGCTCGAAGTGAAAGACCGCACGACGATTTCCAGCAACACGACGCTGCCTTACGACGAGCCGGATTACGAGGCCGCGCTGACGTTCACCTTGAGCGAAGCGACGCGGCTGGTCGGACAATTGCGCCGCGAGCAATTGCAGGCGCGCGAACTTTCACTGACGATTCGCTTCAACGATTTCAGCGAGGCCTGCGGCACACACCGTTTTCGCGAGCCGCAATTTTTGAATTCAACTTTCAACGCGGCGCTGGAGGAAATTTTTCGCGGCGTCATGGGCGGGCAATTCAAACCTGTGAGACAAATCAGAATCGCGTTCTGCAATCTGGCGCGGCTGGACACGCAGCCGACGTTGTGGGGTCGCACCGACGCGGAACGATGGGGCGCGCTTGACGACGCATCGCACAAACTTAATTCGCAGTTCGGCTCGACGGCGATCATGACCGGCGCGCAACTGGCGTTGCGCGAGATGGAGGACGCGTTCAAAAATCCGAAGGCGAAATGCCCGTTCGTGCCGCAGCGCGAGATGGTGAAAAAACTCTGGGGCACGGACGCCGACCCGCTGGCAAACAAAGGCGATTGGGAAAAACGGTTGGCGAAAGTCAGCAAACAGTTACAATTCCGGCATTGAATCGTAATATTTGAACCATTGAAGTATGTCTCAAGCGAATCCTCATGCCAAACCCGGCGCTGATGAAAATAAAATTGCCTCCACGCCTTTTGCCCGTTTGGGTTCCGCTCTCGCTGATTGGTCGGAACGATGGTTTCCCGATGCGTTCATTTTTGCGCTTCTGGCGACTGTTGTTGTTTTTTTAGTAGGCGTCCTTTCGGGCAGTCCCGCAAAAGACATGCTGAAATTTTTCGGCGAAGGCTTCTGGAGTTTGATTCCGTTCACCATGCAAATGGTGATGATCATCGTGGGCGGCTACGTCGTGGCCAGTTCGCCGCCGGTGTATCGGCTGATCCTCTGGTTGGCGAACATTCCGGCGACGCCTCGTGGCGCGGTCGCATTCGTGGCTTTGGTTTCAACTTCCACGTCGCTGATTTCCTACGGCTTCAGTCTGATCTTCGCGGGTTTTCTCGCGCGGGAAATTGCACGGCGATTGTCCGGCGCGGATTATCGTGCGCTCGGCGCAGCGGCTTATCTGGGACTGGGCAGCGTCTGGGCGCTGGGACTTTCATCGTCGGCAGCCTTATTGATGGCCACGAAAACCGCGATGCCGCCGACGCTTTTGAAAATCAGCGGACTGATTCCGTTGAGTCAAACGATTTATTCCTGGCAAAGCATTTTGACGGCGGTCATTCTCCTAATTGTTGCCGTAACCGTGGCGTATTTTTCTGCACCAACCGGAGCATCCGTGCGCACGGCGGAATCATTTGGCGTGACGCTGGAGCCGATGATCAAAGAGATCGAACCCCGGCGCACGCCCGGCGAATGGCTCGAATACACGCCGGTGCTCACGGTTTTAATTTGCCTGCTCGGTTTCGCTTATCTCGGTCAGGTGATCGCGGTGAAAGGTCCGCGCTCCGCTCTCGATCTCAACACTTACAACCTGATGTTTCTCATGCTCGGAATGTTGTTGCACTGGCGGCCGCGTTCGTTCACGCGCGCCGTTTCCGCGTCCGTGCCGGCGACGGCTGGCGTGCTGATTCAATTTCCGTTTTACGCCGGCATCTTCGGAATCATTTCGGTTTCTCCCATCTCCAAAATCATGGCGGACTTTTTTGTGCGCGCGGCCAATCACGATACCTATCCGGTTTTCGTCGCGATCTATTCCGCGACGCTTGGACTTTTCGTTCCCTCTGGCGGCGGCAAATGGCTGATTGAAGCACCATACATCATGGCAGCGGCGAACGATCTGAAAGTGCATCTCGGCTGGATCGTCCAAGTCTATAACACCGCCGAGGCGCTGCCGAATCTCATCAATCCATTTTGGATGCTTCCACTGCTGGGCATTCTTAAAATGAAAGCGCGCGATCTCGTCGGCTACGGACTGCTGCAATTGCTGGTGCTCGCGCCAGTCGCGTTATTTTTGATGTGGTTGCTGGCGCACACATTTTCCTATGTGCCGCCGGTTGTTCCCTGAAAAATTACGAAGTGCGTCAATGGCTTCGACCTGATAATTTTTTGCGATTAAAATTTAACATGACCATGAAACCCATCTGGATTATTTCCGCCAAACGCACGCCGCAAGGCCGTTTGCTCGGCGCGCTCGCCAAACGCTCGGCCGTCGAACTCGCCGTCGCCGCCGGCATGGCCACGCTCGCGGGCATTGACCCGGCGCTCGTTGATTCGGTGATTGTCGGCAACGTCCTCGGCGCGGGCCTCGGCATGAACGTGGCGCGGCAGGTGGGCATCGGCGTCGGTCTGCCGGTGAGCACGCCCGCGTTCACGGTCAACATGATGTGCGCTTCCGGCATGCAAGCCGTGATGCTCGCGGTGCAATCCATTCAAACCGGCGCGGCACGGATCGTCCTGTGCGGCGGCACGGAATCCATGTCCAACGCGCCTTATCTTTTGGAGCGCGCGCGTTCCGGCTACAAATTTGGAAATGGCGTGCTGATAGATTCCGTGCTGCGCGATGGCCTGACCGATGTGTTCAGCAACGAGCACATGGGCTTGACCGCCGAGCGACTGGCCGGGATGTATAAAATTTCCCGCGAAGCGCAGGACGTTTTTTCCGCGCAAAGCCAGCAACGTTACGCCGCCGCGCACGCCGCCGGACATTTCCGCGACGAGATTGTGCCGGTAGATAAACTGGAACACGACGAACCGCCGCGCCCGGACACCACGGCGGCCACACTCGCCGCGCTCAAACCGGTTTTCACCGCGAACGGCACGGTCACGGCGGGCAATGCCTCCGGCATCAACGACGGCGCGGCGATGTTGCTGGTCTGCGATGAAGAACGCGGTCGCGAGTGCGGACTGAAACCGCTCATGATTATTACCGCCAGCGCATCCGTCGGCTGCGAGCCTTCGCTCATGGGACTTGGGCCGGTTCATGCGACGCGCAAAATTTCCCGCGACGTAAACGAATTCGACATGATTGAACTAAACGAAGCGTTCGCCGCGCAATCGCTCGCGTGCATTCAAGAGCTGGGGCTTGACCCGGCGAAAGTGAATCCCGATGGCGGCGCGATTGCGTTGGGACATCCGATCGGCGCATCCGGCGCGCGTCTGCTGGTGCATCTCGCGCATCGCCAGCCCAAACGCGGGCTCGCAACTTTGTGCGTCGGCGGCGGCATGGGCTGCGCCGTGGTGGTGCAACGTCCGTGAGTTGAATCCGGGATGAAAAGTTCCAACGAAGAAATGCCGGAGTCCCCGCCGCCAGCTTGGACGCCAACGCCGGAATTTATCAACACTACGAATGTCGCATGGCTGATGCGTCGCGCGAAGGTGGATTCGTATGAAGCCTTGCACAAATGGTCGGTGCAGAATCGCGAGGAGTTTTGGAAATTGGTAATCGAGCGATTGGAAATCCGTTTTCAAAAACCGTTCAGCCGCGTGATGGATTTGTCCGATGGCGTGGAAAATCCGCGCTGGTTGGTGGATGCGCGGTTCAACATTGTTGAAAGCTGCTTTGCCGCGCCCGCCGATTCGCCAGCCATCATTCATCAAGCTGAAGGCGGTGCGCTGGAAACGATGACGGTCGGCGAACTCAAAAAATTGACCGACCGCGTGGCTTCCAGCCTCAAACGCTGTGGATTCAAACCCGGCGACGCGCTGGCCATCATCATGCCGATGACGGTTGAAGCGGTGGCAATTTATCTCGGCATCATCAAGGCCGGCTGCGTCGTGGTCGGGATTGCGGACAGCTTTCAACCCAAGGAAATTTCCACGCGTCTGCGACTGGCCCGGGCCGTGGCGGTGTTCACGCAGGATGTTTTGCTGCGCGGCGGCAAATCGTTTCCGCTTTACGCGAACGTCGTCGAAGCTGACGCGCCGCCGACCATTGTGCTTTCGGCAAAAAATAATTTAAGTCTGCCTTTGCGCGCGGGAGATTTTTCCTGGGCGGAATTTTTGGGGATCGGCGGTTCATCCGAAACCGTGATTCGCGAGCCGGCAGATTCGATCAACATTTTATTTTCGTCAGGAACGACCGGCGAACCAAAAGCCATTCCCTGGACGCAAACCACGCCGATCAAATGCGCCATGGACGCGCATTTTCACCAGAACATTCAGCCGGGCGATGTTTTGGTCTGGCCGACCAATCTCGGTTGGATGATGGGATCGTGGCTGGTTTTTGCGAGTCTTCTTAACAAGGCAACTCTCGGACTTTATTATGGCACGCCCACCGGACGCGAGTTTGGAACTTTTGTGCAAAAAGCCAAAACGACCATGCTCGGAGTGATTCCAAGTCTGGTTAAAACATGGCGCAATACTGGTTGCATGGAGAACCTTAATTGGAGCGCGGTCAAAATTTTCACTTCCACCGGCGAATGTTCCAGTGCCGAAGATATGCGCTGGCTGATGTCACGCGCAGACGGAAAGCCGGTCATTGAATACTGCGGCGGCACGGAAATCGGCGGCGGTTACATCACGGGAACTGTGACGCGACCTTGCCAGCCCGGCGCTTTCAACACGCCTGCGCTCGGATTGGATTTTGTGATTCTTGACGAAGCGGGAAATCCCACCGAAGCAGGGGAACTTTTCATTGTCACGCCGTCCATTGGATTATCCACGGCTCTGCTCAATCAGGAACACCACGAAATTTATTTTGCCGGCACTCCGAAAAATTCCAACGACCGGGTTTTACGACGGCATGGCGACCAGATGGAAAAATTACCCGGCGGATTTTGGCGTGGACTTGGTCGCGCTGATGACACGATGAACATCGGCGGAATTAAAGTGAGTTCCGCTGAAATCGAACAAACGCTGCAATCCGTTCCAATTGTGAAAGAAGTGGCGGCCATTGCCGTGTCATCTGATGGCGGACCAAGCCAGTTGGTGGTTTATGCCGTGTGTTCCGACAATCAAACTTTGAACGGAAACAGTTTGATAGCTTCGATGCAGAATGCGATTAAGCGTGAATTGAATCCCTTGTTCAAAATCCATAAACTGATTCTAGTGGATGTATTGCCGAGAACTGCTTCCAATAAAATAATGCGCCGCGCGCTTCGTGATCAGTTTGCCATCGAAACAACTTCGGCCACAAATCAAGATAGATGACCTAAAATTCTTCAAAAAAGCTCTTGCGTTCTATTTTGCGTCTGATAGTTTACGCGCTCCTCGTCGTCCGCAAGGTCGTCAGGACAGCATGTTTGCGGACCGATAACTGATTTCCCACAGAAACAGGATTGATGGCTCGCTGACTTCGAAGTTGCTGATAAAAAACTTTTGCATTTATGCCAGTTAAACATTTTAGACCGCTAACGCCGTCCACGCGATACATCACGATCGCGGACTTTAGCGACATCACGAAGACGACGCCGGAGAAGTCGCTGGTCGTCACGCGGAAAAAATCCGGTGGCCGTAACCATTACGGTCGCGTCACCGCGCGCGGCATCGGCGGCGGGCACAAGCAGAAAATCCGCCTCGTGGATTTCAAGCGCAACAAGCACGGCGTGCAGGCGACGGTTTCCGCGATTGAATACGATCCGATGCGTTCGGCGCGTCTGGCGTTGTTGGATTACGTTGACGGCGAGAAGCGTTATATCATCGCGCCGGTTGGCGTGGTGGTCGGCGCAAAAATTTCAAGTGGTCCGACGGCGCCGCCGGAAATCGGCAATGCGCTTCCGCTCAAGGCGATTCCGGTCAGCACGGCGATCCACAATTTGGAGATCACTCCCGGTCGCGGCGGACAGATGGTTCGTTCGGCGGGCGGTTCGGCGACGTTGATGTCGCGCGACGAGGGTTACGCGCAAATCCGTTTGCCCTCTGGCGAAATTCGCAAAATCAGCGAAGAGTGTTACGCGACGATCGGACAGGTTGGAAATACGGAACACGAAAATATTATTTTAGGCAAGGCGGGTCGCACGCGGCATCGCGGTCATCGCGGCATCACGCGCGGTGTGGCGCGGAATCCGGTTGACCATCCGAACGGCGGCGGTCAGGGCAAATCCAAGGGCGGTGGCGGCTGGCAGGCGTTGGTGTCGCCGTGGGGCTTTGTCGCGAAGGGCGGCAAGACGCGCGCGAAATACAAAACCTCAAACCGTTTCATCGTTGTCCAGCGCAACGGTCTGCCGATGAAAAACAAATAATTTATGGGACGTTCGATAAAAAAAGGTCCGTTTGTTGATTTCAGCCTGCTCGATAAAATCGTGAAGGCGAAGGCGTCGAACCAGAAGACGCCGATCAAGACGTGGTCGCGCCGCTCGACGATCACGCCGGATTTCATCGGCCTGACGTTCACGGTCCACAACGGCAAGATTTTCAACCCGGTGTTCGTCACCGAAAACATGGTGGGTCACAAGCTCGGCGAATTTTCGCTGACGCGGACGTTCAAGAAACACGGCGCGCACACGGCCAAGGCGGAGGCCAAATAGTTTTTATGGAAGCTTTTGCAATATTGAAAAACGTGCCGATGTCCGCGCAGAAAATGCGCGAGGTCACGCGGCAGGTTCAGGGTCTCGGCGCGCTCGAGGCGATGGCCGTGCTGCAGATCGTTCCGCGCAAGGGCGCGCGGCTTGTGTCAAAAGTTTTGCGCTCGGCAATCGCCAACGCGGAGAACAACAAAAATTTGAAGCCGGAAACATTGCGCGTGAAGGAAGCGGTTGCCGGAACTGCGACAACGCTCAAGCGTTTCACTCCGAAGGCGCGCGGCTCGGCCGGTCCGATCCTCAAGCGCCGCTGCCACATCAAAATCACGGTTTCGGACGAATAATTGATATGGGACAAAAAGTTAATCCAATCGGCCTGCGCGTCGGCGTCAACAAAGACTGGCGCTCGAAGTGGTATGCCAACAAAAAAGAATTTGGCGCGCTGTTGACCGAAGACCGCAAGATCCGCGCGTTCCTGAAAAAGAAACTTGAAGGCGCGTCGGTTCCCAAAATTTTGATCGAACGCGCGACGAGCCGTTGCCGCGTCACCATCATGACAGCCCGTCCGGGAGTGGTCATCGGCCGCAAAGGTTCGGAAATTGACAAGCTCAAGGAAGATTTGAGCAAGATGACCGGCAAAGAAGTTTACGTGGACATCGTCGAGGTGAAGACGCCGGAACTCGACGCGCAACTTGTCGCGGAAAATATCGCGTTGCAGATGGAGCGCCGGGTGTCCTTCCGCCGTGCGATGAAAAAGGCTTTGCAGACGGCGAAAGATTTTGGCGCGCAGGGGATCAAGATTCGTTGCGCCGGCCGTTTGGGTGGCGCGGAGCTCGCGCGCACGGAATTGTATCACTGGGGTCGCGTGCCGTTGCACACGTTGCGCGCGGACATTGATTATGGCTTTGCGGAAGCGCTCACAGTTTATGGCAAGCTCGGCGTGAAATGCTGGATTTGCAAAGGCGAGAACAAACCGAAGAAAACCGTGGTGGCGACGCCGATTGTGCCGCCCGCGCCGTTTACGCCGACTGAACCCGTCGCCAGTTAATTTTTAGAAAAGATTTTTTGTTATGGCAATGCAACCAGCAAGAGTGAAATTTCGCAAGATGCACCGCGGCAGCCGCACCGGGCTGGCGCGCAGCGGCCACACGGTCGCGTTCGGCGAATATGGTTTGATGGCGCTGGAACGCTGCTGGATGGATGCAAAGCAGATCGAGGCGGCGCGCGTGGCGATCGCCCGCAACATGAAGCGTCATGGAAAATTGTGGATCCGGGTTTTCCCGCAAAAATCTTTTACGAAGAAGCCGCTCGAAACCCGGATGGGCAAGGGCAAGGCGCCGCTCGAAGGCTGGGTGGCCGTGATTCGTCCGGCGAACGTGCTGTTCGAAGTGGACGGAGTGACGGAAGCCATCGCGCGCGAATCCATGCGCCTGGCGGCGACGAAATTGCCGATCAAAACGAAATTTGTATCGCGGCACAGTCACGCGAATTAATTGGTTATGAAATTTGCTGAATCCAAAGACATGACGCTGGTTGAGTTGTCGGCCAAGAGCCGCGACCTGCGCCACGAGATGTTCAACCTGCGCCTGCAGCAGGCGAGCGCGCAACTGGAAAAACCCGCGCGGCTGCGGATCTTGCGCAAGGACATCGCGCGCCTTGAGACGCGCATCTCGCAACTGCGGAACAAAGCGGCTTAATTTTTTTGTATGTCTGAAACTGTAAATCCAACGGAAGTGAAGCGCGGCAACCGCAAGGAACGCGTGGGCGAAGTCGTCTCGAACAAGATGGCCAAGACCATCGTCGTCAAAGTCGAGCGGCGTTTCCCGCACGCGCAATACAAGAAGATTGTCACCGCCTACAAGAAATTTTACGCGCACGACGAAAAGAACGAGGCCAAGGTCGGCGACCGCGTGCGTATCGAGGAAACGCGGCCATTGTCGAAAACCAAATGCTGGCGGCTCGTTGAAGTCGTCGAGCGCGCCGTGCAGGAAACTTCGGTCGCGGCCTGATCAGATTTTATGTTGCAAATTCGTTCCAGTTTGGATGTGGCGGACAACACCGGTGCCAAGATTGTTTGGAACATCGGCGTGACCGGCCGCAACCAGCGTTATGCCGGCATCGGCGACGTCATCAAGGTCCACGTCAAGGTCGCCGCGCCGGACGGCACGGTGAAAAAGGGTGAAGTGCATGACGCGGTGGTCGTTCGCACGCGACAGATCATTCCGCGCGCCGACGGTTCGTATCTGCGCTTTGACCGCAACGCCTGTGTGATTATTGACAAGGAATTGAATCCAAAAGGCACGCGCATTTTTGGTCCCGTGGCGCGCGAGCTGCGCGAGAAGAAGTTCATGAAAATTATCTCGCTCGCGCCGGAAGTGCTTTAAGAATTTTATGAAGTTTCATGTTAAAAAAGGCGATGAAGTGGTCGTGCTGGCCGGAAGAGAAAAGGGCAAGCGCGGCAAGATCATCGCCGTGATGTCGGACAAGCAGCGCGTCATCGTCGAAGGCGTGCAGATGATCAAGCGGCACACGGCCAAGAGCCAGCAGCATCCGCAGGGCGCGATCGTCGAGCGCGAAGGCTCGGTTCACGTTTCAAACGTGATGGCGGCGACCAATTTTGACGCGCGTGCAACGAAGCGCGGCGTGACGCCCGAACCGGCGACAACATAAAAATTTAGTCACGGCAAAATCCGTGACGCCAAAAAATGAAAGCCAGACTTTACGACAAATATAAAAACGACGTTGTGCCCGCTCTGAAAGAGAAGCACAAATATACGAACATCCACCAGATCCCGAAGATGGTGAAGATTGTCGTGAACATGGGCGTGAGCGCCTCGTCGGAAAAAGGCGCACTGGAAGACGCCGCCAAGGATTTGTCGCTGATCACCGGCCGCAAGCCGGCCATCAGCAAGTCGCGCCACAGCATCGCGCAGTTCAAATTGCGCGAAGGGCAGAACATCGGCTGCCGCGTGACGTTGCGCAAGGACGAGATGTATGAATTTTTTGACCGGCTCGTCGCAACGGCTCTGCCGCGCATCCGCGATTTTCGCGGGTTGTCGCCGCGCAAATTTGATGGTCGCGGAAATTACACGTTCGGCGTGAACGACCAGGCGATCTTCCCGGAGATCGAACTGGAAAAGGTCAAGCGGATGCAGGGCATGGACATCACGATCGTGACCGACGCGGGCGACAACGCCCATGCGCTGGATTTGCTGAAGCTGATGGGTTTTCCGTTCGCAGACAAATAATTTATTTTTTATGGCCAAGAAATCATGGATGGAGCGCAATAAGAAGAAACAGGAAACGGTGAAAAAATACGCCGCGATCCGCGCTGAATTGAAGGCGAAGAAGGATTACGTCGGCCTGACGAAACTCCCGAAAAACGCCAGTCCGACGCGCGTCGTCAATCGTTGCGCGATGACCGGCCGTCGCCGTGGTTATCTCCGCAAATTTGCGTGTTCGCGTCTGACATTCCGTCACGCGGCATTGAACGGTTTGATTCCGGGCATAGTGAAAGCAAGCTGGTAATTTTTTATGAGCGATCCGATTTCTGATATGTTGACCCGCATCCGCAATGCCGGACGGGCGTTGCTGCCGGCGATTGAACTGCCGCATTCCGGCATCAAGGAAAATGTTGCGAACATCTTGAAGCAGTCGGGTTACGTCACCGAGGTGTCGGTGGACGGCAAGCCGCTGAAGAAATTGAAGATCAAGTTGAAGTATGACGGCAAAAAAAGCGTCATCGAGGGTTTGAAGCGCATCAGCAAGCCCGGTCTTCGCAAATACGTCGGCGCGACAAAAATTCCGCGCGTGCGCGGCGGTCTGGGCGTGGCGATTGTGTCCACTTCCGAAGGCGTGATGACCGACGTGCAGGCGCGCAAGAAAAACCTGGGCGGGGAATTGCTCTGTTACATTTGGTAAAATTTTAAGTTATGTCGAGAATTGGAAAACAACCGATTGCCGTTCCGCCGAAAGTAAAGGTGGAGGTCAAAGGGCAGAAAGTTTCAGTCGAGGGGCCGAAAGGCAAGCTCAACTGGGAGATGCCGAAGCGCACGAGCCTCAAGGTTGAAGGCGGCAACATCGTTGTCAGCCGCGATGGCGAAGACGCGCAGGCCAAGGCGTTGCACGGCTTGAGTCGCGCGCTCGTCAACAACATGGTCAAGGGTGTTGCCGAAGGTTTCGTCAAGAAACTGGAAATCCAGGGCGTCGGTTTCAAGGCCGCCGTCACGGGCAAGGTTGTGAATCTTTCGCTCGGCTATTCGCATCCGATCAATTACGACATTCCCGACCAGATCAAAGTGACGGTCGAGGAAAATACGAAGCTGACCATCGAAGGCCCGGATAAGATGATTGTCGGCAAGGTCGCGTCTGAAATCCGCGCCTACTATCCGCCGGAACCTTACAAGGGCAAAGGTGTCCGTTACGCTGGCGAACACGTCGAGCGCAAGGAAGGCAAGACAGTCCAATAATAAATTTTAGTCACGGCCAGATCCGTGACGCATCAAAATGAGAACGGAAAAAAAACAGAAACTAGCGCAACTCCGCCGCTGGCGCATCCGCAAAAAAGTGACCGGCTCGAAGATTCGCCCGCGCATGGCGGTGTGTTTCACGAACGAAAACATCCACGTCCAGTTCATTGACGACGATGCCGGCGTGACGCTCGTGGCGGCTTCAACGGTCAGCAAGACCGTGGCGAAAGATGTGGCGGCGAATGTTAAGGGCGCCAAGACCATCGGCGAACTGGCGGCTAAAAAAGCTTTGGACAAGGGCATCAAGGAAGTGGTTTTTGACCGTGGCGGTATGCGTTATCACGGCAAGGTCAAGGCGCTGGCGGATGCGGCGCGCGAAGCGGGATTAAAATTTTAACCGAATAAATACTGTGGCTGAAATCAATAAATCTGGTGGAGACGGACAACGCGGATCGCGCGGCGGGCCGCGTGGCCGTCGCAAACCGCCCGGCGAAGGCGATGGCGGTTTTGGCGGCTCGGGCGAGGAACTGGTCGAGAAGGTTGTGTTCATCAACCGCTCCGCCAAGGTCGTCAAGGGTGGACGCCGTTTCAATTTCAGCGCGCTCGTTGTCGTCGGCGACAAAAAGGGACGCGTCGGTGTCGGCTTGGGCAAAGCCGGTGAAGTCGCGGACGCGATCCGTCGCGGCGGCGAACTCGCCCGCACGCAGATGGTTTTAGTTGCGCTCAAGGACACAACCATTCCGCATGAAGTTTTTTGCGCCTTTGGTGGTGCGAAAGTTTTGTTGCGTCCCGCTTCGCCGGGAACCGGGATCATCGCGGGCAAAAAGGTCCGCGCGGTTTTGGAATCCGCCGGTGTGAAGGATGTTTTGACCAAATCGCTCGGCTCGAAAAACGCGGCCAACGTCGTGAAGGCGACGCTCAAAGGTCTCTTGAGTATGCGTCTCCGCGAAACGATTTACAAAAGCCGCGGTTTGGAAATTAGAAAAGTGGTTACGCCAGAACCGCCGTCGGCGATTCCGCCAACAGCTTAAAATTTTATGCGACTGCACAATCTTAAACCTCGTCCCGGCGCGAAACATCGCACGAAACGTCTCGGTCAGGGCGAATCCAGCGGCCACGGAAAAACTTCCGGTCGCGGCGGCAAGGGCCAGACCGCGCGCAGCGGCAGTTCCATCCGCATCGGCTGTGAGGGCGGCCAGATGCCGCTCATCCGCCGCATTCCCAAGCGCGGTTTTAATAATGCGCGGTTCACGACGAAATACAACGGCGTGAATGTCGAGGACTTGAACAAGTTTGACGACGGCGCGCGCGTGGATGAAATCGCGTTGAGCGCGGTCGGTTTGTCCAACGGTAAATCTGACGGCATCAAGATTCTCGGCACGGGCGAGTTGACCAAAAAACTTACCGTCGTCGCGCGCGCGTTCAGCGCGTCGGCCAGGGCGAAGATCGAGGCCAAAGGCGGCACTTGCGAAATTGTGAGCCGCAAACCCGCAGAACCGGCGAAGGCCTGACGCCGGACTGATTCATGTTCCGCTCCATTTTCAACACGTTCGGCAACTGCGCCAAAATCCCGGAACTCAAATCCCGCATTTTGTTCACGCTCGGCGTGCTGGCGGTTGTCCGTCTGATCGCGTGGATCCGTATTCCGGGCTTGAACGGCACGGTGCTTTCAAATTATTTCGCCAGTCATTCGCAAAATGGCGGCGGGATGTTGGGGATGTATAATACTTTTGCCGGCGGCGCGATGGAACATTGCGCCATCGGGACGCTGGGCATCATGCCGTATATCAGCGCGACCATCATCATCCAATTGCTCACGGCGGTCTGGCCGAAATTGAGCAAGCTGGCGCGCGAAGAAGGCGGCCGCTCAAAAATCATCCAATACGGACGCTATCTGACGGTGTTGTTGTGCCTGGGGCAGGGATTGTTTTTTGCCATCGGCTGGGAAAATCCTCAAAAATTATTTCCCGGCCTCGGCCAGCCGCTTATTTTTGATCTGGATCACATCTGGTGGTATCGAATCCAAACGGTTTTGATCATGACGACGGGCACGATGTTGCTCATGTGGCTCGGCGAACAGATCACTGAACGCGGCATCGGCAACGGCATTTCACTGGTCATCACCGTCGGCATTCTGGCGCGGCTGCCGCAGGCGGCGACTGGCGTTCACGATATGTTTTTCCCGGCGGGCGGCGGCGAGAACCATGCGAATTTCGGCATATTCATCGTGATGGTTTTGCTGTTGGTGAGTGTGGTGGCAGGCGTCATCGCGGTGACGCAGGCGCAGCGGAAAATTCCCGTGCAATACGCGCAACGCGCCGTCGGACGTAAAATGTATCAGGGCGGAACGTCGTTCATGCCGCTCAAGGTGAATTACGCGGGCGTCATGCCGATCATTTTCGCACAGTCCATTCTGATGTTTCCGCAGCCGATACTTTTGGGCATTGGAAATTATGTCAGCCAGCCGTTTTTGAAAAATCTTTTCATCAGCTTCGCGCAAACGCTTAACACCGGTTCGGTGACTTATCTGATTTTTTACGCCCTGATGATTTTGTTTTTCTCGTATTTCTGGGTGGCGACGCAGTTCAACGAAATCCAGATCGCCGACGACTTGAAAAAGAATGGCGGTTACATTCCCGGGGTGCGTCCGGGGCAGGGGACGAGCGATTATCTGCACAAGGCAATGAGCCGTATCACGCTCGCAGGCGCGATTTTCCTGACGGTCATCGCGACGATTCCAATCATCCTTTCACGCCAATTGAATATTCCCTATCAAGTGGCGCAATTTTTCGGCGGCACGAGCGTTTTGATCGCCGTCGGCGTCATGCTCGACACGATGCGCCAGATTGAATCGCATTTGATGATGCGCCACTATGACGGCTTCTTGAAAAAAGGCCGTTTGCGTGGACGATTCTAGGCCGCGTTTGTGGGCAAGATTATTTTAAAGACCGGAGCGGATTTGGAAGCGATGCGCGCAGCGTGCGCGGTGGCGGGAAAAGTTTTGGACGACATCGTCGCGTTCGTCAAGCCCGGCGTGACGACGCGGCAGGTGGATGAATTCGCGGCGGAGCGGATGAAATTTTACGGCGGCAAGAGCGCGTTTTTGGGTTATCGCAAGTATCCGTGTTACACTTGCATTTCGGTGAACGAAGAAGTCGTTCACGGACTGGCGAACGAGCGCGAACTGCGGTTCGGCGACATCGTGAGCGTGGATGTCGGCGTGAATTACAAAGGTTTTATCGGTGACAACGCGCGGACGGTGGCGGTCGGCGGCTGCGGAGTTTTGGCGCAGCGATTGTTGGACGTGACGGAGCAGTCGTTGTATCTGGGAATCGCGGCGGCGAAACTTGGAAATCGCGTGACGGATATTTCGCGTGCGATTCAGGATTACGTCGAAGGCAACGGGTTCAGCGTCGTCCGGGAATTTGTCGGCCACGGCGTCGGGCGCACAATGCACGAAGAGCCGCAGGTGCCGAATTTTGTGGATCAGAAGATGGATCAAAAGCTGAAGCAGGGCATGACCATCGCGATCGAGCCGATGGTCAATGCGGGTTCGGCGGACGTAAAAATCTTGAAAGACGGCTGGACAGTCGTCACGCGGGATGGTTCAATATCAGCCCATTTTGAGCATACGGTCTTGGTGACCGAAAACGAACCGGAGATTTTGACATGGCTGACGCCTTCCAAGTTGAAGGGCGCGTGATGGAAGTTTTGCCGAACGGCACTTGGCGCGCGGAACTGGAAAACGGACATTGCCTCACGGCATTTGTAGCGGGAAAAGCGAAAAAGAATCTTGCCGGGTTGAAAACCGGCGACAAAGTGAAATTGCAATTGACGCCTTACGATTTGTCCGTCGGGCGCATTTTGGTCGAAACAAAAATTTAAGAATGAAAGTCAGGGCATCGGTAAAAAAACTGTGTGAGCATTGTAAGGTCGTGAAGCGCAAGGGCGTCATTCGCGTCATCTGCTCGAACAAACGTCACAAACAACGTCAGGGTTGATAAAAATTTATGGCACGCATCATTGGTGTTGAAGTTCCGCCGAACAAGCGCATAGACATTGCGCTGCGCTACATCTACGGCATCGGTCCAGTCAACGCGCTGGAGATTCTCGATCGCGCGAACATTGACCGTTCGGTCCGCGCAAAGGATCTGACCGAGCAGCAGCTTTCGCAAATCGTTCACGCGATTCAGGAAGGCAAATATGTCATCGAGGGCGATCTGCGCCGCGAACTCGGCATGAATTTGAAACGGCTGCAAGGCATCAAATGTTATCGTGGCGTCCGCCATATGCGCAGCCTGCCGGTGCGCGGTCAACGCACTCAAACCAACGCCCGCACGCGCAAAGGTCCGCGCAAGACGGTCGGCGTGCAGCGCAACCCGAACGCCAAAGCCGGCATCACCTGAAAATTTGAATTGTTATTATGGCCGAAGAAATTAAAAAGAAATCCGCCCCGAAAAAAGAGGGTAAGCCCGCAGCCGATGCTGCGGACAAGAAAGCTGCGCCCGCTGCTGCTCCCGAATCCGCCGCGATTGCGGAAGTGCCGGCCACTGTCGCCGCGCCGACGGCTGCTGAGCTTTTGGGCGAGGACGCCAATGCCAAAAAGATCGTCAAGGCCAAGCACGCGAAAAATGTCACCACGGGCGTCGCGAACATTCTGGCCACGTTCAACAACACGCAGGTCGCCATCACCGATATGCAGGGAAATCTCATCGGCTGGTCGAGCGCCGGCCGTGTTGGTTTCAAAGGTTCGCGCAAAAGCACCGCTTACGCCGCGCAACAAGTTGCGCAGGACGCCGCGCGTCAGGCGATGGCTCACGGCATGAAGGAAGTGGAAATCCGCGTCAAGGGTCCTGGCTCGGGCCGCGAGTCCGCGATTCGTGCGCTTCAGGCAATTGGTCTTGAAATCAGCACGATCAAAGACGTGACGCCGATTCCTCACAACGGCTGCCGCCCGCGCAAGAAACGCCGCGTCTAATTCGCAATTCAAAATTTTACCATTCGCAATTAATTTATGGCTCGTTATACAGGTCCCCGCGTCCGCATCAGCCGCCGTTTCGGAATTCCGATTTTCGGCCCGACGAAATATCTTGAACGCCGCAACTACGGTCCCGGCGTCCATGGCCCGAAGTCGCGCCGCAAGACCACCGACTACGGTCTCGGTTTGATCGAGAAGCAGAAGTTCCGTTACTACTACGGTTTGATGGAAAAGCAGTTTCGTGGCGTCTATGAAAAAGCTTTGAAACGTCGCGGTGTCACCGGCGAACATATGCTCCAGATTTTGGAGACGCGCCTGGACAACGTCGTGTTCCACCTCGGTTTTGCCAACACCCGTGCCGCCGCGCGCCAGATGGTTTGTCATGGACACATCACGGTCAAAGGGCGCAAGGTCAACATTGCCTCGTATGCCCTCAAGGTGAACGACGTGATTGAAGTCAAGAATCACAACGTGTCGCGCCAGCTCGCGACGAAAAATTTTGAAGTCTCCGTGAGCCGTGCGGTGCCGGACTGGTTGTCTTTGAGCAAGGAAGAGTTCAAGGGCACGGTCATGCGCGTTCCGACGCGCGACGATATCCAGCCGATCGCCAATGAACAGGCAGTCGTCGAATTTTATTCCCGTTAAACCACAAACATAAAAAACAATTATACGGGCTTCTCCGGCCGGGAATAAATTTAGCCGGAGCAGCCAGATTAAAATTGTTGAAAAGGAAAATATGCCAGTTCGTTTAGGACGTTTCGAAATGCCCAAGCGGTTGCAGAAGGAAGAATCCACTGCGACGCCCACCTACGCCAAATTTGTCGCCGACCCGTTTGAGACCGGTTACGGCCACACCATCGGCAACTCGCTCCGGCGCGTGCTGCTTTCGTCGCTCGAAGGCGCGGCCATCACCTCGTTGAAGGTGGACGGCGCGATGCATGAATTCGCCACGATTGACGGCGTCGTCGAGGACGTGACCGACATCGTTTTGAATCTCAAGAAGGTCAAGTTCAAGGCGCACAGCCGCGACGAACAAACACTTTTGCTGTCGGTCAACAAGGAAGGCGAAGTGACCGCTGCTGACATCCAGACCAATCAGAACATTGAATTGGTTAACGGCGACCAGATCATCTGCACGCTCGACAAAAAGAAAAAATTCGAGATGGAGCTGACTGTGAAAGTTGGCCGTGGTTTCTGCCCGAGCGACGAAAATAAAAAAGCTGGCCAGGCCATCGGCGTCGTGGCGATTGATTCCATTTTCTCGCCCGTCACGCGTGTGCGTTACGCCGTCGAAGCCGCGCGTGTCGGCAACCGCACGGATTATGACCGCTTGGTTCTCGAAGTCTGGACGGACGGACGCCTCACGCCCGACGACGCGCTCACGCAGGCATCGGCGATTCTGGCGCATCACCTTGACGTGTTTGTCGGCTACGACAAGAACGCGATTGAATTCGAGGAAGCTGCCGACAAGCAGGACGAAGAACAGTCAAAGAAGAAAAAATTGCTTGCGATGAGCGTCAACGAAATCGAGTTGAGCGTCCGCGCGGCGAACTGCCTTAACAACGCGAACATCACGACCGTCGGCCAGTTGGCGATGAAGAGCGAACAGGAAATGCTCAAGTATCGCAACTTCGGCAAAAAGTCGCTGAACGAAATCAAGGACAAGCTGACGATGCTCGGTCTTGCGCTCGGCATGACGTTTGAGCCGGGCCTGATTGACAATACACCGAAGGAAGAACCGAAGGCGGAATAGGAATTTTATGCGTCATCTTAAAAGAACGGCCAAGCTGGGCCGCACGTCCGAGCATCGCAACGCGATGCTGGCGAACCTCGTTTGCAGCCTGATTGAACACAAACGTGTGACGACGACTCTGGCGAAGGCCAAGGCCGCGCGTTCCGTCGCCGAAAAAATGGTCACGCTCGGCAAGAGCGGCACCGTCCATGACCGCCGCCTCGCGGTGGCGCGTTTGCATCAGGAAGCGGCGGCGAAAATTCTGTTCAAGGACATCGCGCCCGCGTTCAAGGATCGCAAAGGCGGCTACACCCGCATCATCAAGATGAACCAGCGCAACGGCGACGCCGCCCAGCGCGCGATTCTGGAATGGGTTGATTTTGTGGCCGAAGCTCCGGCTGCGCCCGCTGAAACTGCGCCAGCAGCCGAGACCAAGCCGGAAGACAAAAAGTAATTTTTGTTTCAAACACAAAGCCCGCTCAAACCGAGCGGGCTTTTTTATTTTAGTGAAGACAGAAAATCAGAAATAGCACAATCAGGAGGAGGGCGGTGAACCACCAAAGCCAGTGAATGCCGCGTGGCCGCGCGTGGCCGGAGCTGAATTCTTCCTTTACGAATTCGTCGCAATCAAAATTCTCGTCCGGTAAACCGAGATTGCTGACATAAGCGGTTTCCGACCAATCGGTTTTTTCGTCCGCGCCGCAATCGGGACAGGCTTTTGCGTTACGCTTCACTTCTGCGCCGCAATTTGGACAAACATCAGGTGTCATTTTATCCGGCAGCACTCGCGTATTCCTCGTCCGTCTTCAGATCGAGTCCCATCAAAATGTAATCGTGCGAAATCGCCTGCATGTCCTTGACATAATCGTCCAGCCGCACAAGCTGGCTGAAGCCGAGCATCGCAAACATTTTGATCGCCGCCACTTGTTCGCCGATGAATTCCGCCTCGACCTTCTCCAATCCAGCGCCGCGCGCGATCTCGATGATTTCACTGACGAGTCTTGTTGCCAATCCGCGTCCACGAAATTCAGGATGCACCAGCACGCTCACGCGCCCGACGTGCCGTTTCCAGCCGCCGAGCTGCTGGTGCAACGTCGCATCGCCCACGATTTTTCCGCCGATGAGCGCGACGAGCGGGAGATTGTGTCCGAAATCAATGTTGTTGCACCAGTCGTGGATGACCTTGAGGTCCATCACGCGATGTTTGATGAACATCCGTTCCGGATCGGGAATGCCGAGGAACAACTGGTGAAAATCCTTTTCATCCGCGCGGTGCAGCGGGCGCAATGTGGCCTGCCTGCCGTCCTTGAGCATGGCGGTTTTCGGAAATTTCTGAAGTTCGAGTTCAATGCTGTATGACATGGGATTCCTTTCTGGTTCAACGGAACTCTGCGCCAAACTTTTTACGCCTGCAACTCAATAAAACCGCGACGATTCGCCGGTGATGCCGTCGGCGCGATGCAAAATTTCCGGGTCAACGCTCCAGCGCGCGGCGAGCAGTGGAATTTTTTCCACGTTAGCCGACGCGTTTTCCTTCGTCGTCCAGAATTCAATTTCAGAGTCTTCACCATAGCCGGAACATTTCATGTCCAGCCTGTTTTCCGCCAGAGTTTTCGTGCCCTGATTCCAGATGGTCTCACCCGCCCACGCATACGCCCGCGTCACGCAACCTTCATCCATCCGCACCCACGCGTGATGCGCGGAAAATTTTTCCGCGTGAAAAAATTGGACATGCCCCAGTTCGCGGCTTAATGCGGTCAGAAAAAGATGGCACGCGTCCACGTCGTCACCTGGATCGGGCAGGCCGGTGCCGGTGACGATGACCCAGCCGTTCACTCGCGGGCTGATGAAAAATTCGTCCTTATCCGTCAACATGTCGCGGACGGCTTCAGGTTCAAGCGAACGGACGGCCAGCCAGGTTATCGGACGGATTGCTGATGCGGTGCGTGACGGAAAATTTTTTCCAGCGGATATGTTTAACTTTTGAGCCGTGCGATTCCGGCGCTGCAGGAAAATCATCCAGCCGAAAACCATCACGGCCACTCCCAATGCCAAGAAGTGCGCTATCATCAGCATCAATGTCATCGAATCCGTCGGACTCACGGTTTGAATTTACGCCTGCGACGAACAGGTTCAATAAAAATTTGTCGGGAGGATGCCGTGTCGGCGTCCCAAATCGAATCAGGAATGGGATGGCGACACGCCGTCCCTCCCAATCCAGTCCAGATATTTTTTACTGCCCGAGTTCAAAGGCAAAACCAAAAACTCCGGTGTGTCGTAAGGATGCTTGGCGAGAATCAATGTTTCCAACGCAGGCAGCTTTGATTTCTGCGTTTTCAAAATCAGGAGAACTTCAGTGCCCGATTTAATTTTGCCCTGCCACCAGTAATGCGATTCGATTTTCGGAACCAGATTCGCGCAGGCGATGAGTTTTGATTTCAACGCGGCTTTTGCCAGCGCGCGCGCAGTGTTCAAATCCGGTGCAGTTACCAAAACGATGGCGAATTTTGCTGCGGACTTCATGCAGCCGCTTCAAAGTTTGATTTCTTTCCCCGTCTGCGCGGACTTATGCGCCGCGTCCAGGATTTCCACCACAATCATGTTCACTTCGAGAGATGCCAGTCCGGTCGGCTTGATTTCTTTTCGCACGACGGCGGCAAAATACGAAAGCGGGTCGGCATTTGCGCCGGGGACTGGCGGCGGAGTCATTTCGGTTTCGTTGGGCGCTTTTGCAGTCCGCACACGCAGCACATTCGGCTGGGGCACGAGCACATAACCGGTTTGCCCATAGACTTCCATGTCCTTGCGGTCGAACGGCCAGTTCCACGAAGGCTGGAGAATCACTTCAGCTTTTGGATATGTCAGCACAATCGTCGCGTCGTCCTCGACCTTCGGATAAACGTCCGGCTTGATGTGCCGCGCGACGGCGAAAACGGAAATCGGTTTTTCTCCGTCAAAAAACCATGTTGCCAAATCTGCACCGTAGCAGCCGAAATCATTGATCGCGCCGCCGCCGTTGAGAACCGGATCGGTCAGCCACGCGAGAAAATTAGTCGAGCAGCCGATTTCCACCGGCCCGCGATGGCCGGCGTGAAAAACCATCCGGCGGATGTCGCCGATTTGATGTTTGTCGTGAACCATCGAATACGTTTCCCAGTTTCCGGGATAGTAGCTCGTTTCGTAATTGACGATGACCTGAATGCCACTTTTTTTTGCGGCAGCTTCAATCGCGCGCGCCTGTTTCATGTTCGTCGCCAGCGGTTTTTCCATCATCACATCCACGCCATGCGCGGCGCACATTTCCACGACGCGCTCGTGGTCATATACGCTGGTGAACGTCGCCACGGCTTGCACATTTGTTTTGGCAAAAAGCGCTTCGAGACTCGGATAAAACAGATTCGGATCGAGATGAAATCGTTTGGAATAGCGCGCGATCAAATCCTGATTTGCTTCCACAATGCCGACTAATTGCACATCCGTCCGTCCGGCGAGGCGCGGAATAAAACCCATCGCGTGATCGTGAGACAGGCCGACCATCGCGAATCGCACCGGCGGTTTGGCGTCTTGTGCGAACAAATTGCAGGCAACAAAAATGAAACCAAAAAATATCGGAAGAAGTTTTTTCATAAAGGGTTTGAATAGAATCTTAATTTAACAGCCCGGTTCAAAGCGATAGCGAATTTTGCGGTGTGTTTCATTTTTTCTTGAACAATTTCTTAACTAAAAATGAGGCAACTCCTGATTGCTCTTCAATAATTGGTCGACAAATCTTTTCGAGGTCTTTGATTGCTTCTTCCAGTCGTTTTTTAATTGGGTCTTCTTTTGAAAAGCCTTCCCAAAAATTCGCTTCATGTTCGTGCATTTCTTTTAGGTGATTTTGAAATTCTTCTGGGGTCATTTTTACTCGTCCTTGGCGCTGCCAATAATGTGTGCCAAGAATTTCAGCGGAGAATAAAATGTCATTTACTGTGGCTCGTAAATCGTCAAATGGTTTGCTGGTATTTTGGCCAAAGCGCGCCATAAAACGGTATCGTAAGACATCAATTTTTGTGAAAATTTCACGTTCTTTTTCAAAGCGTTCAAAAGCTACATAAGCTCGGTCAAGCGTGTTTTTTTCTTCAGGAGTTTCATGTTCTGTTGGCTTTCGATTTTGTCCTTCGCTACTATTACTCCAAGGCCGTCTGATTCGACGCACTGCGTCTCGGGCTTGATAAAACAAAGTCAGGACATCTTCAGCTAATTCAATTTTTCTTTTGCCAACATATTCGCGTCTCCACGCATCCACGCCTAAAACAATTGATAGACAAGCAAAGATGACTGAAACGCTTTGAAGTATTTGAACAATTTCCATTTTGATTTAGGTAGTTTGGTAATTTTTCCGAATCCGTTTTATTTCACGCCCAATTTCTGTTTAAGTCAAGACATGGACGCCGCATTGCCGCCGCTCACCGCCAGCACGCTTTACCTCGTGGCCACGCCGATTGGCAATCTCGAGGACATCACGCTTCGCGCGCTCCGTGTCCTGCGCGAGTGCGACGTGGTCGCCGCCGAGGACACGCGGCATTCCGGGCAGTTGCTGAAACATTTTAGCATCAGCAAACCCCTCTTGAGTTATTTCCAGTTTAACGAAGTGAAACGAAGCGAAGAAATCATCGAGCGTCTCCGGCGCGGCGAGAAGGTCGCGCTGGTCACGGACGCCGGCAGTCCCGGCATCAGCGATCCGGGCGAACGTGTCGTGAAAGCCGCCATCACTGAGGGCTTTCGCGTCGAAGCAATTCCCGGCGCGTGCGCGCTTGTAGCGGGTTTGACGGCGAGCGGATTGGCGACGGAGGAATTTCATTTCGTCGGTTTCCTGCCGCACAAATCCGGCCAGCGAAAAAATAAATTGGAATCGCTCAAAGCGATTGAAGGCACTTTGGTTTTTTATGAATCGCCGTATCGCATCGAAAAACTTTTGGGCGAACTCGACGAAGTTTTCCCCGAACGCGAAGTCGTCCTCGCGCGCGAGATGACGAAAAAGTTCGAGGAATTTCTGCGCGGCAAACCGGCGGCGCTGTTGGAGATCGCGCAGAAGCGAAAGCTCAAAGGTGAGTTTGTGGTGATGGTGGGGGGCGTTGATTTGTGAATCGTTGAATTGTTACATCGGTAATAAACGCGCGGCACGATTTAACAATTCAACGATTCACGGTGCAACGATCCTTACCTTCAAACAAATTTCCCAGGATTCAAAGTGCCGTTCGGATCAAGCGCGCGTTTGACTATGAGATGCAGTTCGCGCGCTTCTTTTGAAACGGCCAGCGGCCACCAGCGTTTTTTGGCGAGGCCGATTCCGTGTTCGCCACTGATCGCGCCGCCCCACGCGATGACTTGCCCGAAAAGTTCGTCCAGCGCGGCTTCGGCGCGCTGCTTTGCTCCGGGTTTATTGTAATCCACCATGACGTTGACGTGGATATTGCCGTCGCCCGCGTGACCGAAGCACGCGATGGGCAGCTTGTGTTTTTTTTGCAATCGCGCTGTGAACTCGAATAAATCTTCCAGCCGACCGCGCGGGACGACAATGTCTTCGTTGAGTTTGGTAAGGCCGGTGTCGCGCAGTGCAAATGAAAATTCCCGGCGAATCTGCCAGACGGCCTCGCATTCCTTGCTGCCAAAACCGCGCTGGACGAACAGCGGTTTCTGGCGGCGTATGATTTTTTCGAGTTCGCGGATTTCGCCAGTGACGGATTTTTTTTGTCCGTCCAATTCGACGATCAAATGTGCTTTGCAGCCGCGCAGACTTTCGCTCTTGGTGCGTTTGTAGGCGGCGGCGAGCGTGAATTGATCCGCGAGTTCTAGCGCGCACGGCAGAAATCCGGCGGCGAAAATGGATTGCAATGCACGCACGGCATTTTTCATCGAATTAAAACCGACGGCGAGATTCGCTCGAAACGGCGGCAGCGGAATCAATTTCAAAGTCGCTTCAGTCACGATGCCGAGCAATCCTTCGGAGCCGACGAACAGCCGGTGCAAATCGAAGCCGGTTTTATTTTTATGCGTGCGACTGCCGAGCCGGACAATGGTTCCATCGGCGAGCACGATTTCGAGGCCGAGGACGTAATCGCGGGTGACGCCGTATTTCAGACAGCGCGGGCCACCGGCGTTGGTGGCGATGTTGCCGCCGATGAAATTGTCCGCCCGGCTGGCGGGGTCGGGCGGGTAAAACAATCCGCGCCGCTCGCAGAGGACTTGAAAGGCCGCGGTGTTCACGGCCG
>DATAUQ010000167.1:0-6326 GCA_036268155.1 Verrucomicrobiia bacterium | reverse complement strand
CGCGTGCAACGCGTCTTCCACGCGCGCTTTCTTTTCCTTCATTTCGCTCTCGGTCGCCGCGCCGACGTTGATGACGGCCACGCCGCCCGCCAACTTCGCGAGACGTTCCTGCAATTTTTCCTTGTCGTAATCGCTCGTGGTTTCTTCGATCTGGCGGCGGATCTGGTTCACGCGGCCCTGGATCTCGGATGATTTTCCGTAGCCTTCGACAATCGTCGTGTTTTCCTTGTCCACGACGATGCTCTTGGCGCGGCCCAAATCTTCGAGACCGATGCTTTCAAGCTTGATGCCGAGGTCTTCGGTGATGCACTTGCCGCCGGTCAACACCGCGATGTCTTCCATCATGGATTTGCGGCGGTCGCCGAAGCCGGGGGCTTTGACGGCGCAGACATTGATCGTGCCGCGCAATTTGTTCACCACGAGCGTCGCGAGCGCTTCGCCCTCGACTTCTTCCGCGATGATCAACAGCGGCTTGCTGGTCTTGGCGACTTTTTCGAGGATCGGCAGCAAATCTTTCAAGCTGCTGATCTTCTTTTCGTAATTCAAAATGTAAGCGTCTTCGAGCTTCGCTTCCATCGTTTCGGCGCTGGTCACGAAATACGGCGAGGAATAACCCTTGTCGAACTGCATGCCTTCAACCACGTCGAGCGTTGTCTCGATGGACTTCGCCTCTTCGACCGTGATCGTGCCGTCCTTGCCGACCTTGTCCATCGCGTCGGCGATGATTTCGCCGATCGTCGTGTCCCAGTTGGCGGAAACGGTCGCAACCTGTTTAATTTCTTCCTTGTCCTTAACTTTTTTTGAAATCTTCGCAAGCTGCTCAACTGCGGCGGCGACCGCCTTGTTGATGCCGCGCTGGATTCCGATCGGGCTTGCGCCGCTGGTGACGTATTTCAGACCTTCGCGATAGATCGCCTCGGCCAGAACCGTCGCCGTCGTCGTGCCGTCGCCGGCCGCGTCGCTCGTTTTGCTGGCGACTTCCTTGACCATCTGTGCGCCCATGTTTTCGTAAGGATCATCGAGTTCGACTTCCTTCGCGACCGTCACGCCGTCCTTGGTGACCGTCGGTGAACCGAATTTTTTGTCAATGACCACGTTGCGGCCTTTCGGGCCGAGCGTCGCGACGACGGCTTTGGAAAGTTTCTGCACACCGCGGAGCAACGCCTGCCGCGCCTGCTCGTCGAATATCAATTGTTTGGCTGCCATAATTTTATTTTAGTTGGTTAATGTTAAATTTGTTTTTTGTTTTCAGGCCTTTAGGCTCGTGGCTTTGGGCTTGAGGAAATTTCCCCGCGCCCACCGCCTCGCGCCCCGCGCCTGATTTATTTATTCCAGAACAGCGAGGATGTCGTCGCTCGACAAAATCTTGTATTCCTTGCCGTCAATCTTGATTTCCGTGCCGCCGTATTTGCTGCACAGGATGCGGTCGCCTTTTTTGACTTCAAACGGGATTTTCTTTCCGTCGTCGTTGAGTTTGCCCGTGCCGAGCGCGATGACGATGCTCTCGGTCGGTTTTTCCTTGACGGAATCGGGGATGATGATGCCGCCCTTTTTGGTTTCCTTCTCTTCGACGGCTTCCACGAGGATGCGGTCGCCGAGCGGTTTGACGTTTAGTGCCATACTTTTTCTTTGGTTGTTGTTGTTTGTTTGACTGCTTAATTAACTCCCGCCGCCCGAGCGGTGGGAAAAGTTTTCATGTTGCCGGTGAAATTCCACCCGGCAACGGCTTAAATTCCGGTATCTCGCGGACTTTTCCGGCTGCGTTCCGCAACGTGCTTTTCACTTTTTCCGGCAGACTCGGCAAATCGCCGTCGTCGAATGCGCTTAAAGCCTTCAACGAAATGATCGGGGAAAATTGCAGCCCGTAAATCACCTGCGCCGATGCCAGCATTTCTTCCAGCGGAATTCCGTGTTCCAGCAGCGCGTAAATATCCACATAATCCTTCGCCTCCGACCGGTTTTGAATCGCCGCCATTTTACAGCCCGCGACATCCCAAAGCGTCGCAACGCGCGCGATGCCGTCTTCCGTCAAATCCGGTTCGCCGACACGATGCAATGCCAGGCCGAAAAATGAAATTTTCACCGGCTCTGGACGATTAACCACCACCGTCAACGTGTTCGGCTCTTTCTGTCGCACCGTCGCGCCCTTCAGCAGCGGCACGGTGCGGAGCAGTTCATCCGGCTGAACCGGCGCATCCGCAAAAAAATCAAAATCTTCCGACTGCCGGTGGCCAAGGCGCAACGCCAGGGCCGTCCCGCCATAAAGCACGAACGGCTGCGGCAACTGTTTCAAGTCGCTCCAGACCGCGCGCTGTGCTGTGGGCAGCACGGACAATTTCGGAACGAAACTCATGTCAAAGAACGGCGCGGCATTTCCGCCTCCGGCAAACCGAAGAACGCGCGCCAATAAGCCCATGAACGCTTGTCGAAGACGCCCGCCTGTGCGTTCAGCAAAGCGTCCTTGAAGGCGTCCTGGCCGAACGTGTTTTGCACCAACTGCACTTCCTGCCAGGTGCCCAGCGTCATGACCTGCATGAGAAAACGGCGCGGATTCGCCAGCGAAATTTCCGGCGATTGCCACCAGAAAAGTTCCTTGGCGATGCGCTTCAAATGTTCTTCGTTGGCCATGCTAAATTTTATCAAATCCCACCGTAAAAACACCAATATTATGTTGTCCTTACGGTGGGATTTGAACCCACATCACGCCCTTCGTTAGAGGGCTGCTCTATCCAATTGAGCTACGTTTCCGTTTACTGGAAATTTACTTCTTCTCGTCCACAACTTCCGCGTCAATCACGCCTTCGTCCTTCTTTTCCTCGGCCTTCGGCTCGCTGCTTTCCGGCTGCGCGCCTTCCGCGCCCGGCTGCTGGCCCTTTTCCGCCTGCGCTTTCGCGGCGGCGGCTTTGTAAAGTTCGGTCGAGACGGCCTGCCAGACTTCGTTCAGCTTTTCGCTCGCGGATTTGATGGCCGCGGCGTCCGTGCCTTTGAGCGCTTCCTTCACCGCGTTGGCGGCGGCTTCGAGCTTGCCCTTGTCGTCCGCAGAAATCTTGTCCGCGTTGTCCTTGAGCAGTTTCTCGGTGCGGTAAACGGAGTTGTCCGCCTCGTTGCGCGTCTGGATCTCTTCGAGCTTGGCCTTGTCGTCGTCGGCATGGGCCTCGGCGTCCTTGCGCATCTTCTCGACTTCGTCCTTCGAGAGACCGCTGCTGGCCGTGATGGAAATCTTCTGTTCCTTGCCCGTGCCAAGGTCCTTCGCGCCGACGTGCAAAATGCCGTTGGCGTCAATGTCGAAGGTCACTTCGATCTGCGGCACGCCGCGCGGCGCGGGCGGAATGTCCGCGAGGTTGAACCGGCCGATGGTCTTGTTGTCCTTGGAGAACTGGCGTTCGCCTTGAAGAACATGAATTTCAACTCCGGGCTGATTGTCGCTCGCGGTGGAAAAAATTTCCGATTTGCGCGCGGGAATCGTGGTGTTGCGTTCGATCAATTTCGTGAACACGCCACCGAGCGTTTCGATGCCGAGCGACAACGGCGTCACGTCGAGCAAGAGAACGTCTTTGACTTCGCCCTTGAGCACGCCGCCTTGAATTCCAGCGCCGATCGCGACGACTTCGTCAGGATTCACGCCTTGATGCGGCGGTTTGTTGACGAGCGAGCGGGCGACTTCGACGACGCGCGGCATGCGCGTCATGCCGCCAACGAGCACGAGTTCGTCAATCTTCGACGCTTCGATGCCCGCGTCCTTCAAGCAGGCTTTCACCGGCCCGATGGTGCGTTCAAAAAGTTTGTCCGTGAGCTGTTCCATCTTCGCGCGGGTCAAAGTTTTTTGGATGTGCTTCGGCCCGGTCGCGTCCGCCGTGATGAACGGCAAATTGATGTCGTAAGTCTGCGAGCTGGAAAGTGCGATCTTGGCTTTTTCTGCTTCTTCCTTGATGCGCTGGAGCGCGTCGGGCTGCTTGCGGAGATCCATGTTATACTCGCGTTTGAATTCATCGAGAATCCAATCCATCAAAGTGTTGTCCCAATCGTCACCGCCGAGATGCGTGTCGCCGTTGGTGGCTTTCACTTCAAACACGCCGTCGCCGATTTCCAAAACGGAAATATCAAACGTGCCGCCGCCCAAGTCATAGACCGCGATTTTTTCGTCTTTCTTTTTGTCGAGACCGTAAGCGAGCGAAGCGGCGGTCGGCTCGTTGATGATGCGGAGAACTTCGAGACCGGCGATTTTGCCAGCATCTTTGGTGGCTTGACGTTGTGAGTCGTTGAAATAAGCGGGAACCGTGATGACGGCTTGCGTGATTTTTTCGCCAAGGCGCGTTTCGGCGTCGGCTTTCAACTTGGAAAGAATCATCGCGGAAATTTCCTGCGGCGAGAATTGCTTCGGCTTGCCGTTGACTTCGACTTCAATCGCGGCGTCGCCATTCGAGCCTTTGACGACTTTGTAAGGCACGCGTTTGATTTCTTCGCCGACTTCGTCAAACTTGCGGCCCATGAAACGCTTCACGGAATAAACCGTGTTGCGCGAGTTCGTGACGGCCTGACGCTTCGCTGCATCGCCGACCACGCGTTCGCCGGATTTCGTGAACGCCACAACCGACGGCGTCGTGCGCTTGCCCTCGGAATTTTCGAGCACGAGCGGCTCGCCGCTGTCCATGACGGCCATGCAGGAATTCGTCGTGCCTAAATCAATGCCTAATACTTTTGCCATAAAATTTCTTTCGTAAAATTGTTTTTGATTAAACTGTTGAAGGTTCTTATGCAATTCCAATGCCGTGTGCTGAAAAATTAAGAAATCACTGAAAACAAAGGGAAATTCTACAATTTGAACCAAATGAAGCGATTGAAAATTGTGCCATTCGTGACGCTGTGGCACAGCCGAAAATGAAATGGCGCAGATTTGATGGCGCAAATCGGGAGTCGCGCGAAGGACGCGAAGATTGCGAAGGTAAAAATTTGCTTTCTTCGCCGCCTTCGCGTCCTTCGCGCGACAATTTATTTGCTGCCCGGTTTCACGGCAGGAATTTTCGCCAAGTCCGGCGGCAATTTGTCCGCCTCGAAAGTTTCCACCTGCAAGGAAATCAAACTTTCAAACGGCACACCAAAATTCACCGCGCCGTTGGAACGATCCACCACCATCCCCACGCCGACGACATTTCCGCCGTTCGCGCGGACGATGTCCAAAGTTTCCTGCACGCGCCCACCTTTGGTCACGACATCCTCGACGACAAGAATTTTTTCGCCCGCCGCAATTTTGAATCCGCGCCGCAAAACCAGTTTGCCGTCCTCCTTTTCCACAAAAATAAACCTCAACCCAAGCTGCCGCGCGACTTCCTGACCGATGACCAGCCCGCCCATCGCGGGCGAAACCACGGTGACTGCGCCGAGCGGTTTTAATTTGGCCGCCAGCGCCGCGCCGAGTTTTTCGACGACGGGCATCTGCTGAAGCGCGAGCGCGCATTGGAAAAATTGCCGGCTGTGCAATCCGCTGCGCAGAACGAAATGGCCTTCGAGCAATGCGCCCGAATCGCGGAAAATTTGCAACGCTTCATTTTTTGTCATGGCGCAGATTTTAAGTCCAAAGCCAAAAGTTCAAAGTTTTTTCTCTGCGTCTCCGCGTCTCTGCGGTTAATCTTTCGCGCATGCCGAAGTGGGTCAAATTCATCATCGCGATTTTGCTGCTGCCAATTTGCGGCGGCGCGGCGATGGCTTTATTGAAAGTGTTGCACGCGTGCGGCAGCGCGGACACGACATGGATTCTGTTTCTGGCGGGATCAACGTGCTGGATAGTCATTTTCTTTCTGCTCCCAAAACCGATGTGGATTTATGTTCTGGGACACGAATTTACTCACGCGCTGTGGACTTGGCTTTTCGGCGGAACGGTCAAGAAAATGAAAGTCACGTCCAAAGGTGGTCACGTTGTCATTTCTAAAACGAATTTTCTCATCGCCCTCGCGCCTTATTTTTTCCCGCTTTACGCCGTCATCGTCATCGGCGTGTTCGCGCTTGGGCGGTTTTTTTGGAACTGGCCGCTGGTTTGGTTTCATTTGCTCGTCGGCGCAGCTTATGCGTTTCATGTGACGCTGACAATTTACATTTTGAAAACGCGGCAGTCGGACATCACGTCGCAAGGCTATTTATTTTCCGCCATGATAATTTTTCTCGGCAACGTCTGCGTGCTGCTTTTCGGAATTCCGTTGCTGACACAGAAAGTTCATTTGCTTGAAGTTCTGCACTGGTGGTTGAATAGCACGGACAAAATTCTGCTGTGGTTGCAGCGCGTGATTTGACGCCGGAAAAATTTGTCACTATTTCAGTCTTGATATGTTTCG
>DATAUQ010000166.1:0-3661 GCA_036268155.1 Verrucomicrobiia bacterium | reverse complement strand
CCGCAATCACCGCCGCAAGGCAAAGCGCGACCGTGGCCGGATAAAAATAATTTGGAACCATTCCTGTTCCGTGAAGAAAAACAGAGCCGCGTGCAGCGGTCAAAGAATTTAATCCAAAATAAAAAAGCCACGGAAAATTTTCCGTGGCTTCGTGAAAATAATTTTAAGATTACTCGGCCTTGGCCTTCTTCTCGGCCTTCGGCTTTTTCTCCGCCTTGGGCTTGGCCTTGAGTTCCTCGGTGGTCGGGGCGACGATATCGCCACGGTGGCCGCGTTTTTCGGTGCGCGGTTTTTCCTCCACCTGGGCGGCGGCAGGCACGGCAAGCGGCGTCAGACTTTCCACGCGCACCTTCAACGTGCTTTTGACTTCGGCGTGCAGGTGCAATTCGATCTGATGTTCGCCAAGCGTCTTGATCGGATGCTCGAGATGGATTTTCCGCTTGTCGAGCGTGATGTCGAACTGGTGCTTCAATTCGTCGGCGATCATCCCCGTCGTCACCGAGCCGAACATCTTGCCATCGTCGCCCGCCTTGACCTTGATGACGCAAATCAGTTTTGAAACGCCCTTCGCCAGTTCGCTCATGGTGTTCAACTCGTGCGCCTCGCGCTCGGCGCGGCGCTGCTTGAGCGACTCAAGGCGGCGTTTGTTCGCGCCGTTCAGCGGAACCGCAAAACCTTGCGGAAACAAAAAATTGCGCGCGTAACCGGCGGCGACGCGGACCTGGTCGGATTCACCGCCAAGACCAACGATGTTGTGAGTGAGAATGACTTCAGTTTTTGCCATACGAAATAATTTTGAAATTGCTGCGGTTAAAAATCAGAACGGAACATCGTCGCTTTCGGGCGGCGCATCGCCTTCAACAGGTTCACTTGCGGGTGCGGATGCAGCCGGACGCGGCGCGCGCGGAGTTGCCGGTGAGCCACCTTCGCCAGCGCCGGGCGCGCTGCCGAGAAATTGAACCGTTTCCGCAACGACGCCGAGCTTGCTGCGTTTTGCGCCGGTGGCCTTGTCGTCCCATTGATCCAGCTTGAGACGGCCTTCGACCAAAATCGGACGGCCTTTGCGCATATATTGACCGACATTTTCGGCGGTGCGACCCCAGACTTCCACGTCAATGAAAGTAACGTCCTCTTTTTTTTCGCCAGCTTCGTTCGTCCAGACGCGGTTGACTGCGAGACCAATTTTTGCAATTGCGTTTCCTTTGGGCGTGTAGCGCAATTCGGGATCGCGCGTCAGATTGCCCATCAAAATCACTTTGTTAAAACTGGCCATAAAATTCCTTTGAATTTATTTCGCGGGCTTCGGCTCCGGCGAGTCGGTGAAGATCACGCGGAAAACATCCGCGTTCAGCGAGAACTTGGAATTCAACTGCGCGATGATAGTTTCCGGCGCGTTGAAAATGACGTTCGCGTAAAATCCGGCGATGTGTTTTTTGTCGGCGACGCGCGCAAAACTTTTCCGTTCCATTTTCTGGACGGTTTCAACTTTGCCACCGGCGGCGACAATTTCCGCCTCGACCTTGTCGAGCGTGTCTTTGACGGCTTCTTCTTTTCCTGCTGTGTTCAGGATGAACAGACCTTCGTATCGTTTCACTATTTTTTCTTTTCGTTCGTGGAGTCTGCGACTCCGTTAAATTGACTCATTGCTTTTTCAATCCCCGCGTCCAGCCAAGTTTCGACTTGATCCGTCGCCCGTTCCAAAACTTTTTTCAACAACTCGCTCTCGGACGAATCAAATTTTCCGAGAACGTAATTTGTAATCTCACGCGAACCGTCTTTGCGTCCGATCCCAATCCGCAATCTGGCAAATTCGCGTGACGCCAGATGCTGCTCGATGGATTCCAAACCATGATGTCCACCGCTGCTGCCGCTTTTGCGCAGCCGGATTTCGCCAAACGGCAAATCCGCGTCGTCCACCGCCACCAAAATCTGCTTCAACGGCAACTGATAAAAATCTTTTAACGCACCGAATGTCTCGCCGCTCAAATTCATGAACGTCTGCGGCTCGCACAGCAAAATCTTTTTGCCATCACGTTCGGTCTTTGCAATCCGCGCCTTGAACTTTCGTTCGTTCGCCCAATCGCATTTCCATTTCGCCGCCAGTTTTTCGACGAGCAAAAATCCGGCGTTGTGGCGCGTCTTTGCGTATTCCGCGCCCGGATTTCCCAAGCCCACGATGAGAAAAACATTTTCCATGCGCGGGGAAAGCGGCTTGCGCCGCAAAAATTATTTCTTCTTCTCGGCAGCTTTCGCTTCCGGTTTGGCCTCGGTTTTTTTGTCGCCGGCGGCGGCGGCTTTGGCTGGGGCTTTTTCGCCAGCTTTGCCAGCTTCCGCGCCTTCTTCTTTTTTCTCTTTCGTCATCTCGACATCGCCAGCAGCCGGAGCCGCAGCATCGGTCGCAACCACTTCTTCGGCGCGCGGCGCGGAGACGGCGACGACGGTGATATGCTTGTCGCCCAAAATTTCAACGCCTTCCGGCGCTTTGATGTCGCCCAAGTGAATGGACTTGCCGATTTCCAGCGGCGTCACGTCAATGATGATCTGTTCCGGCAAATCTTTCGGCAGGCAACGGACTTTCAGTTTGAACAAAACGTGTTCCAGCGTGCCGCCGCCGACTTTCACGCCCGCAGCTTCGCCGGACGTTTCCACCGGCACTTGCACGGTGACTTTTTCGTTCTCGGCGACTTCGTGGAAATCAACGTGCAAAACTTTTCCATCGAGCGGGTGATGCTGGATTTCCTGCACGAGCGCGAGGCGCTTGGAACGCGCGTCGTTTTCGACGGACAAATCCACAAGCAGATTTTCCGAAACGGAATGATGCAGCAAGTCGGCGAATTCCTTTGAATTCACTTCGAGGTTCTGCGGCTTGGCCAGACGGCCGTAAATGGTCGCTGGCACGCGTCCGGCGCGGCGGAGTTTGGTGACTTCGGCGCGCTGCACTTGCGCGCGCGGATAAGCTTTCAATGCAACTGATTTCATTTTTTTCTTAAAATTATTTTCCGGCGACGCTTGTTTAACTTGTGCGCCCGCCTTTGAATTCAAAGAGCGAATTCACCGACGAATTACTGTGAATCCGTTTGATGGCTTCGCCCAAAAGTCCGGCGACTGACAGCGTCGTGATCTTCACTCCGTCAATCGCAGGGCGTTGGACTGTATCAGTTGTTATCAACTCGTCAATATCCGATTTGCGCAATCTTTCGATGCCAGTCTGTCCTAAAATCGCGTGGGAAACGCAGGCGATAATTTGTTTCGCGCCTTTTTTCTTTAATAAAGTTGCGGCTGAAGTGAGCGTGCCCGCCGTCTCCGTCAAATCGTCCACGAGCAAAACATTTTTGCCCTTGATGTCGCCGATGACCGCCATGGACTCAACGTGCGTCGCGCTGGTGCGCCGTTTCGCGACGATGGCCAGGCCGGTTTCGAGCACTTGCGAATACGCGTGCGCCATTTTCAAACCTCCGGTGTCCGGGCTGACCACGACGAGGTCTTTCAGTTTTTTCTTCTTCAAATAATCATACATCACCGGCGCGGCATAAAGATGATCCACAGGAATGTCGAAGAAACCCTGAATCTGCTGCGCGTGCAAATCCATCGCAAGAATTCTATTTGCGCCCGATGCCACCAAAAGATTCGCCACAAGTTTCGCCGTGATCGGAACGCGCGG
>DATAUQ010000165.1:0-13606 GCA_036268155.1 Verrucomicrobiia bacterium | reverse complement strand
CAACAAAATGGCGCTTCGATTGGGATTGCCGCTGTCGGATTCGCGCCCGACGGTTCGGGAATAAAGAGTTAGATTTCACAACAATAGCGGAAAGTCAAATTCACCAATGCCTTGCAACTATTCAGGTTTGCTTTGTGCATAAGCCGAGGTGAAGCTTTCAAAAAGGCGGAGCGCAAAATATGATTTCATTTCTCCAGAAAATCGTCTTGAGGGAAATGCCAAAAACAAGAGGCTGGCTTTGGTTTCCGGCTCTTCCACGAGGATTTTTTCCATACAGATTCATATTCCATTTTCAAATTTCCCAACCGGGAAATGTTTCTGAAGAAACGCAGGATTACGAAATTCTGGAAATAGTATTTGGTTTTGAACTCAAACAATTTTTGCTGGATGAAAAGGGGTTTGTAACTTTGGAACTTGGAAATGGCTAATTTTGGCAATTGGTTCCCGCCTCGACAACCGGCCAGAATTTTCTAAATTGTCTGCAATGTCGCTTTCAAACCAGCCATTGGTCATCGCCGGACGGATTTTCCGTTCGCGGCTCATCATGGGCACGGGAAAATTTTCCTCGCCGGAAGCCATGCGCGACGCGCTCGCCGCCAGCGGCGCGGAAATGGTCACCGTCGCCCTGCGCCGCGCCGATTTGTCCGGCAAAAATGATCCGTTCGCGAACATCCTGGAATTCATTGACCCGAAAAAATTTCTTTTGCTGCCCAACACCAGTGGCGCGATGAACGCCGAGGAAGCCGTCCGCCTCGCGCGCCTCGCCGCCGCCGCCGGATTGCCGAAGTGGGTGAAGCTCGAAATCCATCCCGACCCGCGTTATCTGCTGCCCGATCCGATTGAAACTTTTCGCGCGGCGGAAATTTTGGTCAAGGAAGGTTTCACAGTTTTGCCATATATTAATGCCGATCCGGTTCTAGCGAAACGATTGCAAGACATCGGCGTCGCGACGGTGATGCCGCTCGGCTCGCCCATCGGCTCGAATCGCGGCGTGCAGACGCGCGACCAAATCCGTATCATCATTGAACAAGCCACCGTGCCCGTTGTCGTAGATGCGGGACTTGGCGCGCCGAGCCACGCCGCCGAAGCGATGGAAATGGGCGCGGACGCCGCGCTTGTGAACACCGCCATCGCCGTGGCGAGCGACCCGGACAAAATGGCCGTCGCCTTCAAAATGGCCGTCGAAGCCGGACGCGCCGCGTTTGAAGCCGGACTTGGCTCAACGCAAGAAACCGCCAGCGCAACAAGTCCGTTGACGACTTTTTTGAATTAATTTTTTGAGCCTCAGATTTTCACAAATGAAACACAGATAATTTCAGGCGAAATGTTTTTGTTTTCATCTGTGTTCAATCTGTGTTTCATCTGTGGCTAAAATAAAATGAGTGCAAACAAACTATCCGCTTCCCGCGCACGGCAGATTTTGTCCGCTGCGGCAAAAACCCGCGTGCTCGTCCTCGGCGACGTGATGCTCGACCAGTTCATCTGGGGCGGCGTCTCGCGCATCTCGCCGGAAGCGCCCGTGCCGGTCGTGGATTTTGAGCGCGAAAGCTTCATGCCCGGCGGCGCGGCCAACGTCGCGCGCAATTTGACGGCGTTGAAAATTCCCACAGAACTTTTTGGCGCGATTGGCCACGATGACGCCGCCCAGCAATTGCAAAAATTGTTGCAGCAACAAAAAATCGGCTGTGCCGGATTGGTGGCAAATCCCTCGCGGCACACGAGCGTCAAAACCCGCATCGTCGCGCATAAACAACAGATCGTCCGCATTGACCGTGAAACACGCGACGGTCTCGACGGGAAATTGTCTGGAAAATTATTGGACGCGCTGAAAGCCAAATTGAAAAACTCCGATGCAATCATCGTCGGCGATTACGGCAAAGGCGTCGTCACACAGCCATTGTTAAACGAAATCAAATCACTGTGTCGCGCACGTGGCGTGTGGTTGAGCCTTGATCCGAAGCCGGTGCATCACCTGAATTTGAGCAATCTTTCACTCATCACACCGAACCGCAAGGAGGCGTTTGAACTCGCGGACTTGCCGGACGACACGAAGAACGCAAATCCGTTCGTGGACAAAAATCTGATGCTTGTCGCGGAACGGTTGCTGAACGAATTGCGTCCGGCGCTGCTGCTCATCACGCTTGGCGAATTGGGAATGCTTCTCTGCCAGCGCGGGCAAAAACCGTTTCACATTCCGACCATCGCCCAGGAAGTCTTCGATGTTTCCGGCGCGGGCGACACGGTGATCGCCACGTTCACGCTGGCGATTGCGGCGGGCGCGTCGCCGATTGAAGCGGCAATTTTATCAAACCACGCGGCAGGAATTGTCGTCGGCAAAATCGGCACGGCTACGACTTCGCCAGAAGAATTGCTTAAAAGTTTTTTCAAAATAAAATAAGTTTTCAGCAGATTACGCTGATTGACGCACGTAAAAATGTTTCAGAAAAATCTGTGTAATCTGCGGACGAAAAATGAATTCTAAAATTACCACCGAGATGATTCGAGCGATGAAAAGTCGCGGTGAAAAGATTGCCGCGCTCACGGCGTATGATTTTCCGATGGCGAAACTGCTCGACGAGGCGGGCATGCCATTGCTGCTGGTCGGCGATTCGCTCGGCATGGTGGTGCTCGGTTATCCTGACACGACGCACGTCACGATGGCGGAAATGGAACATCACGTCCGTGCCGCCGCGCGCGCGAAACCGAATGCGCTGCTCGGCGCGGATTTGCCCTTCCAAAGTTACGACACGATTGAAAGCGCGGTTTCCAATTCAAAAAAACTTGTCGCAGCGGGCGCGGAATTTGTGAAGGCGGAAGGCGGACGGGAAATTCTGCCACAGGTCAAAGCCATCGTGTCCGCCGGAATTCCCTTTTGCGGACATCTCGGAATGTTGCCTCAGCACGTTTTGGAAGAAGGCGGTTATCACATCAAAGGCAAAAAAGATGCAGAGCATCAGAAATTGCTCGACGACGCGAAAGCGCTGGCCGATGCGGGTGCGTTCGCCATCGTGCTGGAATTGGTGACACCGCCGGTCGCCAAAGAGATTTTACAGACGATTTCAATCCCCACCATCGGCATCGGCAGCGGGCCGGATTGCGACGGGCAGATTTTGGTGACGCCGGATTTGGTCGGATTGTTTCCATGGTTTACTCCGCGCTTCGTGAAACCGCGCGCCAATTGCGCCGCAGAAATCAAGTCGGCTGTGGCGGCATGGAAAAATTCTTTGGCGCAATCTTGAAAAGACTTTTCACGGGCTGCGGTGTTGGATAAAGGAAATAAATGCGACTGGACTCATTGATTGAATCGGCGGCGGGCAGCGGCGCGAGCGATTTGCATCTGGAAGCCGGAATGCCGGCGGCGTTGCGCGTTCGCGGCGCGCTGCAGATGACGGGCGAACCTATCGCGCCCAAAACTCTCGTGGAAATCGCGCGCGAACTTCTCGGCGCGGAACAATGGCCGGTTTTTTTGGAGCGTGGTTCGTTTGATTTGTCGCGGACGATTCATGGTGTCCGTTGCCGGATCAACATTTTGCAAACGGCGCGCGGCGTCGGGTTGGCCATTCGCTTGTTGAGCGCGTTTCAGTCCACGGTCGAAAAACTCAATTTGCATCCCGACCTCAAGAAACTTGTCAAAAACACGCACGGATTGATCCTCGTCAGCGGCCCGACGGGCAGTGGAAAATCTTCAACGCTGGCGGCGTTGATTCAGGAAATTAACCTGACGGAAACCCTGCACGTTATCACCGTGGAAAGTCCGATTGAATACGCCTTCCGATCGCGGCGCGCTTTCATCCGGCAGCGCGAAGTTGGGCGCGACACGCCGAGTTTCGAGCAGGCTTTGCTGGACGCGTTGCGTGAAGACCCGGATGTGCTGATGGTCGGCGAAATGCGCGATCCTGAAACGATGCGCCTGACTTTGAGCGCGTCGGAAACCGGCCATCTGGTTTTAGCGACGGTTCATTCCTCAAATTGCGCCGAGGCATTGCAACGGGTCGCCTCGGCTTTTCCGGCGGAGATTCAAAACACCGTTTGCGCGCAACTCGCCGACTGCCTCGTGGCGGTCGTTGCACAGCGGCTCCATTTCCGGGAGGATTTGAACATCCGCGTGCCCGAATGTGAAATTCTCATGGCGACGAACGCGGTGAGAAATTTCATCCGCACCCGCGAATTTTTCAAAATCATTTCCGCGCTCGAAACCGGCGCGGAGCACGGTATGTGGACTTTTCAGCGTTATGCCAAATGGCTCGATGGCCGGAGCAATTTTTTTATGCCGGGGCAAAATGCCGAACCGCCGGACAGTGAGTCGCCCGACGACGCGGCGGTCGGAACAGCAATGCCGCCATTGATTGCCGCAGCGAAGATGGAAAAGAAAACGGCTTCGCCGCTTGCGCCGCGAACGTCGAATTCGGAAGAAGCGCGCCGGATTGAAATTGAACCGGTTGAGGGCGACTTCGGAAAAATCCTCAAGCAGCCGGAATGAAAGATTGCCACGGAAAATTGATTTGCGTTTTGGCCGTTGTATTTTCAACGGCGGCGCTGCTTTCAAGCTGCACGACAAAATCTGCGGCCCAGACGAAGGCGCAGGAGGCGTTTCTCGAAGGCCAGAATGCGGCGTTGCGGCAACAGCAGGCTTTGCAGACGCCGAGCGTGAGGATTGTCGGGCCGGTGCAGAATCCGCAAGTGCCGTGGGTCGCCGGGTTGACGCTCGCGCAGGCCATCGCCACGGCGAATTATCTGGATTCACGCGAGCCAAAACAAATCATCATCACGCGCGACGGTGAAAGCGCGACGCTTGACCCGAAAGTTTTGTTGAACGGCACGGTCGTGCCGCTGGAAACGGGCGATGTGGTTGAACTGCGCCCGTGAGCGGCTAATTTCCGTCCTCAAAAAGAGGACCGTCAAAAAGTTTGGGTTTGTCAAATATACAATCCCGATTTATTTAGTAAATATAATCTGGGTCATTGACCAAGATAGTGACGTGAGCCTCCTCCATACCGCCAACCCATATTGCGGGAGATGTCAGAATTGAACAATCCTGAAAAGCATTACCCCAAAAAATATATTCACTCGGCGGATGAAGGGCATCCACTTCGTAAATCCATATTCCGCGAAGAGAATCTTGCAGCGTAGGAGTTTCTCTCAATGTCACGTCCCACCCAGATGTTTTAGCCATATCTTTTATTTGACGAACTAAATGTTTGGAATTTTTAGCAGCCGGGGAAAGAATTAGAATCATTTTCGGCTTGTTTCCGTTTGTTTTTACAAACGAATCAGCAAATTTTTTGGCCTTTCCAGCCAGTGACGCAAGATCTGAATCAGTTAATGATATTTGCATGGAATTTGTATTACTAAAAATTGAAGGCGGGTTTGTTGCAAAAGACAAAAAACCCTCCAATCTGGAATTTTCCGAACTTAAATTGCATCCATGCAAAACCAATAAGAAAAAAGCACAGATAATGGCAAATAATAAAACGGGTGCATTTTTAGGAAATTTGTCAGCCAGAAAAATTGCCTCTTCTTTTGCTTTTGTGCGATGGGTTTTGAAAAACAAAAGCAAGCCCAGAGGAACTGTAAAAAGTAGAAGCCAACTCACAGCAACCCCCTTTTCTTCAAGCAGGGGAAAAAGAGGCTTGTCAGTAAACAATAATGAAATTCTTTGTGCAGCCTCTGGAAGTAATGCCAATAAAACAATGAAAGCATCTCGGATAAGATTCCAGAACGAATACGGAACTGGGTTCTTCTGTCCAGAATCAGGTGGCGGACTTGATGCCATAATGTCAAAGCATCCCTGAACGATCTAAAATCGTAAAGCCTGATATTTTTGTAAAAAGACCTAAAAAGCCACTTTCACCCTTTATTTCATTGGTTTTTATTAATTTTTGGGTTTGTGAAAGATATAATCCCGAAATTCTTTTTGCTTGGACAGCAATTGTCCCACCCCCTCTGCCAAAGTGTTGTCGTAATTAAAACAAAATTATGACAACCAACGAACAACTCGAACTCGGATTCAACGGCATCAAACCCCGCGCGCACACGGCGCGGCGCGAAGGGCGCATCTCCCGCGCGAACTGGTGGTTCGCCAAAATGCGCGAGGCCGTGGAAAATGCGATGGACTGGCAGACCGCCAACCAGCCGCGCCCGGAACAGATATGGATGCCCGGCGCGAACCGCGAAGTGAAGATTTGATCTTCCCAAATCCGCGTGCCTGCGCGGTTTCACCAGCGCGCCGGTTATTTGCCCGCAACAGGATAACCGGCGCGCACAAAATTTCGGATCACGGCAAGTTCGGTTTCGCCGTGGATGGTGTGCGCCTTGGGAAATTCGCGCCACTCGACATTGAGGCCGGCGGCCTTGAGCGACTGGATTTGTTCACGCACTTTATCGAACGGGATGAGCGGGTCGAATGCGCCGTGCGTGGCGAGCAGGCGCTGCTGTTTCGCGATGGGTGAAAGTTCTTTCAGCAACTTATCAATCTCAAAAACCCAGCCGCTGATCCCGACGAGTCCGGCGAGTCTGTGCGGGTAACGCAAGCCAACGTCAATCGTCATCAGGCAGCCCTGCGAAAAACCGCCCAGAGTGATTTGTTCCGCCGGAAAATTTTTCGCGCACAAATCGTCGAGCAGGTTGAATAGTAATTTCCGGCTGCGCAATACGCCCGGCATGATGTCGGCAGGATAATCGAACCACGAATAGCCGCCGAAGTATTCGTCCGGCGCATTGACGAGCAGAAAATTCAGCCACGGCAAGTCCAGAGCCTCCGGCATCCAGCGATAGCCGTCAATGCTGTCGCCCAAGCCGTGCAGCATCACCATCAGCCGTGAACTTTTTTCGGCGGCGGGAATCAATTCCGTGTGCAGCATAAAATTATTTTGCCGGCAATGCCTTCAATCGCGCCGCTTCCGCGTCCAACCAATCGGTCATTTCCTTGCACTCGGCGTCCGTGAGCCGGGCATCAGCATGAATCGCCGTGTATTTCTCCGGCGGCATTTCACGGTAATCAATTTCTTCGCTCATGTTCTCCAGCCGTTTGGCGGCGCGCGCGGGATTATTTACCGGCCAGTCGGAAAGGTTCAAGTTCTCGCGGCCTTCATTCACATCCTGCGCAATCAGCCACGACATCGGCGCGATGTGCGAATACCACGGCCAGCGCGTTTCGTAGGAATGACAGTCGTAGCACGCCGTGTGCAGCATCGCGGCGATTTTCGGCGGTGGCGCGTTTGGGGTCATCAAGTCGTTGACGACCGGCGGATTCGTGCGCGGTGGATTGGTGAACTGCAACAACCCGAACGCCACGGCGAGCGCGCCAAAAATCCATTTTAATTTTTTCTTCATCCGATTCAGCCAGAAGGTGCATGAAGCTATGCTGGATAAAACACTTCGTCCAGAAGACTCTCCCATCAGGCTCGTGTTCACGCCGCAAACGCGTCCCTCATTTTGCAGGTTCAAAAAACTTTTAGTTGAAGGGTGCGCCAAAATCGAAAATTCGATTGTTTGTCGCCGGACGGCGCGTCAATCTATTGCCCGTCAAAGGTCAGATGGTGTTTTATTCATTGCCCGACTTGTGGCTGACTTGCAACCGGGAAATAATGCTATTAATCCCGCCAACGGCTGCTTGGCAACGCCCTGCGCCCCATGCCTTAATTTCGTGGAAGCACCAAAATCATCACCACCACGACGCCTGGTTGAATCAATTTACTGGACAGGCAATATTACCACGTCTTTGGCTCTGGATTGTGGCGTCACTTTCAAATTTGTGACCTTGCCGTTTTCGACGTGTCCTTCCACGGTTGTCTGATAAGGCGCGTGCAGCTTGAAATCCGCCGTCCAATCCGCAGGCCATGCGGGCAAAAGCTGGATGCGCTTGCCGTCGCATTGCATCAGCATCAGTTGCAGCGTGATCATGCCGGAACCGCCGTTGTCGAAATCGGGAATCCAGTCGTGCCCTGCTTTCCAGAACCACGGGAAGCGTTCGTCGCCGTAATCGGTGAATTCGGCGGTGGCGGCTTTTTTAGCGTCGCGCGTCAATCCCAAAACGGCTGATTCCGTCCCGTCCTGTCCCCAGCAAGTGTCTTCACGAAAGAGCCGGGCGGCAAAAGTGTCCTGCGCCAGTTTGAGACCGGGTTTGCCCACGCCGTAAAGACGATAGGGAAAAGAGACGTAAAGTTCCGGGTTTTCGCTGTTGCTGGTCTTGCCATATTTTTCAGCGGGAAGAATTGTCGGCGTCCCGTTGGTGTCGCCAACGCCGAGGGGCGGCAGTTTTCCGTGCGCGGTTTTCCCTATCGGAATGGGCGGCAAATCTTTGAGCGTTTTGGCCCAGGCAGTCCGCTGCTTTCTGGAGGTCAATTCTTTTGGAAGAGCCAGAAGCCGGGGCAGAACACTTTTGAGTCCGGCGATGTCCGGTGTCGGATTGACGGCATCGCGTTGGTAGGTTTCCAAGGATTGGGAAGGAGACATTCTGATTTTTCCATTTTCATCGCGCGGCCAGTGTTGGTCATAATAAGTCACAATCGCATCGGCAAAAGGAACAATTGAAGTGCGCGCGAAATCGGCGTCGCCAGTGTATTCATAATAATCCAGCATCTGGGCGATGACTTCCAAAGTTCCCTGAATGTGATAACGCTGCCAGTTGCTTTTCAATTCATTGGATGGATTGTTCCAGCCGAAATCGTTCATGTTCGGCACGCCCCAGAAATACATCGTTTCCGGTATGGAGGCGCCGTCGTGATGATAGTAAAGTTGCGTGCGATCCTTCGCCAGCGGCAGCGCGTTCAGATACAGATCAAACCACGGCTTGAGCAGGTCGTTGTCGCCCGTGGCGATCAACGGCCAGTAAAGCAGGCGGTTGTTTTGGTTCCAATAGGAATTTCCCCATGCGCGAAAATCTGGATTGTGATTTCCGTTGCTCGAATCTTTATTACCATCGGGCATATCATGCCCGACGGTGAAAAGGCCGCCGTTGAATTTTACCGGCAGTTCGCCGCGCGAGGAACAGGCCATCATATAACGCTGCATGACGTAACCTTGGGAAACTTTGGCGGCAACTTCCGTTCCGCTGACATGAATCCAACTGCGGTTCCAAAAATCCTGCCACCATTGTTGATGCGCCGCCCATGCCTGCTGTAAATCCGCCGCGTTCGCTTCTTTGACCAGCGCATCAAGATTGTTTTGCCACGCTTGCACGGAATCAGCCTGCTTCTGCGTGAGCGCAATCAAATCGATCCGGAAATCCTTGCTGGGAGCAGACGACTTCAAGGTATGATCGTCACTGCTGACCAGACCCGGTCCGGTCAATGTCGCGCCAAAGCAACGATGCAAAAGTGGATCGGGATATTTTGAAACGAGAGATTCCAGATGCTCCATCTGAAGTGCGAAAGGATAAATGCTGTTGGTATTAAAATGGCACCAAGTGATGCGATCCGAGCCGGCGGGAAGAACCGTGTCCGCCTCGAAATTGACGGGAATCGAATCGCCGCCCATTTCAAACAAGCCGCCTTTATCCGACGAATGTCCCGGAAAAGGATGCGTTGTGCGCCAGAGTTCCAGATTCGCCTGAAACGTCCCGGGATTTTCCAAATGCGTCTCGACGTGCATCACCGGATGGTTCGCATCAATCCAAACGCGGACGGTATTTCCGCCGTTCTTCAATTCGATGCTGCCATCTTCCAACTTGAGGACTTGCGTAAAACTGGTGGCTCCTGCAAACGGATTCGGATTCAGTTGTATCCGCACGCGACCGAGTTTCACGAGTTTTCCCAATTCCGTCCACGCATCGGCCTTTGCCACGAGCAGCACCAAGTCGCCGTTCTGCTCCGTCCAGACATTCGCGGCGATGTCTCCATTGCCGATGGGCATGGAATCATTTTCATTTGTGCCGAGGGAGTTCCAAGTCACGTCATTTGGAGCGACAAATTTGTCCAGGACATTTTGTTGCGCCGCTGCCGAATGGCAGATTTGAAAAAGTGTCAAAAACGCGATTGCCAGGTGTGATTTCATAAAATAGAACAGTGTTTTTTGCCCGTGAAAAATTTCAAATTGCGCCAACTCAATCATTCTGCAAATACCCAATCATATTCATCAACAGGCGGCGTGCTATCGGATCGTTTTTGGCCGACTCAAGATTCAATTCGCTGGCAAGCAAACGTCCTTTGCCAATCTGTATCTCCACCAATGGGTTTCCGGTATATCTTGTAATTTCTGACGTGGTTTTCAGATAAGCATGAATGTCGCATTGGTCGGCCAGGGCCGTCGTGTCATCGCGTCCGGAAACAGCTTGATAAACTCCAGTGCAGGCGAGCGGCAAACGCCTGTCGCCTCGATCAAACCATGCCATGTCCAAAGGCTCAATTCCAGAAAAAACCGGGGATTCAGGAACGTGCATCGTGACAATTTCACCTTCTTTGGCTTTATATGACTTTATCTGATCTGGAAAAATATCTGCCAGCAGTTTTCCAGGGTGAAGCATGAGGAGATGACCGCCTTGAGAAACAAAATTTTTCAGTTGGTCTGTTTCAGATGAAGTCAAAGTCACGTCGTCCAGACTGCCGACAATCAAAACATTCGTTGGACTGACTGTTTCAAGTGAATCCACAGTGGTCATTGGCAAATCAGACAGGCTGTCAGCCGGATGATTGCCGGGATTCCAGAAAATAATGTTAGCCGTTTTATCTGATTCGCCTTTTGACCATTCGGGTGTGGCGATTACAACGTCATAATTGTTCGTGGACAATATTTTTCCGTTGGATTCCAACTCAAGAAGTAATTGCCCATCCACGCGCGGTGCTGGCAAGTTTTGCGGCGTCACAAATTCCACATCAAGCCATTGGTTTGTGTAATAATTGACCGTAGGAACTTCAAGCTGTCCGCGAGATAAAACCTGGCCGTCGTGCAGAAATTCCCAGGTTAGATGACTTCCAACAATTGCTTGATAGTCTTCAGAATCATTGACAACACAAACTCTTTCATGAAAAGTTGTCCCAGAGTAAAAATGTCTCCCATATAATTCGGCGCTGACCAAAACAGGCTGCAATGCGGTTTTCAACGCGTAATAAGCCGTCCACGGCTTGATGCCATTCACCAGCCAGGGAGTTTGAAACCATGTGAAGTAGGAAAAATATAATACGCCCGCAGCTTCGTCATGGCTGGTGCGGCGCAAAGTTTCCGCCAGCCCCTTGGTCATGAACGCCTGCCGTTTTAGAAAAATCGCCGGGTCGGCATTTTCATAAGCATAGTCTCCCACGAGTGCCTGCGGCGTGTAATGCTTGAAAAGATAAAATCTGACGGCATGTCCATCGTCATTGTTCGGATAGCCGGTGGACATTTCCTGGCTGATGAGCGGCCGTCCGGGTGTGACTAATTCATTGAACTGCCCGTCGTAAAGATGAAAAAATGATTCATTATACCAGCCATAATAACGATGAAGATCATCCACGTCGCCGTCGTCCAAACCTTCTGGCTTGACCAGTGTCTGATAACCGCGCTGCGTTTCCTTTCGGACATAAGATGAATCCGCAACGACCGGGCGTGTCGGGTCGGCTTCGCGCATGGCCTTGATCGCATCATTGAGAATCGCCCATTTTTTCTTGAGCCTTTCTGGATTGTTTTGGTCCATCTGCTCGAACTTCATTTCGTTGTTGACGGTCCACAGGATAATGCTTGGATGGTTTCGGTCCTCCTTGATTAAGGAAATAAATTCATCATGCCACGCTTGAACAAGGTCGTCGCCCGGCGGCTCGCCTTCCAACATCAACCACGGCCAGGTGCCTTCAAAGGATACCCCCATGCCGACTTCATCCGCCGCGTCCAGCCATGTTGAAGTGTATGGAACAATATGCGAGCGGGTCACGCTCACATTTCCTTCGCGCGCAATTGTCATGAAACGGCGGGCAAGCTCTTTGTCATTGGGCATCAAAGTATTTGGAAACGGATTCGCGCCGCGCAACCAGAACGGCTGGCCGTTCAGCAAGAATCTGTTCCCGTCAACCGTGAAAGTCCTGAAACCAAACCGCACCTTGTAACTGTCAATGACTTCGCTTTTAGATTTCAATCTCACTTCAAGATTGTAAAGGTTCGGATTTTGCGGAGACCAAAGTTTCGGATTAAGATGGGGCGTTGTCAGCTTTAGCTGGTTTGTAACGTCAGCCGTCGCCACAAACGGTTGCACGACTTGATTGGAGTAAAGGATTGAACCGTCTTCAACCGACGCGATTGAGTAGTCAACTTGGATTTTCGCCGGTTGCTGACTGTCATTCAGAATGTCCAGGTTTATGTCTGCGCCATACAATCCCGGCTCGATGAAACAGTCGCTGACATGAACAGGCGCCGTCTCGGTGAGTTTCACCGGCTGCCAAATGCCGCCGACATCATCCTGAAGCATTCCGTGCGGCAGAGAGTGCAGCATGGCCGAAGTCACTTCCACTGTTACTGCAACGCCTTCAACTTTGCCGGGGTTTGCCTGGTTTGAATCCGGCTTGCTGATTACATGGACGGCAATCACGTTGTGCCCCGGTTTAATGGCCTTCGTAATGTCGCATTTTACCTGGCCAAACAGTCCAGTATGATTTCCAACTTCAATTCCGTTGACCCATACTTCCGATACCTTGGCAATAGCATTAAAAGTTAATTCAAAATGCCGGCCACTTATATCCGGCGGAAGTTCTATGTAATGCCGATACCATGCGGCACCGGTTTTATGCCAGTCAAAAGTATAAGAATCACACTGCTTGATCCGCTGGACATACAAACTTTCGGCGACACTTTTGGTTTTTGAAAATTCATCCAGGTCAGGAAAGCCGGTTTCACCGTGAAGCCAGGACAAAGCCGGTGTCCAAAACGATGGAACTTGCATGATATGCCAGCCTTGATCGTCGTAGTTCAGTTGAATCGGCGGCTCGCCGCCGGACAATTGATAGTCCGGCATGAAAAGCCAGCTTCCATCCAGTGAAAAATCCGCGCGCGGGGAATTTGAAGCCGGAATTGTTTCGGGCGAATAGTCGGCGCGCTCTTTTTTCCGGAGCGCTTCCTTGTCAACTGCCGGAGCAGTCCATCGCTCGTCGCCGATTGCGAGAAATGTTTTCTTCTCTTCATCAGTTAATTCTTTCATCTGCAAGTCCGCAAATTCAGCCGGCAACCAGCCACCGCCCAAAAGAACGCTTCCGCCATTCCAAAGCGGATCACGATCTTTGGCATTAAGGCGAGGAATTTTTTCATCGTTTAGAAAAATTTGAACTTGATTTCCAAGAGTGACCACTCGCAAGCCATACCAGACACCGGGAACTGGCTTGAAATCCAGCGGTGCAAAGCCTAGAAATCTTATTCCACCGTCCGGAGCATAACGTGCAAGATAAATGTCGTTATCGTTTCCACCACGCAATGCAAAAACATACCGGCTGTCACGATCGCGAAAGTGGAAGCCGCCCCAGATTTGCACCTGCTCCGCGCCAATCGGCGCCCTGGCGCGAAACGAAAATTCCGCGTCCTCTAATTCTTGTTTGTTGACAGCATAACCGCCTTCAATAATTGCTGAATTGGTTCCAGTTTGAACTTTGGTTCGGCCAATTGAACTCCATTCTCCGGGTAAATTATCCGGCATTTGGATTGGTATTGAAGC
>DATAUQ010000164.1:0-4480 GCA_036268155.1 Verrucomicrobiia bacterium | reverse complement strand
CCAAACGTAGGTAGAGAGTTTTTCTGGACGGTTTTTCCAGTTTTGCGTTCCCCAATTTACGGCGACATCGGTGGGACATAGGTAAACGCCTTCACTTTTCGTGTATGGCCATAATTGTCCATCTTGGTAGGCCAGTTGGGTATTCGCGTTGTATGGCGCGACTGTTGGGTCTGGAGGACTATTTTTGCCATCGGAGAGTGGTTTATAAAGCCAACCAGGAAGCTGTGTTGGATTTAATGTAGGATTTTCAAAGTTCGGCCAAGGCATTAAGTCATTACTGTCACCAGCATACATCATCAAAGCCAATCCGATTTGTTTGTTATTGTTCATGCAAGAAGCCTCTTGCGCCTTTGCTTTGGCCTTTGCCAAAGCGGGCAACAGCATCGCCGCTAAAATGGCGATGATAGCAATTACCACCAACAGTTCAATCAGTGTGAACGCTGTATAACGGTAGTTTTTTGTCTCTTTCATGGAAAAAACGATAATCTTATCTTCCGACAACATAATTTCTTAATGGTTATTAAGTTTAATTATGCCATAACGACTGCTGTTGAATACCTGCACAAAGATGTAGTTTGTAAACTTGCGCCTAACAACCAAAAATAGCATGATTTCATTGGGTATCAACATTTCAATCGCCTTTCGGGTAGTGTATCCTTTTTGCGTCCATGGAAAATTGGAAGACTCCCTCCGCAATTTCCACGACAACGTCGAGTTTCGTAGCCGCATCCTGTAGTTAATAAAACATACAATTTGGAAGCACGATTAATACGATTAAAAGACATAGCCGTCTTTCATAAAAAAGTGGGCCATGAGAAAAGCCGACGCCCCACGCAAGTTATCAACTAAGGATGGAATAGTCCAAAGAAGCAACCGGTGGGGCGAAACAAAAACCTAATTCGCCGTCAGCGCATTAACACGACGGTGTGGTCAAAAGTTTTGCACACGTAGTATTCATCGCCACACAACATTCCGGAAGTGGCTCTTGATAATCGTCGCACCGAACGTAGGACGGGAACTGAAGATGTTGGCTTCGATTCCTGTTTTTGCTCTGTAATCCGCCACAATTCTTTTAGAAATGGGTTCGACCAATTCCGTTATGACCAGCGCGACTGCACAACCGCCAAAGCCGCCGCCGGTCATACGGCAGCCGAACACGCCGCCTTTGACACCGATGGATTTGGCGATCTCCACAACTACATCAAGTTCCTCGCAACTCACTTCATAATCGTCGCGGAGCGACCGATGGCTCTCATACATCAGATCACCAGCTTCCAGCCAGTCTGATGCGCGAAACTTTTCGGCAGCACGAACGGTGCGCTCAATTTCATTGATGACGTGACGAGCACGACGATAAACAACTTCGTTCATCTTGCCTTTCGCATTTTCAAGCATGGCGACTGTCGCGTCACGGAGCGAAGGCACGCCGAGGATTTTTGCGGCCTGTTCACATTCGGCGCGGTGCCTGGCATATTCGCCGTTGCTCAACTCATGTTTCACGCTCGTGTTGATGACAAGCAGTGAAATAGATGGATCGCTCATGGGCACAAGTTGTGTCTCGCGTGAGCGGCAATCGAGCAGGAGCAAATGATCTTTGCGTCCGAGCACGGAGATGAACTGGTCCATGATGCCGCAGGGAACGCCGGCGAATTCGTGCTCGGCCTTTTGTGCGAGCAATGCTTTTTCAATCGGGTCAATCTCCCTGCCGGTCGCAGCTTCAATGAGAGTCGCGGTGCAAACTTCCAACGCAGCGCTGCTGGAAAGTCCACCACCCACCGGCACGGTGGACATAAAGACAACATCGAGCGCAGGTATCTCTTGGCCGCGCCGTTGGAATCCGGCAATGACGCCACGGACATAATTCGACCATTTCGGCTCGCCTTTGGTGACAAGCACGGAAATGCCAATGATTGCTATTTCTTTGAACTGCGCATCATAGATGGAAATTTTTCCGGACATAATTGCCTCGTCCGCAGCCATGACGGCGTAGCGTTCGATGGCCATGGGCAGCACGAAACCGTCGTTGTAATCGGTGTGTTCACCAATCACATTCATACGACCGGGCGCGACAACAATCCAGCGCGGCGGACGTCCGTAAAGTTTTCGAAATTCAGCAGCAATGTGCACTGCGAGTTCTTTAAGAGTCATAAAATGGAAACCCTTCGTTCTTCTGGACAAAGTCTCTTGGTTATTAGCAATGATTAAACATTTATCGATATGTGCGATTTATCTCGCACTTCGTTTTCAATATTACCTCTGGCTTTGACAGGAAATGCTCGGTCATCATGCTGCATTGAGACATTACCACTCCTCAAGAATCGGAGGTTCCGACTGATAAACAACTCACACCGATTCCTCTTGCCGGGTCGTGGCTGTATCTGGAAGCATTCCACCAGGCCCGCCTGTGTCCAGCACGCATATCACAATGACGTTGCGACCTGCTTTCAATAATCACGCAAATCGTTGTATTCGTGCATTCTGCCGACACAGACGGCATTGCCCCACATCGTGTCCTGATCATCAATAACTCCTAAATGTAAAACGGCATTCTTTTCGGCTCACGCTTCTGGCAGGTCTATTTTCTTGCGAAACCAAACAACACGGTCGTAGTCCGGCAGGCCCGCACTTTCCCATTGCGTAGAAAAATTCATTTGCTTTCATTTACTGATGTCCAAAGTGGATCACTCCAAGCTGGCTGGCGGTGGGAATGGAATCATTCCGAAAATACCATTCATCTATCGCTCTTTCATACTTTCCATTGGTTTGTCTTTGTTCGGCAAATTCAGAATAAGTCTCTATGATTGCGGATTGGATTGCCGCGCCTTTGTCCAGTGGACGCAGGCTCAACGCAATCACATTGGTCTTTCCAGCGCCGAAGTTCAGCCAGCATTCGGGCAGGAAAAAATCATGTTGCGGGCCAGCCTGCCAATAACGGCCAAGCGCGTGGTTGTTAAGATAAAGAAAACCGTTCCCGGTTGCTTCCAAATGCAGCCGCCATGGAACCCAAACGCTAGGTTTCGCCGGCTGCAATTCAAATTGCATCCGATACCACGTCAACAACGCACCGTTGTCTGGCGAATCCGGACCAAGATTTATTTTCTTCCATTTTTTGTCGTCGAAATCCAACTTCCACCATCCTTTTTCAATCCCCGCCGAACCGCCAAGAGATTTCGTCGCAATGGTCATTTGTCCGGGCTTTTCGAGCATGGGCGATCCCAAGCCACCGCCGCCGCCGGTATTTTGAACGATAACGGCAACCACGTTGCGTCCCGCGTGCAATTGTTCTGACACATCGAAGGAATATGATTTCGACCATATGATGGTTTCGCCGATTTCTTTTCCGTTCAAATAAACCCAACCCAGATCATCAACGCGGCCAAAACTCAAAATTGTTTTTCCGCCCAAATCCGTCGGCGTCAAATCAATGCTGGCGCGAAAAACGGCGATTGTGCCCGGTGCCAATTGATTGGCGTTCACACTGCTTACGTCAACGTTTGCCCAATCGTCGTCTTGGAAATCCGGCTGCACTTCAGGACGATTTGTAATGCTACGCACGGCTTGCATTCGCCAGCCGCCAATTTCTTTTCCCGTGCCAAACGCGCTTCCTGTCAGACGTGCGCCGAAAATGCCATAAGGCTGTCCAATATCGTTGCCAAAGTTGGAATGGCCGTGATTTTCGTAAAGCAATCGCACTGTGCTCGAACCCACCGGTAATTCAAAAACGGAACTGCCCGCCGCGCGATCGATGATTTTTCCGTTGGCCGTCGCCAGAACGTCATCGCCTTGCGGATAAACCACAATCAAATTCGTTTTTGCCGCGCTGGAAATTTTTGTTTGATAGAAAACGAAACCGCTGTCGTCAATGCCCGCATGCGCCAAATCTTCTCCGAATTTTAATTTTGTCCAATGCGACGGACCGGGATCGGCTTTCATTTTTGCGGAAGAGATCGTCACGCCTGCCGGCAAATCCATCGGACGCTTGATTACCGGAGCGGTTTTAGGAAACCATTCACCTTGCGCGGCATTCGTCGCGCCCGGCGGTAGATAAAGAATTTTTGAGCCAAAAGGCTCAAGTTGGTAATCGAAAACAATTTCGTCTCCGGATTTTTCTTTGAGGGTTGCCGTGCCTTCGCGCGACGCATCATGTTGCGAAGTGCGAATAAATAAATAGCGGCTGCCATCCTTCGCGCGACGCTCGACAACGATGACATCCTTTTGCGACGTGTTGACATCGCAATCAACCGCCGTCGCACGCGCGAGTTTTGCGCCGTGCTCCAGCAAAAAATGGCCGATAGCCCACACGCGCTGGTAACGGTCGCCAACGCCACCCCATTCGCGGATGGGCGCGCCGTAATCGTAAGTCGTCGTGATGTTGCGCCCACCACGGTCGCCAAAATTCGAGCCGCCGAAAAGCATGTAGTAATTCATTATTGTCTCGCCGTTTTGAATTACAAAAAGCGTGAGATTATTGATTTGCGAT
>DATAUQ010000163.1:0-4469 GCA_036268155.1 Verrucomicrobiia bacterium | reverse complement strand
TGGATGCGTATGTGTATGCCAATCGCGGGCCCGCCAATAATTTGCACAACTCCGGCGCGAATCAATCCGACGCGAGCTTTGGTTATACTGCGGCGGTTGCCGAGGCATTGGTTCAAAGCCACGCCGGAGAAATCAGCTTGTTGCCCGCCCTGCCGCCGCAATGGCCGGATGGCTCGGTCACGGACTTGCGCGCTCGTGGCGATTACGAAGTAAGCATGGAATGGAAAGATGGAAAACTGACGGGCGCTGAAATCAGCAGCGTCAAAGGCGGCGATTTCAAAGTTCGCAGCGGAGAAAAAACCGCATCGCTGACGGTTAAACCCGGCGGGACGATTCATTTGAATGCTGAGCTTGTTTCCAACAAGTAACCGTGAAATAAAAAAACGTCCTCCACCTCGCGCGTATTTTAATGCGCGTAATTATTATGCGGCTACGCAAATATGCGCAATGTCAATCACGACTGGGCGTGCGATAAGCAAAATGTCCACCGGTTTTTTAGTGAATGAATAACCTATGAAACAATTAATATTGAGCCTCCTGTTGTGCAGTGTCGCTTCGGCTGCCCCCGACTCCCCGCAGTGGAAGATCATTAAAACCAAATACCCGACGCCGGACGTGGTGGTCGCCGGATATAATGTCCTGGATTTTGGAGCCTTGGGCGATGGGAAGACCGATTGCACAGAGGCCTTTCAGCAGGCCATGGATAATATGCGCAACGCCGGTGGAGGCACCGTGTTTGTGCCGGAGGGACGCTATGTCATCAAGGGGACGCTCCAGATTCCCACGTCGGTCACTTTGCGTGGTGAGTGGGCCGGGCCAACCTCCAAGAGTTTCGCCGTCAAAGGCACCGTGCTGATGGCTTATGCCGGTCGCGGCGAAACTAACGGGACGCCCTTTATCAGCGTCAACCAATGCGCCGGCATTAAAGACTTGTCCATTTGGTATCCTGAGCAGACAGCCCAGGACATTGTGGCTTATCCTTATTGCCTGATTCAGACGGGCGGAGACAACGCCACCTTTGAAAATCTCACTCTCGTAAATCCCTATCAAGGCATCCGGATCGGGCCGGGAGGTAATGAGTTGCACTTCGTGCATAATGTTTATGGCACGCCGTTGAGCGTCGGGGTTCGTTATCACATGACCACCGACATTGGCCGCTTGGAGAACATCCATTTTTCACCCGATTACTGGTGCAAAAGCGGTCTCCCCAACGCGCCGGATGACAAAGGTTCTTTTGCGGACTGGCTGCTGGCCAACGGCACGGCGATCTACATGGAACGCAGCGACTGGGAATACGTGGCCTATGTTTTCATTGACGGCTACAACCGTGGTTTTTTAATGACTGCCGGTGCGGCCCGCAACGGACGAGCCGAGGCCGCCAACGCCCAGATCTACGGCATGGTCATCAATAACTGCCAGACCGCCGTTGATGTCCGCGAGACTAATCCCTACGGCGTGGAGTTTGCCAAATGCACTTTTGATGGACGCGAATATGGCTTCCGTTTGGGCAGCCGCTTTACCTCGGCCATTCTGTTGAACGAATGTGATGTTTCAGCCGAACAGGCTCTATATTCGGAGGGGAGTGGTTGTTTCATTATGCAGAACAGCCGGATCACGCACGGCAATATCGCCCTGACCGGCGGTGTGTTGGCCATGACCGATTCCAAGATTGAGGACGCCAAGACGCAGATTTCACTGGGCGCAAATGTGCGGGGAGCTTCGCTGGTGGGCAATACGTTTGCCAGGGGTTCGCCGCCGATCAAGAGTGAACTGGCACCAGAGAAATTGTTTGTGAGCGACAAACCTGTGAAGTTGGATCCATTCCCAAAATACGACGGAAACAAGAGCCGGGTGGAACTTCCCGCCCGCGAAGTATTGTATGTGGTCACCGATGCGCCGTGGAACGCCAATGGTCGCGGTGAGCAAGACGACACTCTGGCCATACAAAAAGCGCTCGCGCAAGCTGGCAAAGATGGCGGCGGCATTGTGTTTGTTCCGGGGGGAAATTACATCATCCGCGACTCACTTGTCGTGCCGAGCGGGGCCGAATTGCGGGGCGTTTATGATGTGCCGCACCATACTGTCGGGGGCGGCAGCATGTTGCACATTTATCCTGGAACCAATCAAAATCCCAGCGTCGTGGTCCTCGCCCGCGCCGGGCTGCGCGGTCTCACCTTCAACTATCCAGACCAATCAGCCGGCAACTGGAAGGAATATCCATTCCTGATCCAAGGCCACGGAGAAGACCTCTATATTATCAACGTCAACTGCGGCGATCCTTACCAATTCCTTGACCTCAAGACCTGGCGTTGTGACCGGCATTATGTGGATTACCTGTCAGGCTCGCCGGTGCGCGTCGGCATTGCGGTCGGGGGCGGCAGCACCGACGGAGAGGTTCGCAACGTCATGTTCAATACGCACTACTGGACCCGCGTTATGGGAGGGAATCCTTTCTTTGCCAGCAGCGCCGCCAGGTCGGCGTTCGGCGCGGTCTGGTCATATCAAAAAGAGAACTTGGATGCCATCTGGGTGGGCAACTGCAAACGGGAATTTCTTTATCAGAACTTCGCGTATGGCTCGCTCTACGGCATCCACTTCACCGAGCAAGATGGCCACGGACCCGAAGATTGCATCGTCCACGGACACGGCACCGACGGTTCCAAGACGGGAGTCTATTTTGAACGAGGCACCGGCCGCATTGACCTGGTCAACTCCGAATTAGTGTCCATGTCCTCAAGCAATAAAGTGGTGATCAAATTGGGACCCGATTTTCACGGCACCGCCCGGCTCATCAACACAATGGTTTGGGGTGATCCGAGCACCCTCGCGCAAGTGGACAACGGCTCACTGTGGTTGCTGGGCTTGCATGCCACGCAATTTGGCAATGGACTGCAAATCAACCAAGGCGAAGTCACGGCGGTAAATGTGAATTACACTGGCCGTGTCCGCTCTGGGCATCCCATCCATCTGGGCTTGAACGGCCCCAAGGCCAAGGCCACCCTCATCGGCTGCATCACCCAAGGCGAACTCGTGGTGACCGACAACTCGACCGAAGCCGGTTCCCAAGTGCCCAAACCTGTGCTGATTGGCAACGTGACTCGATAAACTAACTCTGCCACGACAAGCGTTCTACGGCGCAGAAGGCAATCGTGGACTGACACATCCCTGCGAATAATCCTTGCAGGAAATTTTCGGCCATGACAATCTTTTCCGTGAAAATCCCTGACCGGCGTTCACGCGTGCAATCACGACTCTGATTGCCGCCTTTGAAGTAAAATTATGAAACATTCTTATTTGAAACTGGTAAAAAAAATCTGCGGTCTGCTTGCGGCTGGATGCTTGTTTGCCGGGACTTCAGTTTTTCCCGCTGAAACAAATTCCACCGCCCGCCCCGGCGGTTATCAATTCGACGGAAAAATATCCCGGCAGGTTTTGGAAAATTATTTGTCCCGCTCCATCACGATGGAAGGGTTGCTCAATGGCCGGGGCGATCTCAAGGACAACATCCGGATGCTCAACAGCATCGGGGCAAAATATGTCGGGCGCGCGCTTTGCCTGTGGGGCGCGGAAAATGATTTCACCAATAACATCCAGCGCGCGCGCGAGGAAGTTCCGCAGGTGCTGGCGGCTGACCCGGACATGGTTTTGGAAGCCTGCGTTTTCGAGACTGTCGGGCCGAAGGTGAATCAGGTTGCAATTCCAAACTGGGTGTTCACGGCTTTTGGATTGCCGGTGGAGCAGCGGAATTTCATTTTCACCAATATAATTTATCCTGAAGGCCAGCGTCGGCCGATGGGACGGAACGCCCAAGTCCCGGACGAAAGCCGGATTGAGACGCAGATGTGGTTCTATTATCAGGCGGCGTCTTACATTGACGTCGGCTGCGAAGGGATTCACTTCGGGCAGGTGGAAATCATGAACAAAAACGATCCTGACAATGTTCACTGGGCGCACTTGCTCGGCATGGTGCGGGATTACGCCGCCAAACACGCGCGTCGTCACATGGTGTTGTGCGACGGACACACACCCACCGGCGGTTTGCAGCATGAGGGCAATCCGCTTTTGGATTTCAATGCGTTCCCGTTGCGCATCATGGAAACTCCCGACAAACCGCACGAAGCGATTTTGAAATTAGGATTTTCGGACGGCCTTTACAACAAGAGCAAGGGCGGCAAAACTTTCAGCGGCTGGACGTGCGACCATCTGCCTTACTTCGTGGACTTTGATAACTATGGTGTCAGCCGGCATCCGGGACAGCCGAATGAGAAAGGCCAATTCGATTGGATCTGGGGCTACGACGAAATCACCTGGTTTGCGCACCAGCCCAAAGATTACCGCGCCCAGTGGCTGCATTATGCCTGGAATTGGGTAAGGAACACGGACACTAATGGCTGGCTCGAAATGCCCGGCAGTCGCACCGCTGTTTCTCCCGACACAAAATGGTATTTCGCCAATAATCCCAGCCCGAC
>DATAUQ010000162.1:0-7398 GCA_036268155.1 Verrucomicrobiia bacterium | reverse complement strand
GAGATTGATTTCACCAACGCGCTCGTGAAGAAGATGGGCAAGGACTGGCTGGAGATCGCCGGTTGCGGCATGGTGCATCCGCAGGTGTTCGAGAACGTCGGCTACGATCCCGAAATCTGGACCGGCTGGGCGTTCGGCTTCGGCATCGAACGCATCGCCATGCTCCGCTACGGCATCAACGACATCCGCCTCTTCTACGAAAATGACGTGCGGTTCTTGAAACAATTTTAATCCGTGTAAATGTTTATGAAACCAATGATTCTTTCAAAGCGGTTTGAAGTAACAATTCCTAAACAGTTGCGCGAATCGCTTAAACTGCGCGTCGGCCAAAAATTTCAAATTAAAAATGCTGACTCGCGAATAATTTTAATTCCGCAAGCCGATAAAAGTCCTGAACGACTCAAGCGTTTGAAAGCGTTGAATGAACGCGTTCGCGGCAAGTTCAAATATTTTATGACGCAGAAAGATTTGAGAAAAATGCGCGAGGATGACAAATAGAATACGCGATGAAAGCTCGCGTTAATTTGCGAACAAAGTAAAATCAACAGGACATGGCTTCGATAACAAAATATCCAGAGCCGAAGGAAGACGATGGCGTTCTCCTGCGACTACGGGAGAATTATGAGCAAGCCGTGCTCGATATCTATGATGAGAATGTCGAGACCAAAGAGGTTTACCCAAATCTTCAAGTTGTCGGCCACACGTCTAATTTTCTCAACAATATGCGCCTGCCGATTCATCGGTGGTTTCGTTACAGCGCGGGCTTTTCAGCAGAGTGGGTAAAATGGTTGCTGGTCGAACGCGATGGTAGCGAACTTCGCGTGCTTGATCCGTTTCTCGGTTCTGGAACGACTTGTTTGGCGTGCGACGAAATGAGCGTCCCGTCCTACGGCATCGAAGCACATCCATTTGTGTATCGAGTTGCACAAGCCAAGTTGAATTACACCACCGACCCAGAGCGGTTGATTTCAAAAGCAGAAAGTGCCTTCAGGTTTGCGCGGCTGGCGACGGCAGAGACGTCACGTTACCCAGAAATTATCGGGAAGTGTTATGGGCTTGAGACGTTGGATTATTTGGATCGCTTCCGTCAAGCCGTCGAAGGCGAGCAAGATGGCTCGCCCGAATCCGGATTGCTCTGGATGGCGTTGGTGTCATCGCTGCGCGCTGTCTCTGAAGCCGGCACAGCCCCGTGGCAATATGTATTGCCGGGCCGCCGCAAGACCGTGCCGCCATCGCCTGAAGTCACGTTGCACAAGGCCGTGCAAATGATTGCCGCTGACATTCGTTTCATGGCGCGTCGTGCTAAACCGTTGGCAAAGTTGCGTGTGGATGATGCGCGCAAGTGCGTGACCGTGCCAGATGGTTGGGCCACCCTGGTCATTACTTCGCCACCATACGCGAACAATTACGATTATGCAGACGCCACACGATTGGAAATGGCGTTCATGGGCGAGATTCGCGGTTGGGGCGATCTTCAAGAAACTGTGAGGCGGCATCTGGTGCGTGCTTGTTCCCAGCATGTTCCTCTAAATTCAGTGAATCTCGACGAGATTTTGGAATCGCCAGAACTTGCACCCATCCGTGATGAGATTATTCCTGTCTGCCACGAACTTTCATCCGTCCGGTTGGAGCGTGGTGGCAAAAAAACCTACAATAACATGATCGCTTGTTACTTCCTTGACATGGCACAGACATGGAACTCGCTTCGTCGGGTTTGCGCTTCGCCTTCAGAAGTTTGTTTCGTTATTGGCGATTCTGCGCCTTATGGTGTTTATGTGCCGGTCATTGAATGGTTCGGCAAGCTGGCGCTGGCTGCGGGTTTTGACTCATGGACATTTGAAAAACTTCGCGACCGAAACATCAAATGGAAGAATCGCAAACATCGCGTGCCGCTCTGCGAAGGGCATTTGTGGGTTCGTGGATGACAAAAAATCGTTATGGCTGAATCACTCGCTCATCGTTGGGGACAAATCATTGGAGACGGTTTTGAGATGTTCGTTCGTAACATTCTTGAAACTGTAGCAAAACGTCATGATCTCTATCTTGACTTCAAACGTCCTCGCAAAGCTAGAAGCGGCCAAGGCAAAGTCACATGGCAGGACGGCTATGGTAACAAACACGACCTTGATTATGTTTTGGAGCGCGGTGGAACAGAGGAAACGCGCGGAGTGCCCGCTGGGTTTGTCGAATCTGCATGGCGGCGATACACGAAGCATTCAAAGAATAAAGTGCAAGAAATTGAAGCCGCAGTAATGCCTGTCGCTTTAACCTTTTCACGGCATCAGCCATTTCTCGGCGCAGTGCTGGCGGGTGAATTCACCCGCAATGCTCTCCATCAACTTGAATCAAAGGGCTTCGCTGTCCTTCATGTCTCTTATGAATCCATTCTTACAGCCTTCAAAGAACTCGATATTGATGCGTCCTCGGAAGATGGCATAGGTGGCACAACTGAAAAACAATTCCGTGAAAAGATTACAAAGTGGGAATCATTACCACAACCGCGAGCAATTGAACGCTTGGTAGCAAAACTTCACACCCTCCATCAGCGAGAAGTTACTGACTTCGAGCAACGTCTTGATGCCGCTATCACAAGAAAAGTGAATTCGGTCCGACTCACGGTTTTACGCGGACATTCTGTCGAATGTGCTGATGTTGAGGATGCAATTGCCTATTTGATTGAAGAAGAAAAGTCATATCGGTTGCGCAAGGATGGCGAGCAGCGAGAGGCTTTCGAGGTTCAAGTTCGATTCAATAACGGTGCAAAGATTGACGCGACTTTTCCCAAGCGCGCCGAGGCTATTGCATTTCTTCGCAGTTTTGTATGAACTCGCATTTTTATTTTTCGCATTTTCAAAATGAAAGTCACCCTTAACTGGCTCAAACAATACGTTGATTTCAACTGGTCGCCCGAGGAATTGACCGAGCGGCTCACCATGCTCGGCCTCGAAGTTGAGGGCGTGCAGAAAATCTCCGGCGCGTTCGACGGCATCGTCGTCGCGCAGGTCGTCGCGCGCGACAAGCATCCCAACGCCGACAAACTCTCGCTCTGCCGCGTGAACGACGGCACGGGCGAACGCCAGATCGTTTGCGGCGCGCAAAATTTCAAGGCAGGCGACAAAGTGCCGCTCATCCTGCCCGGTGCGTCGTTGCCGCCCAAGCCCGGCGAAAAAGAACCGTTCACCATCAAGGTCGGGAAAATTCGCGGTGTGGAATCGCATGGAATGTTGTGCTCGCACGAGGAATTGCAACTTGATCCCGAAACCATCGGGCTGAAAAAAGAAGACGGCCTTTTGATTTTGCGCGAAGACGCGAAAGTCGGCCAGCCGTTCGGCGAATATCTCGGTCGCAGCGGCAGCGACGTGGTTTACGATTTGGAAGTCACACCGAATCGGCCTGACTTGAACAGCGTCATCGGCATCGCACGCGAAATCGCGGCGGTGACAGGCAATGAATTAAAAATTCCCACGATTCAATTTCTCAACACAGAATCCGAACCGATCAACGGATTGGTCAGCGTGCAGAATGATGAGCCGGAATTGTGCCCGCGCTACACCGCGCGCATCGTCCGCAAAGTTAAAGTTGGCCCAAGTCCTGACTGGCTGAGAAGTATTTTGGAAAAAGTCGGCATCCGCAGCATCAACAACGTCGTGGACATCACGAATTACGTCATGCTGGAAAGTGGCCAGCCGTTGCACGCGTTCGATTATCATTTGCTCAAAGGCATCGGCACGAATCCGCCAAAGATTGTTATCCGCCGTGCCAATGAAAGCGAAAAATTCACGACGCTTGACGGCAAGGAACGCGCGTTGACGAATCAAATGTTGCTCATCGCCGACGAAACGAAGGCCGTGGCGCTGGCCGGTGTCATGGGCGGAAAAAATTCCGAGATCAACGCGAACACGACTGACGTTTTGATCGAGAGCGCTTATTTCAAGCCGCAGAACATCCGCGCCACTTCCAAGAAGTTAGAGCTGCGCACGGATTCGTCGTATCGCTTCGAGCGCGGCGGAGACGTGGAAATCTGCGATTGGGCGAGTCGTCGCGCGGCGCAATTGATCTGTGATCTGGCGGGCGGCCAGGTTCTCGGCCATTCGATTGATAATTTTCCGCATCAATCTCCGGCCAAGCCGATCACGCTGCATTTCGCGAAGACGAAAGATTTGCTCGGCATCGGCATCTCGCATTCCGAACAAGTTTCGTTTCTGATCAAACTTGGGCTGACCGTGACCGATCAAACTCCCGGGATCTGCACATTCAAAATTCCAAGCTGGCGCGTGGATTTGAAACGCGAGGTGGATTTGATCGAAGAAGTCGGACGGCTTTACGGCATTGAAAAAATTCCCGCGACTCCACCGCGCGGCGCACTCGGCGCGAACGCATTTGATTCGGTCTATGACCAAATCGCCGAAGCACGAAGAATTTTGAGCGGACTTGGTTTGAATGAGGCGCAAGGACAAACACTCATCTCAAAGTCAGAAGTAAGAAGTGCGAAGGACGAAGAAATCGTTGCGCTGGCGAATCCCTTGAGCAGCGACATGGACGTGCTGCGTCCGAGTCTGCTGCCCGGCTTGATTCATTCGCTGCGGTATAACATCAGCCGGAAAAATTACGACGTGGCGCTGTTTGAAATTGGCCGGGTTTTCAATTCACAAAATGGCACGACAAAAGAAGAACGCCGCGTCGCCATCGCGTTGACCGGTCAACGCGCCCTGCCCTTTTGGAACGGTGGCGAACGCGACGCGAAGTTTGACGCCTGCGATTTGAAAGGCATCACCGAAGAATTTTTCGAGCAATTCGGTCTGCGCGGAATTGTTTTTGCGCGGCGCGACGAAAGCACGCCGTTGTTTTTGGAATCAGCCACGATTTCGCTCGGTGGAAAATTGCCGCTCGGCGAACTCGGCCAGTTGCTGCCGATGCTCGCGAAAAAATATGATCTGCGCGATGCGGTTTTTCTCGCGGAGTTCAATCTGGATTTGCTGCTCGCGCGGCGGAATCCGGCGAAGTCGTTCAAAGCGCTGCCGCAATTTCCATCCATCCGCCGCGACGTGGCGATGCTCGTGCCGGAAGCAACGACACACGAATCCGTTTTGCAAACCGTGAAGCAAACGAAGCCGGCGAATCTGGAGAACGTGGAATTGTTTGACGTGTTTCGCGGCAAAAATGTTCCTGAAGGACAAAAAAGTCTGGCCTATGCATTCACTTATCGTGCAACGGAAAAAACTTTGACGGATGCCGAGGTGAACACCGCGCATTTGAAAATTGTGGATGCATTCAAGCAGCAGTTGCAGGCGGGTGTGCGCGAGTAGGCATAAAATTATTCCGACTACATGAACGGCGGCATCGGGCAGTCAAGTGTGTCGGAAATGGCGCGGAGCAGTTCGGCTTCCTCTTCCTGAATGACGCCATCCGCGCCGACGACGTGGATGCAGGCTTCAATCAAATTTTTTTTAATCGTCGGAAGAGCTTGCGCGAGACGATTGAGTGCGGCGTCAATTTCATTTACGCCGCAATTTTCATTCAGCAGCAAATTCAAATCGGCGTCGTCAGGCGCGCGCAAATACGGAGCGCCGGTTTCAAACGCCTTTTCAATTTCCGACGCATCGTCGCTGCTGATGTTTGCCAGCGCGGAAAGGATGACGGCGCAATCCGGCACAAGCGGTTTGATCGTGTAAAATTGGACGGCGGATTTTTGCGGGCCGTTGAATTGCGAATCCAAATTCCGCAGCACAATTTTTTGCAGCACGAATTCAAACAATTCAATTTTGCCGTCGCTTTCGATAAGCCATTGCAGCGTCTGCGAAAAATTTTGGAATTGTTCCGCGCTCAACTGGCGTAATCCGCCCAACGCCAGATTGATGATGGGCAGATGAACGTGCGCGGCGATTTTTGAAACGTCGGGAAACAGCGCGCCGGTTTTTTCTGAAATGGATTGCGCGGTGCGTTTTGAAATTTCGGCCAGTTGCGCGGCGCGTTGATTTTCGTCCGCGTTCAAGAGCATCGCGTAAATCAAAGCGGTTGCGTCAAGCGGTTCGCGTGCGGCTGCTTTTACATTTTCCGGCAGCGAATCGTGCAGTTCGACGGCGTATTCGAGATGCAGCGGCGTGGGATTGCCGATGTTCGGCAGAACGGAACGCGATCTGATGACGGGTGGTTTTTCATCGCCGCCGGAAGCGAGAATTGCGCCGCCAACGACCGTGCCAAAAAGATTTGGCAGCGGCGAGCGTTTCGGTTTGGAAATTTCTTCGGGCGGCTGGTCAAGTCCGTCGTAACGGACGTAGGGAAATTTTCCGTCGAAATTCGGATCGAAAACGCGGATGCGGTCGGGCAGCGGCGGATGCGTTTCGAGCAAACCTATGAAAGCCTCGCTGATGCCGTTGGAAAAAAACATATGCGATAGTTCTTCGCTGTGCGCGTGCGCGAGGCGCGAGCCATTTTCGCCGAGGCCGCCGATTTTTTTCAGCGCGCCGGTGATGCCATTTGGATTTCGCGTGAATTGCACGGACGAGGCGTCGGCCAGAAATTCGCGCTGGCGGCTGACGGCGGCTTGAATCATGCGCCCGAAAAAAACGCCGATGTAACCGATGATGAGCAGCGCGAGTCCGAGAATCGGCAGCGGGTTTTGTCCGCGACTGCGCCCGCCGCCACGCGCGGTTTGCAGAAGAATTCGCCCGATGATCGCGAGGCAAAGAATTCCAAAAATCGTTCCCATGAGCCGCAAATTCAGCCGCATATCGCCGTTCAAAATGTGGCTGAATTCGTGGCCGATGACGCCTTGCAATTCGTCGCGCGACAAAAGTTTCATGCAGCCGCGCGTGACGGTGACGGTGGCGTCGCCGGGTTTGTGGCCGGCGGCGAAGGCGTTGATGCCGTCCTCGTCGTCCATGACATAAACCTGCGGCACCGGCACGCCGGACGCGATGGCCATTTCCTCGACGACGTTGAGCAGCTTGCGTTCGTCGGGATCGGTCGTGTTCGAGCTGACGAGCCGCGCGCCCATCATTTCCGAAACCGCGCTGCCGCCGGCGGCGAGCGCCATGGTTTTGTAGCTGCTGCCGATCAAAATGACGGCGATGGTGCCAAGCGCGACGCCGAGAAAAATCTGCGGATTCCACAAATCGAACTGCGGCTGTTCATCGTTGAAATGATGCTGATGCAATTGGACGCCGGAAAAAATCACCAGCGCCGCGATGTAAATGGCGGCGATCATCGCCGCGACGGCCAGGATGAAATAAATGACCAGCCACTTGGTTTTTTTCCGGGTCTTTTCCTGTTGCGCGAAGAAATCCATTTGAATTTGTGTAGCAGCCGAGATGACGAGGCTCAATTCAACTTTTGGGAAAAATTGGAGCCTCGTCACCTCGGCTCCACAAATAATTTACGAGAAAGAAACTTTCGGCG
>DATAUQ010000161.1:0-5959 GCA_036268155.1 Verrucomicrobiia bacterium | reverse complement strand
CTCCAAATGACGGCGCAACCTAAAGCCAATGGCTCAAGCCTGACAGTGGCTTGGCCGGGAAGTATCAATGACACGGCTACCAATCTGTATTGGACGCCTAGTTTAACTTCTCCAATCACTTGGACTTTGTTGACCAATGCGCCGATCTATACCAACGGCCAATGGATGCTCACATTGCCAATTGGCACAAATAGCGCTAGTTTTTATCGGCTGCAGCAATGATGGATAGTGTTTGCGCGGGGTGCTCGATGCAAGGCCACCCCAATTATACCGCTCCGTTGCGCTTGGCAGGATGCTGCTTGTCAATAATGTTATTTGTGCGATTGTCCATACCGTGGTTTGAAAACTCTGCCGAATCGTTTTTCCGTGAATTTTGACTTTCCCAAAGTAATTTCCGCTGATAATGTATTGAAGCAGATGCGGCACTTTCGGAAACGAGCGCCACTTGCCATTGATTGACAAGGGTTCCTCGCGTTTCCGGGACTCGGCTGATGAACCAGTAAGGTTTGCACGATATAAAAAATCTACGCGGTGCAATGGCGTGGGTGCAACGGAAAAACGAGAGTTACGAACCTGCAAAAAGCATTGATAATATTGGTGGCCGATGTGGCGGAATTGGCAGACGCGCTAGACTCAAAATCTAGTATCTTCACAGATGTGTGGGTTCGACCCCCTCCGTCGGCACCATCTAAATCAACGACTTACGTTGAATCGCTTGACATGTTGTTACAGTGTTGTTACACTTTACGACATGAAATCGAATCTTTCCTCACCGGATACAAAGCCTGTTCGCCTGCCGAAAGCGTGGCCGCACGTCATTCGCAACGGCGATGTCGCGGTAAAAATCTACAAAAACAAAGGCCATGTTCGCGGCGAGAATTTTCCAACGTTCCTGTTGAGTTACTACGCCAGCGGAAAGCGGCAGCTTCGCCGATTCATGGACTTCGACAAGGCCAGCGCAGAAGCGACGCGCATCGCAGAACAGAAAGCACAGGGCGCACTTGGCGCGGCGGCATTGAGCGCCACAGATCGCGTATCACTCGAACAAGCCCTCGTGTTGCTGGCAAAGAATGAAGGCATCGGCAACGCCAGCGCCTCGCGGCTGGTTGAAATCGTGCGCGACCACGCCACCGCCCGCGCGAGTCTGCCGCCGGGCGTGACGCTCGCGGAAGCCGCGCAATTCTACAAACAGAAGCATCCGGCCAATATGCCGCGCAAGACCGTGGCCGAAGTCGTCGCGGAATTCATCGCCGACCGGCGCAGTGCCGGTTGCTCGGCAATCCATTTGAACGACCTTGAAATTCGTCTCGGTCAATTCTCCAAGGCATTTGTGCTGCCCATAATCGCTGTAAGCGCGCCATTGGTTCAACAATGGATTTACGGATTGAAAAACCAAAAGACAAAGAAGGACACCGCCGCCCGCACCAAGGAAAATATGCTCCGGCAAATCGTCAGCCTGTTCAACTTCGCCCGCCGCCAGAAATATGTGCCCGCCGAACTCGCCCTCGAACTTTCGGAAATTTCCACGCCCAGGAAAGTGCCTGCACCCATCGGCATTTATACATCGGACGAAATGCGCGCCATTCTCGCGGCAGCGGACGCGGCCATTGTCCCGGCGTTGGCCATCGCCGCGTTTGCCGGTTTGCGTCTGGCCGAAGTTTCACGGCTGGATTGGCGCGCTGTGCGGTTGTCCGAAAAACTGATTGTCGTCGGTGCGGAAAATTCCAAGACCGCCGCCCGCCGGTTGGTGCCGATCAGTGAGAATCTTGCCGCGTGGCTGTCACCCCATGCCAAGCGGTTCGGCTTGATGAATCCCTGCGATGAACAGGCTGAAAATGTAGGTAACGCTTTGGGCAACCGTTTTGAACGCGCGGCGGCGCGGGCGAAGGTGACATGGAAACGCAACGGTTTCCGCCACTCGTATATTTCTTATCGCGTGGCTACGCTCAAAGACGTGCCTGCCGTGGCGCTGGAATGTGGCAACTCGCCGCAGGTTATTTTTTCCAACTATCGCGCATTGGCGACCGATGCCGAAGCCAAAGCTTGGTTCTCCATCCTGCCGCCAAAACAGGCCGGGAATGTCGTCCCGCTGAGAATTGCCGCGAACGCATGATGCTCGCGCCTGTATCTGTCGCACCATAAATTCCCCGTGCGCGGAATCATAGAGGCAAAATTCCAGGAGCCTGGCGGCGGGTGCAATCTGGAGCGCAGCCAGATGAGGCGAGCAATAGATTGACGCGCCGACCGGCGACACATAATCGGTCTCTGATTTACGCGCACACAGTATCGCAGTCATTCATTTTTTAGGACAAGCTTTACCCCTTAACAAATTAATGTTTTGGGGTTCGCGCATGAGTTACGGAATTTCCGCGCAATAGCTGATTCGCAACCCATCATCCGATGCCTGTTCGTGGACTGTCCACGGTCGCGAACTGTGCGCGGGTTTGGACTGGACGTGGACACGGACAAATCACGGACGCCACGGATTGACAATGGCTGCGGACTAAACGCGACTGCGGGCTGTTCACGGCCACGGCCAATCCGTGTTCGCGTCTTGTGTGCGGACAATCCACGTTCGCGGACTGCCTGTTCCTTGTCCGCGACTGCGGAAAATTATGCGGCTTTGGCGCGACTTCTCCGCGCACTCGAAAGCCTAATGAAAATTAGGGGTAAAGCGTATGGCGAATTAAACAACTTCCTGACGGGCTAATGCTCCAATGTCGCAGCCGGATTGCGCGATGAATTTAGTGTCGCAAAGACACCTTTGCCGCGTCGTCTTCCGGCAAAATGACAGCTGTGAACATATCGAAATGAACACGAGCATGAACCTGGAACCGAATCAAATCGCCTCACTGCCGGATTACGAAACCAAGTCACAAGTTGCCCGGCGCTTGAATGTCAGCCGACGGACGATTGATAATCTCATGCGGCAGCGCCGTCTGCCGTTTATCAAACTCACGTCCAAAATCGTCCGCTTTCCCAAAACCGAAGTGGACGCCTATCTCACCCGCCACTTTCATTTCAATGCTCGCGGACAGGAAACGGGTTAGGTGGTGGCGCATTTTTTGCACTGACGCGCAGATTACGTTCGCCATTCACACGGATATAACCAAAGCACCCGTTGAATTTCAAAAATCGCCTCCAGAAGCACGTCGGTAACAATTAGGAACCGTTTTCCCTCTGGTTAAAACTCTGAAATCAGGTTGCGATGTAAGACGAGCCCTTCGTCGTGCTGGCAAAGTGTTCGTTCAACAGGGGCCGGACAAACAGATAACATTTGGTTCTTTTGGAAACTTAACTCCCAATGGTCGTTATTGCCTCTGGCACCTTTCATACCATCTGCGGCTTTGTTTCCACAGATATTGCGGGACTGGCTTTTGGTTTTCTAGTTCGACAAAGTCGGCGGATAAAATAATTAGCAACGGCGTTAATTAAATTCCCGCGCTATTTGTTTCCAAGGGCGCTGGTGACAGCCTGCTCCAAAGCTTCGCCGCGCAAATCTTTGCCGATGATTTTGCCGTCGCTGTCGAGTAAGAATGTGGCGGGGATGCTTTCAATGCCATATTTGACGGCCAGTTTGTTGCCCCAGCCCTGCCCGTCAAAGAATTGCTGCCAGGTCATGTCCTTGGACTTGATGAAATCCGCGAGCTTCGTCTGATTCTGATCCAGGCTCACGCCAATGATTTCAAAACCCTGCGCGTGATGTTTCTGGTAGGTGGCGATGACATTGGGCAATTCGCCCACGCAAGGCCCGCACCACGTCGCCCAGAAATCAATCATGACGACCTTGCCTTTGTAGTTGGCGATGGACAATGGCTTGCCGTTCAAGTCCTTTTCATTAAAGTCTGGAAATTTTGTTCCGACTGCGAGCGCGTCTTGTATTTTTTTTGCCGCCGCTCCTGCTGTTTCCTGCTTTAGCATCGTCGCGACAAAATCAGTGTCTTTGAAGTCAGTCTTGAGTTGCGCAAGGAGTTCGTCGGCTTTTGCCTCGTCATGGAAAATTTGGACATACAACATGGCTTTCATGTATAAAATCTGTGCCACGGCATCGGTCTTTTCGCCCTTGTGTTCGGCCAGCAGGACATCGAATTGCTTCAGGTCGTCGGCCAGATCGACTTCGGTATTTTTGTCGGCGGCCAAATCAGATCTGACTTTCACGACCAACGCCTTGAGTTCCGTTGTCGCGTCGGCCGTGAACCCGCGCTGGACCGACAGCAACAGCGCCGCGATTCCGAGAATGATTACCAGTTTATTTTTCATGTTGGGAATTGGATTGTAACAAATAATACGCTGCCACCGCTTCGCTTCAAGTCAATCCATAATTGACGCTCCATCATACATTTCGTCAAGTTTGTTCGTGACGAAGTGGGTTTAATCTGTCTATCTGTTCGCCAGCCATGCGTCAATCAACACAACTGGCGATGAATTCAGACAAAGCTGTCGGGAAACTTTAAGGCGCTATGAAAACTTCACACGCCAGGGCGCTCCAGTCGTTCGCGCGCGATTTGCAATGGCTGCTGGCGTTGCGGCTCGGCGTGCAACTGGCGACGGCATGGTTTTTCGCATGGGGCGTCGTCGTTCTCGCATTAAGGATTTTCGGGACGCAAAACACTTTCTGGCTCGCGCTCGGTTTGTTCGGAATTGTTCCGCTGATTTTTATTTCCGTCATGCGCGCCCGCCGGCTCAAACCGGAATTTTCAAAAATCCGGGCGAATTACGACCGCTTGAACGCTTGCGGCGGCGTCGTCATGTCGGAGGAAGCGGCGGACATGGGCGCGTGGCTGGCGCAATTGCCGGAGGCCGCCGCGCCAAAGCTCCACTGGCACAGCGGCCGCGCAATGTTGTTGCTATCCGTGTCGGCAATCTTCGCGGGGACGACATTGCTGCTGCCGGAGCGGCTGACAAGGTTCTCCATTCATCATCCGTTGGAAATCGGGCAGATCGTCAGCCAGTTGCAGGCGGAAGTAAAAACGCTGGCGCAGGAAAAAATTTTGCCCGACAAAAAGGCGGATGACTTGCAGAAGCAGTTGTCGCAGTTGCAAAAAGATTCCTTCGGCTACGACCCGAACAAAACCTGGGAGGCGCTAGACCACATCAAGCAATCCAATTCGGACGCGGCGAAACAGGCGGCGGAAGAAGCGCTGAAAAAAACCGAATCGCTGACGCAGGCGGAAACTTTGGCGAAGGCGATGCAGCAGGCGGCGGATACCGGCATGAACGAAGCGACGGCCTCGCAGGCGGCGCAGGATTTGGCTTCAATGTTGAACGCGGCAAAACTGGAGGACGGGATTTTGAACGCGCAAATTCCGCCGGAGCTTCTGGCCGGCCTCAACGGTTTGAACAAGGAACAGATGCAAAAATTGTTGCAGGCGCTGGAATTGAATAAAAATTCCCTCGGCTTGACGGCCAGCAATCTGGCGAACTTGAAAATGATTGATCCGGCGACGCTGGCAAAACTTTTGAGCGCCGGAAAATGCGACAATTCCGGCGCGCTCGCGGATTATCTGTCAACCTGCACGAACGGCGGCGATTTGGTGCTTTCGTGGCTGCTTCATCCCGGCAAAGGCGGCCCCGGAGGAGGCGGCCCGGAAGCGGACATGACTTGGAACGACGGCGCGTCGGAAAAAGATTTGAAATTTCAGCAGCACGCGCTTCCGCCGTCATCGCACCTTGACGACGCGCAACTCGTCGGCGTGAGCAAGGCCGCGCCGGAATTGAGCGGCAATGATGTTTCAGCGCAGCACGGCGCGCTGGACAACGCAACTGCCAGCGGCGGCTCCGCGCACGCGCAGATTATTTTGCCGGAACAGCGGCAGGCGGTTCAGAATTTTTTCAAACGCGATGAAAAATGAAACATCCAAGCACCAGAGAAATTCCAAACTTCAAACAAGTCACCGTGCGGAATTTTTGGGGCTTGATGATTGGTGTTTCTCTGGAACTTGGTGTTTGGAGTTTGGAG
>DATAUQ010000160.1:0-3950 GCA_036268155.1 Verrucomicrobiia bacterium | reverse complement strand
CAACGTCAAGGAACTCTGGTGGCACGCCATGACCCGCCAGCGCGACGACGTCGCCGGCCTCGAAGCGACCATCATCATGTCGCCGCAAATCTGGAAAGCCAGCGGCCATGTGGACACGTTCAGCGATCCGATGTGCGATTGCTTGCTGACGAAAAAAAGATTTCGCGCGGATCAAATTGAACCGCAATCTGGCATTGCGTATCACTTTGTTGGAGCTTTACCGAAAGCCGACTACGAACAATTAAAACAAATTAAAGGCATCACTCCCGAACAATTTGAAACTGCTGTTCGGAACACAATCGAACACGGTAAAAAGGGCAAGACGCGTCTTGTGGAATCAATTCTTGAAGGAGAAAGTGAAACACTTCTTCAAACAATCCGTGATGCAGTAAAGTCAGATTATGCGACTCCGTTTTCGGTTTTGCTTCCGGTTGGAAAACCACCGGAGTCAGCGCGAAAGACTGCCTGTTTATTTTACGAGCAGCGCGGAATTGAAGACCCGATTTTAATTGGCGAATCAACTGAAAAAGTTGAGAACTCGACTCGTTTCAATCCCGAAAATGGTTCGTTGCTTACTCCGCCAGTGCCATTCAACTTAATGTTCAAAACTTACATCGGGCCAACAGCAACAGAATTAGATGTCGCTTATCTCCGTCCCGAAACCGCGCAGGCGATTTTCGCGCAGTTCAAAAATGTTTTGGAAACGTCGCGGCAGAAAATTCCCTTCGGCATCGCGCAGGTCGGCAAGGCGTTCCGCAACGAAGTCACGCCGCGCAATTTCACCTTCCGCTCGCGCGAGTTCGAGCAGATGGAACTGGAATTTTTCATCAAGCCGGACGAAGTCATCGAAGCCATTCATGGTTCGGTGTTCACGGTTCAGGGTTCAGGGTCGGAAAACGCTGAACCCGGAACGCTGAACCCTGAACCACAGCCGAATTGGGGTTGGCAGGCGTGGCATCAATATTGGGTCGAGGAACGCGTTCGCTTTTATGAAGGCATCGGACTTTCGCGCGAGACGCTCGGTTTTCATCATCAAACGCCGACGGAACTGGCGCATTACGCGCGTGCCTGCACGGATATTTTGTTCAAGTTTCCATTCAGCAAAAAAGATGCGAATGGCAACGTGACCGGCGACGAACTCGAAGGCATCGCCGCGCGCAGCGATTTTGATTTGAGCCAGCATCAGCGTTTTTCCGGCAAGCCGATGGGCGTGTTCGACGACGAGCTGCGCGCCGCGTGGGCGAAATTGCCGAAGGAAAAGCAGGATGATCTGTGGAAGCGATATTACGACAACCGTAAAAATTATCTGACCAAATCAGCCAGGCCCGACGAAACGCCGGAACAAATCTCGAAGCAGGCGACGGAAGACGCGAACGGTCTCGCGAAAGGCCAATACATCCCGCACGTCATCGAGCCGAGCGCAGGCGTGGACCGCTTGATCCTCGCGCTGATCGCCAACGCGTATTCCGAAGTGAGCAACACCGATGACAAGGGCAAGAGTGAGACGATTTATACGATGAAATTTCATCCGCGCGTCGCGCCGATCAAGGCGGGCATTTTTCCTTTGCTCAAAAATAAGCCAGAGCTTGTCAAAAAAGCGCAGGAAGTTCGTGATTTGTTGCGTCCATGGATGAACGTGTTTTACGACGAGACCGGTTCCATCGGCAAACGTTACGCGCGTCAGGACGAAGCCGGCACGCCGTTCTGCGTGACGATTGATTTCGACACGCTCGGCGAGAAGCCAGAATTGCTCGACACGGTGACGATCCGTTACCGCGATGATGGCAAACAGGAGCGCTTGAAAATTTCCGAACTTTTGGATTTTTTGCTGTCTAAAATACGCTGATGTCCGACACGAAAATCATGCCGCCGAAGAAGAGGCCAGCGCCGACGCTGTGGTTCATCGTCGCGGTCAAATTGCTCAAAGGCCTGGCATTGCTCGCGGCGGCGGCGGGATTTTTTTCACTGGTTGGAAAAGATTTATCAGACACGTTCGACCAGTTTTTGCGCTGGGTTCATCTTGACCCGGAACACAGATTTTTCAGCAACATCGGCGACTGGCTGGACACCGTCACGCCGGCCAACCTGCGCAATCTCGCAAATGTCACGCTGCTTTATGGATTATTTTTGCTCGTCGGCGGCACAGGCCTGGCATTGCGCGCGAAATGGGCGATCTGGCTGGCGATCGGCGAATCGGCGTTTTTCATCCCGATTGAAATTTTCGAACTGCTTCGCCGCCGCCTGCCCAATCTGCCGGAGCAGCCGCGCCCGGAATTGTTTCATCACCCAAAAATCGGCCTGTTGATCGTGCTGGCGCTGAACATTTTGATCGTCTGGTATCTGCTCGCAAACCGGAAACGCCTGTTCCGGCATCATGACTGATTTCCGGCGCGCAATTTTTACTTGCGTCTGCGCCGATAAACGCTTATTAACAGGGCAGAATTACGAATTGCCCGCTGCGGCGGCCTGCTTGATGCTAAAAATTAAAGTCATGTCACAACCAACGAGGGCGTCTTGAGCCGCCCTTTCCCCCCACGCAATTCCTCGCCTGCTTCGTTCGTCCGGGTCAACGGCAAAATCCGCGCCCGCGAAGTCCGCGTCATCGGGGTTGACGGAGGCCAGCTCGGCGTCATCCCGCTCACCGAGGCGTTGAACCTCGCGCGACAGCACGCCGTGGATTTGGTCGAAATCGCCGCGACCGCCGTGCCGCCCGTCTGCCGCCTCGTGGATTTCGGAAAATACCGCTACGAAATCGCCAAGAAGGAAAAGGAAACCAAGAAACATAACCATGCCTCAATCGTCAAGGAAGTGCAATTAAGCCCGCGCATTGACCCGCACGACCTCGGCATCAAACTGACCCACGCGATTGATTTTCTCTGCGAAGACATGAAGGTGAAGATCGCGCTGAAATTTCGCGGACGCGAAATGGCGCACACCGAGGTCGGATTTGCCGTCATCAACAAATTTCTTGCCGACGTCGCCCCCTACGGCCATCCCGATTTTCCGCCCAAGCTCATCGGACGCGGCATCAACGTCATGATCAGCCCGCTCCCGCGAAACAAACGCGCCAAAAATCCAAACCAGAAAGAAAATCAAAACGACGGCGAGTCGGGAAAAAATCATCACGAAAACAATTCCGCGCCAAAGCCGGCGAAAACCAAAATTCCAGTTTCCGCCGGGCCGCAATCCAACGGCCTCAACGACGCCTTCTCAAAGCTCGAAGTTGAAACCCTAGCAGCGGATGTAAGTCCGCTCTAATCAAAAAACAGTTTGAGCCGACTGACGTCGGCTGCTACGAAGCAATTTTCAATCCGCGGACCAGTTCAGGAAAACGGCAATCGTCGCAGACGGCATTCGAGTGTTCGCAAAAATCCCGCACGATTTGCATCAAGCCTTGCTGCGACGCCGCCGTTCTGAAAATTTTCACGTTTGAAATTCCGAGCAAACGCTGCCGCGCCAGTTTCAAAACGGAATTGTCCTCCGCCGCCGGCCATGCGAAAAACCTTTGCTCAATTTCACTTTGGATTTTTCCATTCCCGCCTTCCTTTGCCCGAATCCAAAGCCACGGCAAAATGACGTTCACAGCCAGATCCGTCACCCGCGCGTCGCCCAAAAGCGGCTGCGGCTTTTTCATCCGCGCCGATTTGAACGTCCAGTGCCACGACCAGAATTCGTCGCGCCCGGCCTGCAAAACTTCGAGCAGCGATTCCAGAAGTCTTTTGTCTGAAATTTCCGCCGCGCTCCAGTTTTCAATCTTTGAAATGAAATTTTTGTCCGCAAGCCAGTGCGACGCCAGCGCGATCCGACGCTGTGGATGATTCGCCGGGCGCAGGCCATGAAATTTCCAGACCGCGCGCGGCAAGACAGAATCAGAAAATCCATCGCGTTCGCGCCACCAGAAATCCCACGCGCGGCGCAGATAAGTGTCCGAAGATTTTTGCGCCCGCGTC
>DATAUQ010000159.1:0-5798 GCA_036268155.1 Verrucomicrobiia bacterium | reverse complement strand
CTGGGGTGTCAAATTTGACGGTTCGCATTCAAGGGGCGATTGGACAGACTCCGGCTCCGGCAGTTCAACCGGCGGCTCCGCAATGATTGTTTGAATTTTCCAACAGTTCGGTTATTCTAAATGCGGATTGAGAATTCTCGGTCGGTGGGCGTTTTTGGCGAAAGCTGGAAATGCTCATTTGATTTTTATGGGCACACTTTCCACCCGCTGACGCGGCCCTGGTGTCGAAAAAATGGCAGTGCCTTAATTTGAAATCGTTACGATCTTGCTTTTTGGCCGTTTGGCATGAAATTCGGTAATGTTAGTATAAAACTCACTTTTGCGAATCTTCCAATTCTTTTTGGGAAATTGAAACACGCCAGAATCCATCTGTTCCTTGCTTCATTCTGGCTACAAAAGGTTTGGAAAAATTTGAAGGAGCTGGAACGATCATAATGTTTGCAAGAATCAAACGCTCAAAGTCTGTCGAACGAACGTCGATCTGAACAAGTCCTGACTTATTTGTGGGACTGAAATATGCGGGATTAAAATCATTAGGATTAAAATCATTCGTTATTGGTGGCAAATGCCAACTGTCGAATGGAAATAAAACCCAGGGACTTTGCATTACCCAACACTGTAAATTCGTAATATCCAATTTCCATTTTCCCTGGGGATATAATGAAATGACACTTTCATGCCATTTTTGGTCAGCCAACCAACCCAAGTTTTTAGAAAATCCAACAGACACATCTAGATCGTTGACTGTGATGGACGAATCGTTATGGACAAGAAAATTAAAAACTTTATTCGACTCTCCTGATTGCACCGGAATCACGATACATCCATCGGCACGAGCATGGAACAAGAAATGCCCATTGGGGAAATTTTTAGAATTTTCAAAATGCGCTGCAAACAAAAAATCATTTGTCAAAATAACAGTGGAATCGGCTGAATCTCCTATTTGCAATGAAATTGTGAAATTTGGCTTTGGCTCTGGCCGAGAATTTATCCAAACCATAGCCGCAACTGGAATCAAGGACAGGAATCCAAAAGTTATGGCAATCCATCGCGGCTTCAAGAACGAAGCCGCCAATCCCTGCGCGGCAACAAGACTAATTGCCAAAAGACACAGTTTGGAAAAATTATGAGAATCAAGAAGGTCGTTCCACACCCACGGAATAAGAATCAAAATTCCGGCAAGTTCACGCCATTGCGTCTTGGTAAGGCCAAACCATTTTTTTGCCTGTCGCTTTCTTGGCTTGCCATCATCATTGGATTCATTTGCGGCGGACTGATTACTGCCGCCTACTTTCGGAGTCGTGGATGGATTTAACTCGTCAGACATTTGACATTTTCAAAATGCGTGCAATTTTCAAATCAGTTTTGATGCGTAAGTTAATTGGCAAACTTGGCGTTCCTTACAATCGCAGATTGCGAGTCCGAGGCTCGCCGCATCCACTCAATCATGACGCTGATTTATCACTCCCCGCAGCGGTTAGCAACGCTTTCCGTATCCAGCCGGATTTGCTCTGTCTAGCCTTACGAACGCATTTAGCAAAAAGCTTGGAAACTTTGAAGCTGCGGGTGTGTTGAATTTCGCTTATTACAATTTCTGCAAAATGAATCGCGCTATCCGCATGACGCCCGCACAGGCCGCTGCTGCAGGGTTTCGGAAAGAAAGCAGCCAAGAAAGTATTTTTGTGGCAAATCCGCGTAAAATAAAAGCCCCGGCCAAAAATGGTCGGGGTTGTTTTTTAGCTATAAAAACAGCCAAGTTCACGAAGTGAAGAATGAGCAAGATTTCCGATGATGACATGATCAATCACTTCGATTTTCAAAAGTTGACCCGCACGGATTAAATCGCGGGTCACTTTGATGTCGGCTTCGGACGGCTGCGGCTCGCCACTCGGATGATTGTGTATCAACGCAATCGCCTCCGCCGCCGCGACGATGGCGCAACGGAACACTTCACGCGGATGCACAAGAATGGTGTCCATCGTGCCGATGGAAACGAATTGATGCCCCTTTACCCGGCGACGTGTGTTTAACATCAGCACTACCATGCACTCGCATTCAGGATTGAAGTGCGGAGCGGTGGCAATGTGCAACCGCCAGTAATCAACCACCTGTTGCGGCGTCTCGCATACTAGCATATCGCTCGGCACCATACATTCGCGCAGTGACATCACTTTGAACTCATGTGGATGGATGATTTTCATGCCGCCCTCCGTCGTTTCCGCGCGAGTTGCTTCTCACGCCGCAAGGCTGCGACGTGCCATTCCACCAACTGACGATAGACCGATCCGATGGGGGCGCGAAACAGCTTGCGCGTCCGTTCCAGCCGCATTGCAACGCAGTCACCCGGTTCAAGGATGACCACGATGCGTTTGCAGTAATGGGCGAAGGGGAAGCGGGTTCGCCGTCTGACTGGTTTTTCCAATTCAGTCATGGATGGCCTCACTTTCTGTCCGGCCAAGAATGAAGTCCGCCGCCTTCTGCGCCTGCGCTGCCGCCTGCACGATGAGCGTCTTGTCATTTCGCAACTGCTCAAGCCAGCCGTTGAGATACGCGGCGGAATTATCAATCGTCCGTTCGCCAATCTCGGCCAGCCCGCACAGAAACGCCGCGCCCATTTCAGCTATCAATTCCTCTTTGCAGTAGGGATTGGAACCGAAACCGGCTTTTTCGGTCAGCGTGGATCGCTTCAACCGTTTTTCGTGGCCGGTCGAATGAACCAGCTCGTGAAAGACGGTGGAATAATAATCCTCCGTCCGCTCGAACCGTTCGCGCGGTGGCAAGCTGACACAATCTTCACGCGGGGAATAGTAGGCGTGGGTCATGCCGTGCTTCGTAACTGGTGGCTGCGGCATTTGCGCCACAATGTCCTCCGGCTTGGCTATGATATTTTCTTGCACCGGCTCGCTGCCGATTTTCAGTCCGTCACATTGGCTGACATTGAAGACATGGTAAAAGCGAAGCAAATATTTTTTCTTCTGCTCGCCGGATTGCTTGTCTTCACTGGTCGTCTGTTTCCAAAATACGACGGGACACGCCTTCTCACCCTTGCGGACACTTCCGCCAAGCTGTGACACCTGACGGAACGTGATCCAAAACGGCGATTCATACATCATGGCAAGCAACAAAAAGATATTGATGCCGCGATACGGATTTTTACTGACGAAGTTCCGGGGCAACCCGGTTCGTGCTTTCCAGGGCTTCTGCCATGGGACTGTGCCTTGCTCAAGCAAGGCGGTGATGCGGTCGGTGATACGGTCATACGTTGGATTTTTCATTTGATGCTCCTGTGGTTATTTGTTTGTGAAGAACTGCCACTGTGAAGCGTATGACGCGGTTGAAAATTGAAGTAGGTGGGCAGACTTGCCAGAACTGGCATGTATAAAAAAGAGCGACCCCGACGGATCGCTCTCATGTTCAGTAGTCTTCCGGCATTAGAACCGTGGTCACGCTTCGGTCGGCTTCGGTGATGAGCCAGAACTTTGTGCCATTCGCGGCGCGATAGACCGACCAAAGCCGCGTGCCTTCTATGAGCGCACGTTCGTTTGCCGCGCTGTTGCCGGATGGAACGTCGCCCCAATCACCGGCTTGATGCCGTTGTATGCCAAGCAGGATGTCGTCTTGGGACAGATGTGCGAGTGCGTTTGGCGTGGACACGATCTTGCCAAGTCGAAACTTGGCAGACGGAATTGCGGTTGCGCTCACGATGCGCCTCCAAGCATCTGCTTCACTTCTTCGGCGGTCATGTTCTCCGGCTGTTGTCCCTCCTTGTCAAAGGCGTGAACCGTCACGAAGACAAACTTCGCCAGACGAACGGCAATGTCCTCGCACCCCATTCGTCCTGCCTCGTCCTCGTCCAACATGACGACGACCTGGCTTTTGCGGTCGGTGTGTTTGCGGATCAATTCCTCCTGCGTTGCTGACATGGTGCTGCCCATGAGCGCAACCACTTTGCGACAACCGAACTGGTGGAGCTTCATGCAACCGAAAAAGCCTTCAACAATAACGAGTGGTTTGTCCGCCGATTCTTTGATGGCGCGATCAATGTTGAACAACTCCTGCGATTTGCGGAATCCCTGCGGCAGTTTGTATTTCGGCGTGTCGTCGTCGGGCGGTTCGCCGGGGAATCGCCCTGCGTAGGCGACAACCTTGCCTTCCGCGTTTTGAATCGGAATGGCAATCCGGTCGGCCATCATGCCTTTGGCGCAAAAGCCGACGCCGAAATCCACGATGGTTTCGAGCGTGAGGCCGCGTTCGGCGAGATACGGATGACTGCGCTCCAACTTGTCCAAGCGGAATTTCAAGGGCGTATTGGGTGCGCTTTTCTCCGCTGCCGGGGCGGGCTTTTTCGGTGCTGGTGCCGGTGTCGTGTCGCTGTTTGGAGCGTCACCCGGAGTTTCCTCGCCTTCATTGGCTGACATTTCTTCGGGGTCAAGTTTGAACCATTCGATGGCTTTCAACGCCGCCGCATGGATGCTCACGTCGTCCATCCGTGCGATGAAGTCGAGGGTGTTGCCGCCGTGTTTGCACTCGCTGAAACAATTCCAGATGTTTTTGCTGATGCTGACACGGAACTGCGTCGGGTTGCTGCCTTTGTGGATCGGACACGCGCCGCTCAAACTGTCTGCGCCCCGCTTGAACTTGTCCAAGAGGCCGTAGTGTTCAAGAACCTGCTCCATGGTTATGGCCGCTTTGACGGCCTTGAAGTCAACGAACTTTGATTTGGGCATAGTAATACTCCTGTGGTTATTTGTTTGTGTAGAACTGGTGCGGCTCGCGAAGTTGAACCGCATCCGAATCGAATCCTATCTTCCGCCGGAAAAAATCAATAGGTGGGCAAACTTGCCAATTCTGGCAGGTTAAGAGAGCAGCTATCCCTGAATTTGAAGTGATGCAATTGCAACCCGCCCCCTGGGGGAGGAGTCCGGCAGGGGGTTGGGGTCGGGGCAGCCACCTCGCCGTCCCTCCGCGCATGGAAACAAAAAAGCCCCGCGCTCGGCGGGGCTTTTCCGATTCGGACGCTAATTTATTCGTCCCACGGCGCAAATTCGCTCTCCGTGTCGTCTACATCGTCGTTTGTGGTCTTCGACGGATTTTCTACGGGGTCGGATTTCTCCGCTGCCGTCTTTGCAGGTTCGTTTTCCACTGGTTCACTGGTTTTCATTGCGTTAATTGTTGGCTGATAATCCAAGCTCTCGACGAGCGAGCTTGGGGACGCTTTGTCATTCCGTGGTAAATGCGTTTTGCCTCATCGCTTTGCCGATGTCGCAGTGCAATTGCAATTGCCTCGCTGTAAACCATTGGGTGCTGTGGTCAAAATAATCGACGATTCCAAAGCGTCCATCGAGGCAAGGAATGATGTGTTTATTAGAATACACATAGCCGCCGCACAGATGTATTTTGAACTCACAATGTCCGTTGGCGAGTGCTTCGCGCAAGTCCATGATGTTTTTGATGTATCGCATTTAATTTTTTCATTAACTGATAATGTCAGCTCTCGACTATTGAGCCTGCTGCGGGAAACGGCGGCGGCTTTGCCCCTTGCGGATAACCTGCGTGCCTTTTTTGCCCGCCGTTATGCCGTTGCGGTAGCTCTCAAGCACTTTCTCGGAAACCCAGCGAACGATTTCCGCCGTGTTCTCCGTGCCGTTGTCGAGCTTTTGGGTTAGCTCCGCCTCAAACTGCTGAATGTATGTCATTGAAGTTTTTGTTGGCTGATAATTTCGACCTTGCGGGTGGCGTTTGCCGCTCCGCCCTCTGGACGCACCGCCCGCAGTCAAGGTTGGGCGAGCGCGGTGGAA
>DATAUQ010000158.1:0-3132 GCA_036268155.1 Verrucomicrobiia bacterium | reverse complement strand
GGCAGCAATCCGTCCTTGGACATCGTGTAAAAAATCCGCGCCTGCGCGAGCATCATCACGAGGATGACGGACGACAGTCCGGCGATCGCGCCAATTTTTATGAAGAACGTGAGCCACGCGAGTTTCGGTCCGAGCGAATTGACGGCGACGGCGATGGGCGCGGGCACGTTGAGCTGCGTGTAATTGACGACGCCGGTCAGCACGAGCGACACGGCTATGTAAAGAATGGTGCAGATCGCCAGCGACGCGAGCAGGCCGATGGGCAAATTACGCTGCGGATTTTTGGATTCCTGCGCGGCGGTGGAAACGGCGTCAAATCCGATGTAGGCGAAAAAAATCACGCCCGCCGCGCGCAACACGCCGTGCCAGCCGAAATTTCCCATCGCATCAATTGCCGGCACGAACGGATGCCAGTTGTTTTTGTTGATGTAAGCGACGCCGACGCCGATGAAAGTCAGAATCACCGCGAGTTTTAACGCGACGATGAGGTTGTTGAAATTTGCGGATTCTTTAATTCCGATGACGAGGAGAATTGTGATGATGCCGACGATGACCATTGCCGGAACATTCAGCACGGCACCGGTGCTGACCCAGCCTTTGACAAAGAGTTGCCAGAGGTTCCACCATTGCGCATCGGGCGGCGTGACATGGTTGTAAGGCGCGGACGTGAACGCGACAGGAATCGTGATGCCAAAATCTTTCAGGAACGAAACGACATAACCGCCCCAGCCGACGGCGACGGTTCCGGCGGCAAAAAGATATTCGAGGATCAAATCCCAGCCGATGATCCACGCGATCAATTCGCCGAGCGTCGCGTAACCGTATGTATATGCGGAGCCGGAAACCGGAATCATCGAGGCAAATTCCGCGTAACAAAGTCCGGCAAACGCGCAGGCGATTCCCGAGAGGATGAACGACAGGACAATCGCCGGCCCGGCGTATTGCGCCGCCGCGTGGCCGGTCAGCACAAAAATTCCCGCGCCGATGATTCCGCCGATGCCGAGCGACGTGAGATTGATCGGGCCGAGCGCGCGTTTAAGGCTTTGATCTTTGGCGGCTTCGGTTTGCAGGCTGGCGACGCTTTTGCGCTGAAATAAATTCATGCGGCAGTTTTTAAGTTGCCGTAAATGGAGTCAAGACAATGCTCCGGGTGCGTCCGTGGAATTAAAAAATGGCTTGTTGACTTGGCGCGCGCATCTGATAAATTCCGCGTCCCTTTGTTGGGTTTTGAAATGAAAACGCATTTACCTAAAGTGAATTTGGACCAGCGCAAATGGCACGTCATTGATGCCGATGGCGCCATTCTCGGCCGTCTGGCCGTGCAGGTCTCGGATATTTTACGCGGCAAGAACAAGCCCGTTTACACGCCGCATCTCGACGCTGGCGACTTCGTGGTTGTCATCAACGCGGAAAAAGTCAAGCTGACCGGCAAGAAGGAAACGGACAAGGCATTCATGAGTTATTCCGGCTGGAAAGGCGGCGAGAAATACGCCACCGTCGCGCAAGTCCGCGCCAAGCAGCCTGAATTCTTGATCACTCACGCCGTCAAAGGCATGATTCCGAAGAACCGGCTCGGAGCGGTGCTGCTCACCAAGTTGAAAGTGTTCAAGGGTCCGAAACATGATCACGCCGCGCAGATGCCCGCGACGCTCGCGGTCGCTAAATAATTTCGTTTGATTTAATTTTCTATGGCCACAAAAACCACCAACGAATTTCTCGGCACCGGCCGTCGCAAAACCGCCGTCGCGCGCGTCCGTCTTGCGACCGGCAGCGGCAAGATCACCGTCAACCGCCGGACCTTTGAAAATTATTTTCCGCTTGAAACCCTGCGAGCCGTCATCATCCAGCCGTTGACGGTCGCCGGTTCGCTGGAAAAGTTTGACGTGCGAGTGAACGTCGCGGGCGGCGGACCGAACGGCCAGGCCGACGCCGTTCGTCATGGCATTTCCCGCGCGTTGATTAAATTTGACGCCGCGCTGCGTCCGCCGCTGAAGGCGGAAGGATTGCTCACGCGCGATCCGCGCATGCGCGAACGCAAAAAATACGGCCAGCCGGGTGCGCGCAAGCGCTTCCAGTTCTCGAAACGTTGATCGTTTCGGAAATTTTCAAACCCCGCTGGTTCAATCCGGCGGGGTTTTTTGTTGGCTGAAACAACAAAGAAACAAAGCAACGAAGACCGGAAAAACTTTGTTTCTTTGTTCCTTTGTTGTTCAATTTTGTAGGTAAAATTATGAAAACGAGAAAAGTCGCAATCGTTGGTGCATCCGGTTATTCCGGCGAAGTCTTGGTGCAATTGCTCTTGAACCATCCGCACGCGGAACTGGTCGCCGTCACCTCGCGCCAAAATGCCGGGCAAACGCTGGCGCAGGTTTTTCCGAAATTCGCCAGTCATCCGAAATCCAAGACGCTGCGCTTCGTTGACCCGAACGTGGAAGTTTTGTCCAAGCAAGCCGACGTGGTTTTTCTCGCGTTGCCGCATGGCGTCGCCGCTAAATACGCCGTGCCATTGTTGGACGCGGGCTGTGTCGTGATTGATTTGAGCGCGGATTTCCGGCTCAAGAGCGCGGCGATTTACAAGGAATTTTACGCGCACGATCATCCCGCGCCGGACTTGCTGAAAAAATCCGTCTATGGCCTGCCGGAAATTTATCGGGAGCAAATCAAAAAATCTTTGCTCATCGCGTCGCCCGGCTGTTACCCGACGAGCATTCTGCTGCCGTTAATTCCGTTGCTGAAATCTGGTTTGATTAAACCGACCGGCATCATCGCCGATTCGTTGAGCGGTGTCAGCGGCGCGGGACGGAAAGCTGAAACCGATTATTTGTTCTGCGAGTGCAATGAAAGTATGCGACCTTACGGCGTGCCAAAGCACCGGCATTTGTCCGAGATCGAAGAACAACTTTCGTTCGCGGCGAAAACGCAAGTCACAATCCAGTTCACGCCGCATTTGATTCCGGTAAATCGCGGCATTTTGACGACGCTTTATCTTGAGCCGTCGGGAAAATTGACCGAAGAAAAAATTTCCGCCTGCTACAAAAAGTTTTATGGCAACGAGCCGTTCGTCCGTTTGCTCGATGGAAAAAATCTTCCTGACACGAAAAATGTCACCGGCACGAACGTCATCGAAATCGC
>DATAUQ010000157.1:0-1635 GCA_036268155.1 Verrucomicrobiia bacterium | reverse complement strand
CGAGCATTTGCAGACGAATAAAAAAGATCACAGCTCGCGTCGCGGGTTGCTGATGATGGTCAGCCAGCGCCGTCGCCTGCTCGAATATTTGCAGAACATTGATTTGGGACGTTATCAAGCGGTTACGAAAAAATTGAAACTGCGCCACTAAAATTTAGCGGTCGCGGTTTTTGATTTTTAACACTGCGCTCGCTTCAAGGTTTGGGCCGGAAACGCGAACGGCTCGATTCTCAAAAACAATTCGCGAAATAAATTCCGTCGCCGCCGGGTGATTTCAATTAGTCCCGAATTTTTTTCGGGGTTCACTGAAGTTCCTCGGGCGGTGCGGGCAGAACATTATGCCAGAAAAAATAACCGCCCAATTGGGTGACAAGCAGATCATTATTGAAACAGGAAAACTCGCCAAACAAGCCGACGGTGCTGTTACCGTTCAACTCGGCGAAACGATTATTCTCGTCGCCGCCGTCGCCGCGACGAAAGCCAAACCCGGCCAAGATTTCTTTCCGCTGACCGTGGATTATCGCGAAAAGGCCGCTGCTGCCGGAAAATTTCCGGGCGGTTACTTCAAACGCGAAGGTCGTCCGACGGAAAAGGAAATTCTCACCTGCCGTCTTACCGACCGTCCGATTCGTCCGCTGTTTCCGAAAGGCTGGTATAACGAAGTTCAGGTTCAGACCGTCGTGTTGAGCGCGGATGGTGAAAATGATCCAGACATTTTGAGCATCATCGGCGCGAGTGCGGCATTGATGGTTAGCGATATTCCGTGGGCTGGACCGCTCGGCGCGGCGCGCATTGGTCGCGTGGCTGGAAAATTCATCGCCAATCCGACGCATGAAGAAATGAAGGAAAGTGATTTGGATTTAGTTTATGTCGGAAATCAAAACGACATCGTGATGTATGAAGGCGCCGCGGAAGAAATCACTGAAGCCGATTTCAACGCCGCGCTGAAATTTGCGCAGGAAGCGATTCAACCGCTCATCGCCGCGCAAAAAGAACTCGTGGCTAAAGGTGGAAAAAAGAAACGCGAAATCACGCTCAACGTCGTTCCTGACGAAATTTTAAAGGAAGCGAAATCTCTCGCCGGCGACCGGTTTGTTCCCGCGTTGCTGACGCCGGGCAAACTCGCGCGTGAAACCGCAGTCAAAGCAATTCAGGACGAAGTCGGCACGAAGCTCGTCGAAAAATTCGGCGCGGAACGCGTCACCGAGTTCGTCGTCAAAGACGCCTTTTATTACATCCAAAAAGAAGCCGTTCGCAAATTAATTTTGGAAAGCGGCAAGCGTTTGGACGGTCGCGCGTTTGACGTGGTTCGTCCGATTTCAAGCGAAGTGGGAATTCTCCCGCGCGCCCATGGCTCGGCGATTTTCTCACGCGGCGAAACGCAAGCCGTCACGCTCGCGACGCTCGGCACGGGCGAAGACGCACAGGAATTTGATTCTTACACCGGTGGCGAAACGGAAAAGAAATTCATTTTGCATTATAACTTCCCGAATTTCTCCGTTGGCGAAACCGGCAGGATTTCCGGTCCCGGTCGCCGCGAAATTGGTCACGGCGCTTTGGCTGAACGCTCAATTGAGCCGATGTTGCCGAAGGATTATCCTTATGCTGTTCGCGTCACGAGCGAAATCATGGAAT
>DATAUQ010000156.1:0-21416 GCA_036268155.1 Verrucomicrobiia bacterium | reverse complement strand
CAACTTGAACGATGTCAGAGCAACTGTAGCTGCCTATAAATAGAAAGCCTAAATCATCCAAGCCCAATAATTTTGACATTCTACAGAGCCGCCATGAAAACAGACGAAATGCAGGTTCCTGAAGAATTGCGGCCCGGCGCCTGGGAATACAGAGACGGATTTTATTATTTCAGTGATGACGTGCTGGCCGTCTCGCCGGATTCCAAGCCATCCACCGAATCACTGGCCGCCACCGCCAAATCGCTCGCCAATTTGCTTGGAGAAATCGGACCATTCTATCTTCATTTTGGCGGAGCTGGGGACGCGCTTTTATTGCTGGCCACATTTCTCGATAAAAATCCCGACGCACAAATCGTCAGCTTTCCCAATTCCATTCCTGCCGCTCGCAGTTTTTTTGAAGCTTTTCCATCACTCAAGCGCGTATGGTTTTTGCCAAAAAACGAGAGCAGGCAAATTCACATCCTGATTCGAATGCTGATGCGGCACATCCCGAATTGCAAAGGCATGGGCGTCACACCGGAAGTGGATTATTTCAAAGAATGGAATGCCAAACTGAACATCTTCAAACAATATGGCGTATCGCGGCGACCGGAATGGACCAAATGCTTCCGAACCAATCAACAGCCAAAGCAGATCACGCTCGCGCCCAAGGGCAGTCTTCAGGGAATGCTCGGCTCCAAACGCAACATCATTGATCCGGCAATCTGGCCGCAATTGCTCCGCTTCATTCGAGAAAGCGGTTTTACGCCCGTCATCATCGGCACGCCTGACGAAAATAAATTTTATCCCGCCATCGAAGGCTGCGAAGATCGTCGAAGTTATTCCTTCCGCGAACAAATGGCGCACATCGCCAACAGCGCCGCGTTGATCGCGGCGGATTCGTGGGCAAAAACTTTTTCCGCGCTGGCCGGCATTCCCACGCTTGTCTTTGAGCCGCTCAAAGGCGCGGACTGGATTGCCAGAATAGACGCCTCGGATTTCGTGTTCGTTGATCCGTGGGATGCGATTACCGTCGTAAAAAATTTTGAACAATGTTGCAGCGCATTCGCCAGCATTGCAAAAAAATCTCCGCCGATGATGAAACAATCAACCAAGCCCGTGGTTTCATGGGAAGGTTCTTTTCTCGATCACGGCAGCCTTTCGCACGTCAACCGCGAACTCACCGCCGCGCTGCAGACATTTTCAGATTTTCAACTCAAGCGGGTTGTCAACGGCGCGCCATCATCGCCGGGTTTTGAAACTCTGGCGACTGAAATTTCCGCAACTATTTCACCCGATGCCGCCGTGACCGTGCGCCATGCCTGGCCGCCGGACTGGAAACGTCCGCATCACGGCAAGCTCGCGGTCATCCAGCCGTGGGAATTCGGCGCGCTGCCGGAAGAGTGGGTGCGCCAGTCGCACGACGTGGATGAATTCTGGGTTCCGTCCCATTTCGTCCGCAACTGTTACATTGAATCGGGCGTGGCTTCCAAAAAAGTTTTTGTCGTGCCAAACGGAATTGACGCGGAAAAATTTCACCCGCAAACCGCGCCGATGAAACTGGCCACGCAAAAGAAATTCAAATTTCTTTTCGTCGGCGGCACGATTGGCCGCAAAGGGCCGGATTTGTTGCTCCAAGCATTCCTGATAAATTTCACGGCGGCGGACGATGTCTGCCTCGTCATAAAGGATTTCGGCGGCAAAAGCGTTTATGCCGGACAAACATTTGAACCGCAAATCCGCGCCGCGCAATCGCTGCCGGATGCGCCGGAGATTTTATATCTCAACGAAGAATTCCCGCCGGACGTGCTGCCCGGACTTTACATCGCGTGCGACTGCCTTGCGCTGCCGTATCGTGGTGAAGGATTTGGCCTGCCCGTGCTTGAAGCGATGGCGTGCGGCCTGCCGGTCATCGTCACCGCCGGCGGCGCGACCGACGACTTTGTCCGCGACGAATTTGCGTGGCGTATTCCCGCCGAACGAAATTTTTTTGGAAATGAAGTCAGCGGCATGAAGCTCGCCGGTGATGGCTGGTTGCTTGAACCCGATCTCGGCGCGCTCGGCGAAACAATGCGCCGGGCTTTTGAAAATCCAGGCGAAACACGCGCGCGTGGGAAACTCTCCAGCCGTCACGCCCATCAATTTTATTCCTGGAAAAATTCCGCCGCGATTGTCGCACAGCGCATCCGTGAACTTGCCCAGGCACCGGCAAAATCCGTGAAAACTATTTCAATGCCGCCGATTGCGCGGGTTGGTCAACTGTATGAAGCGCGCAAGTTGTTTCATCACAAAAAATTTCAAGCCGCTTGGGAAACTGCAGGCATGACGATTGTTAAACGTCCATTTCATCCCGAAGCATTTTTATTGCTGGCTGAAATCGCGTTGGCCGCTGGCGACGCCAACAGCGCTCGTATTTGCGCGCAGCACGCCGGAGAAATCGCGCCGGGATGGAACACGCCAAAGCAATTTTTGAAAAAATCGCTTCGCGGAAATGCGAAGCTGGAATGGTTGAATTTGCCGCCAACTCTCAACTCTCAACTCTCAACTCTCAACTCCAGCTTGTCAGTTTGTTTGATTGTAAAAAACGAGGAAAAATTTCTCGCTCAATGTTTGGATTCCATTCGTAATTTTGCCCAACAAATCATTGTCGTGGACACCGGCTCGACGGATCGCACGATTGAGATCGCGAAAGAATTTGGCGCGGAAATTTATTCGCACGCATGGAATGACGATTTTTCCGCCGCGCGCAACGCCGCGCTCGAACACGCAACCGGCGATTGGGTTTTAATGCTGGATGCGGATGAGGAATTGCCCGAAGCGGAACATGAAAAATTGCGCGCGGATATGAAAAAATCCGATGTGATTGCCTGCCGCCTGCCGCTGGTGAATCGTGAAAAGGAAACCGAGGGACAGAGTTTTGTGCCTCGATTTTTCCGCAACGCGCCGGGCGTTTATTATTCCGGCCGCATCCACGAGCAGGTTTTTCCAAGCCTGTTGGCACTTGGAAAATCCTGGGGTTTGAAAACGGCTTTCGGCACGGCGCAATTGTTGCATCACGGCTACACCAAGGAGATGGTGCGCGACCGGAACAAAATTGAACGCAATTTGAAATTGCTTCGTCAGGCCATCGCGGAAAATCCGGCGGACACGAACCTGATGATGAACTTCGGCCTTGAACTTGTCCGCTCGGATGATCTGTCTGGAGGCGTTGCGAAATATCGAGAGGCGTTTGAACTCATGTCCGCGCAGACGAAGGATGAAATCGCGCCGGAACTGCGCGAGGTGTTGCTGACGCAGTTCACCTGCCAGCTTTACAAAATTTGCGCGCATGAGGAAGTCGTGCGCGTGCTGAATTCGCCGCTGGCGAAAAATTCCGGCCTGACGGCGTCGCTGCATTTCGCGCTCGGCCTGTCGCAGTTTGAATTAAAAAATTACGACGAAGCCGCGAAGCAGATGCAGCAATGTCTGGCCAAACGCAAGAAACCCACGCTTTCGCCGATCAACACGGATGTTCTGACAATTGCGCCGGAGCATTGCCTCGCATTGAACCTTGCAAAACTTGGAGATGCGGCGGGCGCGGAAAAGACATTTCAAAAAATCCTGGGCGAAGCGGAGCAAAAAAATTCTGAAAACATCAAATTGGATTACATAAAATTTCTGGCGGGGCAAAATCGGGCGGTCGAGGCGTTGCAGAAGTTGCATGAAATGGTCGCAGCCAATGCGCGCAATATCGTCGCGTGGCGGATGGGCGGAGAGATCGCGTTGAGCCACCCGGAATTTCTGGAGTTCGCGCGCGACTGGACGGGTGAAGCGATGCGTTACGCGGCGGAAGATTCTGTTGTCACCGCGCAGCGCGCGGAGGCGTTGATGTTGAGCGGCGACACTGCGGCGGCGATGGAATTGTGGGAACAGAGTTGGAACAGCGAGCGCGAACCACGGATTCTGGCGGCATTGATTTTATGCGAATCGGTTGAATCGCCGACCACGCACGCGCCGCAAGATGAGCAGGAAGAGGCCGCAGCCAGCCGCGCGTTCATCGGGTGGTATCGAAAATTGCTGACGGCAAAGGCGCAGCAAACGATTGTCCGGTTAAATGAACAGACCGATAAGTTGTCACGCGCTTTGCCTGGCGCTGCAAAAATTCTGGAAGCAACAATGGCAGAAGTTGATCGCGGAAACGTCGTCAAGGTGTGAATCGAACGATGCGAGCAAGGTGAAGCCGCTTACTTCTCCGCAAGCTTTTGCAGGATGATTTTCATCGCGTCGTGGATGATGTAGGGTTTTGAGATTAGGCTAGCGTGGCAACGTTCGATGCAAGATTGAGTCGTTTCATCAAGGTAGCCGGACGCAAGGATGAATTTTATTTTCGGCCAGCGCACGCCGACCTGTTCCATCAATTCGATGCCGTTCATGCCGGGCATATTGTAATCGGTGAACATGATATCCACGGGTTCGGCGGTGTTTTCCAAAATTTGCAACGCTTCCTGTCCGCTCCCGGCGACGAGAACGGTCAGGCCGGCCATTTCCAAAAATTTCTGCGCGAAGTCGCGCACCAGATCCACGTCGTCCACCACAAGCACGCGTCCCTTGCTTTGCGCGAGCGGCGTTTGACGCGGCGCGGCCACGGGCGTGATCTTTTCGCGCGCTAGCGGCAGGTAAAGATGAAACGTCGTGCCCTTGCCCAAAACACTTTCGATCTCGATGAAACCGCCGGCTTCCTGTGCGACGCGTTGCACGATCGGCAGACCGAGGCCCGTGCCCTTGCCGACGTCCTTCGTGGTGAAAAATGGCTGAAAGATTCGCGGCAACAGATTCGGCGAGATGCCGCAGCCGGTGTCAGCGACGCTACAGCGGGCGTAAAGTTCGCCGGGTGCAAGATGATATTTTGAAGCCAAGCCGGAGGGGAGTTTCACAACCGTATTCGTCAGCGACAACCGTCCGCCGTCGGGCATGGCGTCCTGGGAATTCACGCAAAGATTCAGCAACGCCTGACTCGCTCGCGTAGAATCCATTTTCACGGGTAACGGTTCGGGCGCAGGTTGAATCTCGATGATCACATTGCGGCGTAAAGTGCAACGGGCAAGCTGTCCGGATTCCTTGATGATTTTGTTCAAGTCCAGCACGACCAATTTGTCATCGGTGGCGCGGCTGAATGAAAGCAATTGCTGCGTGATCTCCGTGGCGCGGACGGCGGCCATGTTGATTTTCTCAAGCCCGAGTCGCAATGACGATCCGGCTTCGGCGTCATTCAAAATGAGCGATGTGTGGCCGATGATCACTTGGAGCAAGTTGTTAAAATCATGCGCGACGCCGGCGGCGAGCGTGCCGATGATCTCCATTTTCTGCGACTGGAAAAGCTGGTTTTGCAGTTCGTGATTGTGCGTTTGATCCTCGACACTGCAAATCAAACCGCGCACTTGCGTGCCAGCCAGCCACGGCGAAATTTTTGTCACCCAATAATGCCCGTCGGCGGCGTGAAAGAAATTGGACTGTGCCTTGCCGGAATGAATGACTTCTTGAAATGCGGAAAAAAGTTCTGCTCGACGCGCGGAATCGGGAACGTAATCGAGCAGCGCGCGACCGATTTCCGGCACGCCGTTCAATTGAATGCCACCGTGTTCAGCGGGCAGGTGCCGCCAGCCGTCGTTGGCGTGCGTCAGGCGAAATTCGCAATCGAGACTGTAAATCGCGCCTTCGAGCGATTGCAAAATGCTCTGGACGAAGTCACGTTCGATGCGCAGCGCGTCCTGCAATTGCCGGCGCATGGTGATGTCGCGTTCGCAAATGACATAGCCCATGAAACGCCCGGCGATGTCGGAGATGGGCGAGACGGTGGATTCGACCTGATAAGTTTCCCCGCTGCGGCGCACGTTGATGAATTCGCCGATCCATTCTCGGCCCTGGCTGACGTGATCGAGATAAGTGCGCACTTTTTCCTGCTCGGAGGGCGCGCGCAAAAATTCATCGGAACGGCCCAGCACTTCCTCGATGCCGTAGCCAGTGGCGGATTGAAAAGCAGGGTTCACATAAGTGATCCGCAAATCAGCGTCCGTGACCAAAAAAACATCCGGCGTGGCGTCAATCGCGGTGATGAGCCGCTGGACATGTGATTCGAGACGCAACCGACGCGTGGCGTCCTTGAAAGTCACCAGCGTGAAACCATCCTCGAGCGGGACGATTTCCAAATCCATCAGCGAACTCGGCGCGTCTTCCTGAACGACGATCACCGAGGAAATTGTTTCAACGCGCGGCGCGCGGCTTTTCAGAATCCGCTCTAATTTTTGATTTGCGGGCAGTGGAAGGATTTCGAAAATGGAAAATTCATTTTCGTCCGGATCGCTCTTGAGCTTGAACAGCCGGACGGCTTTTGGATTGAGGTGTTGAGCGATTCCGTCCGCGCGGCAGACGATTTGCGCATCTTCGGACGCATTGAAAAGCGTCCACCACCAGCGGGAAGTTGATTCCCGCCCCGGCGTCAAATTTTTTTCAACAGGCAGATCGTTCATTTCGTAAATTGAACGGATCAGCAATAAACTACCAATGCTTCAGTGATCGGCTTGATCCGGTTGTGATTCAAAACTTTTTCGATGAACGTGGCGTTCAATTGCTGGCCTTCGGACACGAGCAGCAGGCCGTTGTAAGTGTGGATTCCCTTGGCGAGAACCATTCCGGGACGCAAATCTCCCAAGCCTATTTGCCGTTCTCTGCGCGGAATCACGGCCACGGTGTGCGCACGCAAAAAAATCCGAACGGCTTCGGGATCGAAAGTCGAACCGGAACCGCCTCTGATTTTTTCAATCGCATCGGCATCCGTCAGCCGGTAGGAAGCGTAAGCAACTGCCACTGCCAGAAGCCGCGCCAGCCACGGAATGTTCTCGGCGAAAAGCTGGTTTGGATAACCGCTGCCGTCGAAGCATTCGTGGTGCGCGCGGATGATTTCGCCGACCTGGTCCAGTTTGTTGCCGAACGCGGCGAGTTCCTGGCCGAGAATCGGATGCTGCTCAATCACCGCCTTTTCCGCCGCGCTCAATGAATCAGGTTCTTCCTGCCAGTGCTTGATGATCTGGCGCGGCACGCCGACCAAGCCGATGTCATACAACAACGCGCTGCCTTCGAGCGCGCGCGAGTCTTCGGGACTCAACTGGAGCACTTGCGAAATGGCCTTGCAAAGCTGGAACACGCGCCGCGCCTGATTGCCGAGCGTGGGGTAGAATGTTTGCATCGTGTGGACGCACAATTCCATGGATTGAACGAGATTGCGTTCGAGCGCCGTATTTAATTCGCCGAGCTGCTGGTTTTTTTGGGCGACGAGTTTTGCCTGCTGTTCGAGCGAACGGTTCAAATCAACCAGTTGCTCGTTCATGGATTGAGTCGCCTCCTGAAGATGCTCGTTTTGGCAGATCAATTCATAGCGTTGAATTCCATTTTTTACGGTCGCCAGAAATTCCTCGCGCAGCCACGGCTTGACGATGAACCGGAAAATTTCGCCCTTGTTGATCGCTTCGATGACCGTGTCCAGATGCAGCACGGCGGTGATGAGAATGCGCGTCGCGTTGGGCTGAATCTGCCGCGCGCGCTCCAGAAGTTCAAGCCCCGACAGCTTTGGCATCCGCTGATCGGAAATGATGACGGAAAATTTTCGTTTCTTGATTTCCTCCAGCGCCAATGCTGAATCAACAAAGCCGGCGGCTTCGTAACCGGCGCGCTCCAAAGTTTCCCGCAGGACGGAAAGCACTTCCGGTTCATCGTCCACCACGAGAATGGGATTCTGCGGTTTGTGGATGATTTCCGTGTCGTTCATGCCGGGCGGAATCAGGAAAATGAAGTCCACGCGGACGTGCGCGCGGAAACGTAGGAGAGTTGCAGGCGTTTCAAATTGCGGACGGCGGCGGCGAGATGTTCGCGTTTCGCCTGCGCCGCTTCACGCGCGGCTTTAAGAAGCGTTTGATTGCGTTGCCCGAGTTCAATCAATTCTGAAACGACGGTGTGAACGGCTTTTTCTTTTTCGAAATAATCTGCGCCCGAATTTTTCCACTCGTTGCGCGCGGCGAAGGTCAATTGCGTGATGAGCGGCTGAAATTTTTTGAGTGTCCGCTGGCATTCCAATAAAAAATTCCAATTGCGCATCCGAATGGCGCTGCCCTCGGCCTCGGCCAGGCGATGCCATTCCGAATAGGCGTTGAGCAGCGCTTGTTCCGCACTCATGCCGCCCTCGCATCAGAAAGGAGCGAGTCATCTGGTTCGGTTTGCAAGGACGACACTTGCCCTTGGCTGGCGAGCATCGTCGCCCACGCGTCGCGCAATTCTTTCAGATGGGCAATCACTTCGTCCAAGCCATCGCGCTGTTTTTTGAAATTACTCTCCACGATCCGCCGGTCGAAGTAGTGATAAAGATTGCGCAGTGTTTCCGCGAGTTTGCCGCCGGCTTCGAGATTTAAGGAATTGTTCAACTGACGGATGATGTCCACCGCGCGTTGTAAATTGTTGTGGATGGTCTGATTTTTTTCGCACGGATCGTTATAGTCAAAACCCGTCAAGGCGCGTTCGAGGGAATGCAACGCGCCGTCGAAAAGCATCAGGACAAGTTGTCCGGGCGGCGCGGTTTGTGTGGCGATTTGCCGATAGGATTTCCAGGAATTGGCAGCGTTCATAGCCGTGTGGAAAATCTTTTTAAGATTGCGGATTGTTGATGTGTCCGGCCAAAACCCCCGCTACTTTGTCCAGCAATTCGTCCGAAGGATAATTTTCATCCGCAACCAAGGTGCCCGCCCGCGCCACCATTTCGGGACGAATGGAATTTTCCTTCAAGGTTTTTTCCAGAGCCTGTGTGCGCTCGAAAGGCATGGTATTCTCCGTCGGCTGCGTGTTTTCCCGGCGGGCAACCGGCTGGCTGATGCCGGCGTTCGCCTTCAATCCGGGATTGAACTCAATTTCCATATTTTATTGGTAACAATTTTTACTGCGTCCGCGCTTGCAATGTGTTTATCGGCGGCATACGGAATAACTTTAGCCGCAACTTCACCTTTCGGGCAATGTTTGCAACAGTTTTGCCGCCGAAAACTGGCCAAAATAGCGCGGCGAATTCAATATGGCCCATTGATCGTCCAACGCTGACGGCGGTTCGCGGTCGGCGTATCTCAATAAAGTTTTCAAAAACGACTTGGTTTCGCCGTGGACGTTCTGCTGTTGTTTTTGGAATTGTTCCGCGCCTTTCGCCACAGCCGGCTCATTGGCGTCAAAAACTTCGTCTGCGGCCCAGATGATTTTTTGCGTATGCGCGTCCACCAGCTTCATCCGCCACCCGACCGCCAGCGGCGCGTAGGCGTGAAATGTCGTCAACTGACAAAACAAAACGGCGTCGCAACCATAAACCCGCTGCAACGAATCAAAAAAATCCGTCGGCAAAATTTCCGCGCCCGTCCAGCTCAATCGTCCCGTGAGGCTGCGCAGTGTTTCAGGGCTGGCGGCAACCACCTCGAACTTTTTGGTTTTGATCAGTTCGGTCTGCAAAACCGGATCGAGCATTTCACAGCCGCTGCCCAAGGCAACGCGCGGCTGCTCGAAAGCCAGCGGCAAGATCACCACGCGTTTCAAATCCTTCGGTAAAATTGGCGAAGAAGTAAATACGTTTTGCGATTTCAAATCTTGCCCGAACACAGTTGTGCCGTGCGTCAGCGCCACACAAACGGACAGAACAAAACACGCTACGATCAAGTGGCTGGTGCATTTTTTTTTCATGAATGATCAGAGGCTTCCGTTGGTGACTTGCTCCGATAAATAGGTGAGTTCTTGGTTGGCTTGTTCTTCCGCCTGCTCCATGGCTTGAAATTCGCTGGTCCAAAAGGCCGAGTCCGAGGCGATTTTGGTTTCCAGATTCGAGATTTGGGTGCCCAGGTTGTTGTTCTGTTGTGTCAGGCTGGCTTGATGATTCGTCAGCTCGCCATCGTCGCCGGTGACGTTGGTGATGTAATTATTCAATTGCGTCGCCATGCCGCTGGTGGCGTCGGAAAAAAACGACTGCACGGCGTTGAGATTGTTGGTCAGGGCATTATTCAACGTGTCGGAATCACTCAAGGCGAGCGTGTTGTCCTGACCATTGCTCTGAATGCCTAAATCAGCCAGCGACGTGATCGAATTGGATAATCCCGATCCGGAAAAAAAACTTAAGGATCGCAAATTGTTGGCGAGGTTGTTGGCGGTCTGGTCGCCCGTCAATGGTCCGGGTGTCCCCGTGCCATCGGAAGCCGTGCTTACAATCTGCTGGCTGCTGATCGCCGTCTGCACGTTATTGTAATCGGTGATGAATTGCTGGATGGCCGAACTGATTTTGCTGGTGTCACTGCTCGTTGTCACCGTCGTTATGCCCGTGCCAGAAGCAATGACGGAAAGTCCGGTGATGCCGGAACTGGATTGAGTGATCTTGTTCGACTGGCTGACCAGTTGTTGCGATCCGCCATTGAGCGTGTAGAGAAGATTCTGACCATGAGTCAATGCGCCGCTGGAAAGTCCGGTGGCGACGAGAAAATTTCCCGTCACGTCCTGCATTGAAATGCCCACGTCGCCCGTCGAATTGTTCGTCAGTGTGAAACGATTGTTCAAAGTGTCATAAGTGGCCGTGACACCGGCGGTGGAACTGTTGATGCGATCCAGCACATTTTGGATGCTGTCGCTGCTCGCGTCGTAGCTGATGGCGACGCCGTTGATGGTGAATTCGCCATTGCCGCTGCCGCCATCCGTGACAGCGGTCGCCAAATCCGAGCCTGACAACGACACGGTCGTGTTGACTCGGCCAAGCGCCGAGGCACTGGTCACGGAATCTGTGCCATTGTTATATAACTGCGCGACTTGCAAAAAATTACTCGTATCCGCCGCGCTGCCGAGAACAATTTCACTGCTATCGCTGCTGGCCAAATTGATTTCGTCCGTGGTGGAATTGTAGTTGGCGGTGACTTTGTTGCTCGTCGCCGAAGCGATTTTGTCAAAAACATCCTGCAATGAATCCGTGGCCGCGATGGTGACTTGCGCGCCGTCCACCGTGAACGTGCCCGCCGTCACCGGCGCAGTAAATCCCGCCGTGCCGATGGTCACGCTGCTCACATCGCCGCCCGGAGCGAGAATCTGGCTGATGTGGCCTGCGCCATTGATTTGGGCGGCGGTGGCTAGTTGCGAAATATTGAAAGTAAAATTTCCCGTCGAAGTTTTTGTGCCGGTTGCGGCTGTCGCTACCGAAGGATTAGACGACTGCGCCGCTGTGCTTTGATAAAGTGTCGGGTCTTGCAATCCCTGCAAATCCGCCTGCAAAGTGGTCAGATCACCTTTTATTGTGGTGAAAGCGGAGTTCTGGGTATTGAGGGCGGTTTGCTGGCTTTGCCATTGTGTTTCCGGTGCGCGTTCCGCTTGTGCGAGTTCCAATACGATATTCTGCCAATCCATTCCTGAAGCCAACCCGGACACGGCCAGAGTGGATGCCAGACTTGTATTTGTATTATTCGTAAGGCCAATCTGGGGAACCTGGCTGGTGTTGAGTATTGAGCTGATAGTGCTGGCGGTTGACATATAATTCTCTACGAAGTTCTATTTATTCTTTTAATAAAATTTTCACGGACTTCATCATAATCAACCACCCGCATTTACGGCGAAAGCTCGGACGGCGCCTGCGCGCCGTCCGAGGATTGTTACCAATTCAACGAATCTAACTGCGCTCCTTATTGAAGGAGTTTCAGCGCAATTCCAGGAAGTGCATTTGCCTGTGCCAACATCGCCGTGCCGGTCTGCACGAGGATGTTTTCCTTGGCAAAGTTGGTGCTTTCCTGCGCCACATCCACATCCATGATCACGCTGTTGGCTGCGGACAGGTTGTTGTTGAGCGTCGCCAACTGGCCGCTGTAATCGTTCAGCGTCTCTTCATTCGCACCGAGCGTGGCGCGATCCGTTGCTATTTGAGAAATAGCTGCTTGAACGTCTGTCAGCGCTTTAACGGCGCCGCTGCTGGAATTTCCAATCGTGCCAACGCTGTCGCTGTTAAGGGTCGTGAAGGTCGTGCCGGTGAGGTCAACGCCAGTCATCGTGAAGTGATTTCCTTGGCTGTCAACCGTCACTGCCAAGTTTCCGCCGGCAAACAGGCTGACGCCGTTGAACTCGTTCGTGGACACGTTATTGACATAACTGGCCAGCGTGCTGAACTCTTTTTGATAAAGAGAGCGATCGCTGTCTGACTTTGTCACGTCCTGGGCTTGAACCGCCAGTTCGCTCATACGATCCAACGCACTGGTCACCTGCGAGAGGTATCCGTCTTGCGTTTGATTGAACGAGTTCGCGTCGGCAATGTTGTTTGACGCCGCCGTATTCTCGCCTTCCTGTGCCACCAAGTTCATGGAGACGGCCAGGCCCGCGCTGTCATCCGCCGGAGAAGTGATCTTCGAGCCGGAAGACAAACGTGCGAGTGACTGGCTCAACATGGAACTCGACTGGGCGAGCAATGTTGCGGTTGATTGTGCTGATATGTTTGTGTTTATTACCATAACTAACTCTTTCCGTGAGTCGCCCCGTAAGAGGCATTGATTTTACGCAACATCCATGCTGCGCATGGCGAACCTTAAATAGGCGTCCGCCCGTTTTTCCTTCCGGCTGTTTGCGGCCGCCGGACGCCTTTGCTACGTCATCCATATCGGCAGAAGCCGTCAAAACTTAAATGAAATCGAAAACCCCTCAATTTTTCCTGGGATTATGCCATTGACAAACTTGCCGGGTGGGGCGCGTCACTCCGTGCGCGCCGTCGGTTGCAAACCCACGCGTTCGGCGGGCAGTGAACTGCCCGCCCTGCCAGCTTTGCCTCATTAGTTTGTCAAAGACATAATCCAGATTTTTCCCAAGAACAAGCAGCGTCCGGCAGGACGCAACGAACGTGGCAAAAAGGCCCGCTTTTTTCCATCGCCTGACTCTGCGCCCGGCGACGGCCAGATCAGCGCGCTTGGTCCTGCCAACCACTTCCGTCAACGGCATAACCCCACTTTATTGTTTGGCCAAGCCGCCGCGATGTTTCCAATCTGGGACGCTTAACGAAATTCCGCCGCTCACTTCCGTTGGTCTGGCTTTTTTGTTTCGCAAAGTCGCTTCAATCCTTATTCTCGTTCCATGCGCACCGTTTCCGTCCAACTTGGAAATCGCAGTTACACGATCAAAATCGCGCCTGGATTGCTTAAACAACTCGGCGGTGAGTGTTCGCGCCTGAAACTTGGCACGCGATGCGCCATCATCACGGACGCCAACGTCGGTAAGAAATTCGCCAAGCCGGTTTATGAATCACTGGTGAAAGCCGGGTTTGAACCTGTTCTCATCACCGTGCCAGCCGGTGAAAAATCCAAGCGCATTTCTGTCGTCGAAAATTGTTACGACCAACTTGCGGCTCATCGGCTGGAACGAAAATCCTTCATCATCGCGCTCGGCGGCGGCGTCGTGGGCGATCTGGCGGGATTTGTCGCCGCGACTTATCTGCGCGGCATTGATTTCGTGCAAGTGCCGACGACGCTGCTCGCGCAAGTGGACAGTTCCGTCGGCGGAAAAACGGGCGTCAATCTGAAGGCCGGGAAAAATCTCGTCGGCGTATTTCATCAGCCGCGACTGGTGCTGTGCGATCTTGATTCGCTGAAAACTTTGCCGGAGCGCGAATTTATTTCAGGTCTCGCCGAAGTCATCAAATATGGAATCATTTTTGATGCAAAATTGTTCGCGGAACTCGAACGTGATCTGTCGAAACTATTGCGACGCGAACCAAAAAAACTTGCCACCGTTGTCGCGCGCTGCTGTGAAATCAAAGCTGAAATTGTTTCTCAAGATGAAACGGAGAGCGGTCTGCGCGCGATCCTGAATTTCGGCCATACCATCGGCCATGCGATTGAAAACAGTTTTGGCTACGGAAAATTTCTGCACGGCGAGGCGATTTCAATCGGCCAGGTCGCGGCGGCGAAATTGTCGCAGAAAATTCTTGGTTTGCCAGAACGTGACGTTGAGCGGATTGAAAATCTGTTTCAACGCACCGGTTTGCCGGCGGCAATCAAACTGAAATCCGCGCAGCGCCAAAAACTTTTTTCCGCGATGATGCTCGACAAAAAAGTCAGCGGCGGAGAAATTAAATTTGTCCTCGCAAAAAAAATCGGCACGGTGGTCTGCGCGCAAAAAATCCCGCTGGCTTTGATTGAAGAAATTTTAGCGTGATTTTATTCCTTCTGGAAAAATGCGTAGGGAATTTTGGTCGTTTCCATGCCGACAGCCAGAAATGCGATCAGCCCGAAATAAAGCAACGCCATTATCCAGCGTTGCGCTGGCGTGACTTCAAAATAGCGGCGTTCAACCTCGGATTTTTTCCGGAAAAGGGAAAAGAGCCGAGGCAGGGAAAAAATTAAAATCAGCAGCACGATGAAATTAAAGTGCATTATGGTCAGATAAACCATGATGGCAAAGCCGACCATCCATAACCACGGCGAAAGCGCGGTGACGATGCGTCCGCCATCAAGAGGGCCAACCGGCGCGAGATTGAACAGGTTCAGGAAAAATCCGGTGTAGGCGAGACTGCGGAACATCCAGTAGCCGGTCGCGAGATAAATCAGTTCGCAAACCGCCGCACCGACCGTTCCCAACATCGGCCCGCCGATGCCGACTTGCGCTTCGATCCATGCGTTGCGCGGCGCTTCCTTGAGCGCGATGAGCGCGCCCATGAACGGAATGAACACCGGCGCGCCGACTTTCAGGCCGATCCGTTTGGCCGCGATCAAATGGCCGCATTCATGGACAAAAATCAGCAGCACGAAGCCGACGGCAAACCACACGCCCCAAAACATGGCGTAAACCCAGATCATAAAAATCATTGAGCCGCCGGTCTTGAGAACGGGTAGGAGAAATTTTAATTTCGCCAAAAATTTGAAGACCACGACGAAGCCGACGCCGACCGGGCCGAGAAATTTTTTAATCTTTTGCCCGAAAGTCGGCCGGATCGGCTGGCCGTGCGGATCGTATTGCCGCTGGGAAAATTCATTTTCGTCCATCGCCAAAGATTCAACGGCAATTCAATCGTCGTCAAATCGAATCGCGCGATTCTGATTTTCAAAACTACGCGCGCCGTGCTATTTTAAAGGCGATGATCCTGGTTTTGGACAATTACGATTCGTTCACCTACAACCTCGTGCAATATCTCGGCGAGCTGGGCGCGGATTTGCAGGTGAAGCGCAACGACGAAATTTCAATTGAGCAAATTCGCGCGTTGAAGCCGGAACGAATTTTAGTTTCGCCGGGTCCGTGTTCGCCGCGTGAATCCGGTTTGTCCAACGAAATCATTAAAACTTTCGCAAACGAAGGCATTCCGATTTTTGGCGTTTGCCTTGGGCATCAGTGCATCGGCCATACGTTCGGCGCGGAGGTCGTCGTGAATTACCGCATGATGCACGGCAAAACTTCGCCGATCAAACACAACGGCAAAGATTTGTTCGCCGGAATGTCGAATCCGTTTCCAGCGACGCGTTATCATTCGCTCGTCATCAAGCGCGACACGATGCCGGAGGTTCTAGAAATTACCGCCGAGACCGACGAAGGCGAAATCATGGGCGTGAAACACAAGACGCTGCCGATCTGGGGCGTGCAGTTCCATCCTGAAAGCATCCTGACAGAAAATGGTCGGACGATTCTGAAAAATTTTCTCACGTTGAAATAGCCGCGCGGCTTTGATCAACGCAAATCAGGCGGGAGCATTTTTCTTTTTTGGCTGAAATTTTCAGTGATGGCAGCCGCAACCGCTGCCGCAGGAACCTTCTTCCAAGTCAGCGGCGGCTGGCAATCGTCCGAGTTCAAGCGTTTTGGAAATGTGCTTCTGTATGAAGCTTTGCATGACGTGCATTTCTTCCTGCGCGTCGAGAAAGCCGGTCGCCACGGGATTTTTCAGCAAGGTCTCGCGGCTTTTTTCAAATTCAGAAATTTCCGCCGGTGCGAGCTGCTGGCCGTGCTGCTGTTTTTCCTGCAAGGCCTGGCCTTTGCCCATCAAAGTTTCATACTGGCCGCGCGTGCTGTCGTCCGCCATAAAAGTGTCAATGCGCTTGCGGATGGAGATCATTTCCGGCTGGGCGATGATGGTCTGGCAAAGTTCCCGCATTTTTTCTTCAATTTGTGTGGTCATAAAAATAATTTTGCAGGCGCAATAAACCACAGTTTGGGGCTGAAAGCAATTGGATTGACACCGACGGCGTGAATCGTTAAATCGTGGTCAAATTCTTATGCAACCAATTCATCTCGCTTGGACAGATTATGCCATTTTTCCAGCTGCGCGCCGCTCACCGTCTCCGGCCTCGCCCAATCCGCCATTTGTCTGAAATAAAACGGCCGCCCGCCGGGAACTTACGCTGTCCGGCATTTTTATTCCCGATGACCAATCTGCAAAAACTTGCCGCTGAAACCGCACAATCGTTCGTCAAAACCTACGGACGCCCGCCGCGCTGGATCGTCGCCGCGCCCGGACGCGTCAACGTCATCGGCGAGCACACGGATTACAATGACGGCTTCGTGCTGCCGATGGCCATAGAACATTACGCCGTCATGGCCGCCGACCGTTCGACTGATGGAAAAAACATGATTCAAATCCGTGACACGTCCGGCGTCGAGCCGGTGCTGGTTGATTTGTCCATGCCCGTCCAACCCGGCGAGCCAAAGTGGGGAAATTATCCGCGCGGCGTCATCGCCGGTTGTCTGGTGTGCGGCCTGAATCCCGGCGGACTCGACGTGCTGCTGCATTCCACCGTGCCGTTAGGCGTCGGACTTTCCAGCAGCGCGGCGTTGGAAGTTTCCACCGCGACCTTGATCGAAACTGTGACCGGCAAAAAAATTGATCCGATCGAGAAGGCCTTATTATGCCAGAAGGCCGAGAATGAATTTGCCGGCGTCCCCTGCGGCATCATGGACCAGTTCATTTCCGTGTTGGGGCGGCAGAACCATTTGCTCCTGCTTGATTGCCGTTCGCGCAAGACCGAACTCATACCGATGAACGACGCCGCCGTGTCGCTGCTCATCATCAACACAAACGTCCGGCACGAATTGACCGGCGGCGGCTATGGCCAGCGCCGTCTGCAATGCGAATTGGCCGCGAAAATCCTTGGCATCCCGGCGTTGCGCGACGCGACAATTGAAATGCTTGAACGCGCGAAAGGCCGGATGGACGAAATGGTTTTCCGCCGCGCGCGCCACGCCATCAGCGAAATCGAGCGCACTGTCCAGGCGGCGGAAGGCGTGCGCGCCTCGAACTGGCCGACAGTCGGCCAGCTCATGTATGCGAGCCATGTTTCGGTGCGTGACGATTACGAAGTGAGTTGCAAGGAACTCGACGTGGTGGTTGAGATTGCCAAGGGCATTGGGGAAAAAGGCGGGATTTATGGCTGCCGCATGACCGGCGGCGGTTTTGGCGGCTGCGCCGTGGCGCTGGTGAAAACGGAACTGGTCGAGGCCATCTCAAAACAGATCGCCGCTGACTACAAAAAGAAAACCAGGATTGAAACGACGATTTTTGTCTCGCGTCCGGCGGCGGGCGCGACCGTGATCAAGGCTTGAAGTTTTCGCCTAACTATTAATATACGAACTATACGAACAAGTGTTCATATAGTGGAATCATGCCGGTGAAAACGGAAGAGACAATGCAAAAATTGAAGGATGTCATTCGACGCAAACGCTTTTCGTTGTCCACGGAAGATTAGTATTGCGGCTGGCTCAAGAGTTTCTGTTCGTATGTCAAAAAAATTTCTGCCGCAGATACATTAAGCCAAACCGCGCTCTTTCAATTGAGCCAACGTCCAGCCGTATTCGCCCCCAAGCTGCTCGACGACGCTTTGCGATTTCAATTCCGGCGGCAGCACTTCCCAAGTGTAAGTTTCCATTTCGAGGTGCGAACAAAGCTTCGGATTTTCCGCGAGCAAATCCAGCACGCCGAGCAAATGGTCGTTAGTGTTTTCAAACGGCAGAATTACCGGCGCGTGCAAAGGAACGTGGAAGTGAATCCGCCATTCTTCGGGAAGTTGGGGGTTGGGGGTTGAGGGTTGAGGATTTCTGTCGCCGAGAACTTCCGGCAAATCCCGGTAAAATTTCAATTTGCCGGTTTCGTCCCGTGCGATGACTTGATGCAGATAAATGTCGTCGGCAAATTTTGCCAGCGCGCTGCGCGCTTCTTTTGTGGCTTTGGTTTTCAGCGCGGAACTCAAATGGATTTTGCCGATTTTGATTCCGGCATTTTGTAACGCGGCAACCGCGTCGCGCGGCTCTTCAAATTCAATCGCAAAATGGCAGCAGTCATAATTCACGCCGAGAAATTCGCCGAGACGCGGATCGTTTTTGTGTTCGGCGCGCAATTGTTCAAAAAAATGAATCGTCTCGGCTGAATTTTCGAGCAGGCCGAGCGGCTCGGGTTCAAGGCTGAGATGCAATTTACGTTTGAATTTTTCGCTGGTGCGCGAAGCGTGCTCAACACAGCGCCAAACATTTTCCCGGATAAATTTTTCCTGGTCGCGGCTTGAAATGAATTCCTTGAACGAGCCGGGCACGGTGCTGACGCTGCCTTCGGTTCCGGCGGGCAGAAGTTCCGCGAGCAAATCGAAAAGCAGATTTGTGTAAGCGAGCCGTTCCGGCGAAGTCCAGTCAGGCGCATAAACTTGTTCCTTGACCCGTGCGCCGTGAAACTGGCCGTAGGGAAATCCGTTGATGGTAAAAATGTAGCAATTGTTCTCGTCGAGCCAGCGTTGAAAATCCAAAAATGTTTTGCGGTCGGACAATTCAACCGCAGCCTGGTTGCCCAGGCGCAAGCCGATGGCAAATGGATCGCCCGGACAAACGCGTTCGCGCACGGCGAGCGTGCGGGATTTGAGCGATTCAAAGGTTTCGCGCCAGGTTTCGGCGCGATGGATATTCGTGCAGTAGGCGAGGTGCAGGCCGTGATTTAATTTCACTTGCGAAAAGTGTGATGAAATTAAACATTTGAAAAGCGCAAACGGCGTTGACACATTTGGGGCAACGGTTTAATGTTTGGAAAATTTCAAACCACCATGTTGATTCGCATCAGTCTGATTCTGGCCATTCTCGCGGCACTCGCCGTGGGCGCGGTGAACTTTTTTGTGGTCAAGGACAAGATCAATACCCTCGTCACCGATCGAAACACCCAGCGCGATGGACGGGTCGCGGCTGAAGGCGAACTGGCCAAGACAAAAAAAGAACTGGCCAAGACGCAAAACGATTTGAAGCAAACGCAGCAGCAATTGGCCGACACGCGGTCCGAACGCGACAAAGCCGTCGCCAACGCCACCGCGCAATCCAAGCGCGCAGATGGATTGGCCGACCAGCTTGCCAAAACAGAGAAGGAACGTGACGATGCCCAGAATGAACTGGCTTCCTACAAGGCCACGGGCATAACGCCGGATCAGATTACGAAGTTGACCCATTCAATCAAAGATTTGCAAGATGCGTTGGCGGCGTTAACTGATGAGAAAACTGTTTTGCAGCACGCCGTCGCCCGTTTGCAAACCCGTCTGGACAAATATGAGGGAAACAGCCCGGACGTCGTTTTGCGCGCCGATCTTAAGGGAAAAATTCTGGTTGTTGATCCAAAGTGGGATTTTGTCGTGCTGAACATCGGTGAAGACCAGGGTGTTCTTCCCAACGGCGAACTTTTGGTGAGCCGCGACGGTCGGCTGGTGGCCAAGGTCATCGTCCGCAGCCTTGAAAAAGACCGCAGCATTGCCAATGTAGTCCCCGGCTGGAAGTTGGGCGATGTCATCGAAGGCGACGAAGTCAGTCCCGCCCATCCCGCTTCTTGAAATGAGCCGCGCCGTTAAATGTTTTTTATTGTTCGCTCTCGGCGTGATTTTAATCAGTGTTTCCGGCTGCTCGACCAACGAACCCCAAAACGCCTCCGTCCGTCCGTGGAACGCGCCGCAAAGCTGGGAAAGCGGCCTGCCCATTGACATGGGACAGCACGAATAACCGCCGTTACAAGATTTCTTTTGCCGCTTTCAGACAGCGTTCCGGCGTAAAAATAAAATCCACCTTCGCATCGTGCGGTTCGTTCGGGATTTTTTCCAGCAACTGAAAACCGTAGCCGACGCCGCATTTCACGCCGCTGGCTTTTTCCAATAGCCGGTCGTAAAAACCTCTGCCGCGACCAAGCCGGTTCCCTTGTAGATCAAAGGCAATTCCCGGCACGACCACGAGGTCAAATTTGTCCAGCGAAATTTCCGCGCAGCTTTCAGCCGGTTCGCGCACGCCAAAATTTCCAATGACAATGTCCGCCGCCAGATTTTTCAACAGCCGTGCGCCGTAAGTTTTTTTTCCCGCATCGAAAAAGGGCAGGGCGCAAGTCGTTCCCAAAGCCAGCGACAATTCCAGCACCGGCCACAAATCCAATTCGTCCGGCATCGGCGCAAAAAATAAAACTACGCGCGCGCTTTGCATCTGCATTTTCAGCCGCGCGCAAAGGTCAATGGATTCAACCGCGCGCACCGCCGGAGAAATTTTTCCCAGTGCGGCGCGGATTTTTGCGCGCAGTTCGGTTTTTAATCCGTGTTTATCCGTGTCCATCCGTGGTTTATTTTTGTTTTTTAAGCTGGTCGAATTGCGCGCGCCATTTCTCGACGCGCTCCTTGATTTTCTTTTCCACGCCTTGTTCCGTCGGTTCGTAATAAATTTTGTCCGCGCCGAGATAATCTTGCGGAACAAAATGATCTTTTCCTTCGTGCGCGTATTCGTAGCCGGTGCCGTGGCTGAGTTTTTTCGCGCCGGAATAATGCGAATCGCGCAAATGTTCCGGCACGGCAATTGTGCGGCCGGATTTCACGTCGGCGAGTGCCGCGTCAATCGCCAGATAGGCGGAATTGCTCTTGTTCGCGGTGGCGATGTAAATCGTCGCTTCGGCCAATGGAATCCGCGCTTCTGGCCAGCCGACAAATTCCGACGCGGACAAGCAGGCATTTGCTAAAACCAATGCCATCGGGTCGGCGAGGCCGACATCTTCCGCCGCGCAAATCACGATGCGCCGCGCGATGAAACGCGGGTCTTCGCCGGCGTGGATCATTTTTGCGAGCCAATACAATGCCGCGTCGGCATCGCTGCCGCGCATGGATTTGATGAACGCGGAAATCGTGTCGTAATGCGCGTCGCCATCGCCGTCATAAACTACGGCTTTTTTCTGGATGCTCTGCTCGGCGACTTCGAGCGTGATTTTGACGACGCCGTTTTTTTGTGGCGCAGTTGTGAGCGCGGCGATTTCCAGCGAGTTCAAAGCCTTGCGCGCGTCGCCGTCGGAAATTCTGGCGAGATGGTGCAGCGCATTTTCGTCCGCAGAAATTTTCAGGTAGCCGAGTCCGCGTTCCTCGTCTTTCAGCGCGCGCTGTAAAAGCAAAAATAATTCTTCTTCGCTCAATGGG
>DATAUQ010000155.1:0-4666 GCA_036268155.1 Verrucomicrobiia bacterium | reverse complement strand
CGAACTCGACGACTTCCATGCCGCGCTTCACGTCGCCGCGCGACTCGCCGAGCGTCTTGCCATGCTCGCGCGTGTTGCAGCGGACGATGTCCTCGAAATTTTCTTCGAGCAACATTTTGAAACGCGCGAGAATCCGCGCGCGTTCGACGGGCGGCGTTTCCATCCACGCCGGAAACGCATTTTGCGCGGCCTCGACGGCGGAATTTGCATCCGCGAGATTTCCGACCGGACATTCAGAAATCACTTCGCCGATTGAAGGATTGAAGATGGGTGTGCGCGCGGTTTTGGATTCAATCCATTCGCCACCGATAAAATTTGGGCAAGGTTCAAGCATAAATTAAATTTTCATGAGCGGATTGCGCGTTTTGATTTGTGGGAACAAAGAAAAATCACGGTCGGCCGTCCAAAGTTCCCGCACGCCGTGATGTAAGCAAAGGGCGGCAATACGCGCGTCGTGAATGCGCGGACCGGACAGCTTTGCCGCCAGTGCCAAATCGCGGAGCTTTTCAAAATAGCCATCGCTCTCGGAAAGAAAATGCAGATTATCTCCCGCCGCCAATGATTTAACTGCGTCAAATGCCGTTTCGAGCGCGGTTGGCGGCTTGTAAATGTTTGCGTGCGTCACAACGCCGATGAATTCATGGACGCACGGCCACGGAATCGCCCACGGTGCGGCACTGCGGCGCAGTCCGTCCACCAATTCTTTCGCAGCACCGTGAAATTCGCTATCTTCGCGATGCGCATAAACCAGCAGATTGGAATCCACTGCAATCATGCGCCGTGGCCGCGATAAATTTCATCGCGGATTTTTTCCCATCCGGCATTTTGAAATTCGCGGGTCAATCCTTTTCCACGAAAAGTGATAATTGGCGGAAGTTTTTTGGAAGTGTGGGATTGTTTTTCGGCGAGGATTAACCGAAGCCCGCGTTCCGTGAGCGCGCGAAACGTTGTCTTTTCCTTTTGTGCGACGCGCTGCGCCCGTTTAAAAAGGTCATCCGCGATTTCAATGGTGGTTTTCATAAAATATGGCAACCCATATTCGTTGAGATGGCGAGAAATATCAACAGTTTTTTATCGCGCCAATGCCGCCGATTGTTTCACAAAATCGCTGCCGCTCCATTCGCCGTCGGCTTGGACCATTTTGCTGGCGGCGGCGGCTTTTTGCGCGGCTTTGCGGTCGGCCTGGCGTTTCACGAGATCGGCGTGCGTGGTGAAATAATCGAGGCTCTTGCCCTTGAAATCGGCCAGCGTCTCGAACTTGTGCTTGGCCATGAACGCGAGCAGTTCGTCGCACATGGGCTTGACCATTTCGTAACCGAACTTCATCACGCCGGTGCAGACTTGCACGGTGTCGCCGCCGAGCAGAATAAATTGCGCTGCGTCGTTGCCGGTCTCGACGCCGCCGATGGCCGAGAGCGAGCGTCCGGGAAATTCGCTGCGGATCAGTTGCGCGATCTCCATGACCATGCGCAGCGCGATGGGTTTCACGGCGCGGGAAGAATAACCGCCGGGCGTGGTATAACCTTCCACGCTCGGTTCGGGCCGGAGTGTATCGAGATTCACGCCGATGCAACTGCGGATGGTGTTGATGGCGGCGAGTCCGGTCGCACCGCCACGCAATGCAGCGCGCGAAGGGTCTTCGATGTGCGTGATGTTCGGCGTCATCTTCGCCCAGAACGGTTTTTTCGCTGCGCCTTTCACCCAGCCGCAAACTTCTTCGAGAATGTCCGGGTCTTGTCCCATCGCCGCGCCCATTTTTCTTTCAGGCAAACCGTGCGGGCAGGAAAAATTCAGTTCAAACGCGTCCACGCCGCAGGCTTGCGAGCGTTCGACGAGTTCCACCCAGCGATCCTTGGAATATTCTTCCATGATGGACGCGATGAGGATGCGGTCGGGGAACATATTTTTGCACTTCTTGAATTCCTCCTCCCAAATCTTGAATGGACGGTCGCTGATCAATTCAATATTTTCCCAGCCGATGACCTCGCCGCTGGTTGCGAGCAATTTCGCGTAACGCGGCGTGACGTTGACGACCTTCGACGCGTCGAGGCTGACCGTCTTGGCAATGACCGCGCCCCAGCCTTCAGTGAACGCTTTGTTGATGACGTTGAGATTCGTTCCGGGCGGCCCTGAACCAATGACAAATGGATTTGGCAGTTTCAGGCCGTCAACTGTTGTGGCTAATGTTGGCATACGTTTTTCCTTGTTACTTGTTTTTAATTTTTAACTCGCTTTAGACACATTGGCTACAATAATTTTGCACAAAAGGAAAATGCCAGCGGCACATGAATTCATCGCTGAACCCAAAACGCACCGTCGCCGAATTGAAGGAACTTCGCACGCTTACCGGCGATGAAAACGGCACGCAGCGCGTCGCATTCACGCCGACGTGGATTGCCGCGCGCAACTGGCTCAAGAAAAAACTTTCCGAACTGCCAGTTGAAATCCACACGGACGCGGCGGGAAATCTTTGGTCAACGCTGCGCGGCGAATCGGAAAAATCCCTGCTCCTCGGCGGACACATTGATTCCGTGCCGAACGGCGGCTGGCTCGACGGTTGTTTGAACATTTTGGCCGGCGTGGAAATTTTGCGCCGCATCAATTCACAATACAACGGCAAGCCGCCGATCACCATTCGCCTCGTGGATTGGGCGGATGAAGAAGGCGCGCGGTTTGGAAAAAGTCTATTCGGCTCGTCCGCGTGTTCCGGCAATTTGAATCTGGACGAAGCGCGCGGCTTGAAAGACAAAAATGGAATTTCACTGCCCGACGCGCTGAAAGAAATCGGCGTGGATTTCGAGCGCGTGAAAGATTCCGGCAAAGAATTGAAAAACGCCGCCGCGTATCTGGAACTGCACATCGAGCAAGGCCCGGTGCTTTTGGATTTGGATCTGCCGCTCGGCGCGGTGCTGGGAACTTTCGGCGTCGAACGCCACGCGATCACGTTTCACGGCCAGGCCGCGCATTCCGGCAGCACGCCGATGAATCGCCGCAAAGACGCCTTCCTCGCCGCTGCGAAAATGAGTTCGGAAATTTACAAAATCGCCGAGCATAGCGGCAACGGTGTTTGCACCATCGGTTCTTGCACGACAAAACCCGGAATCGTCACGAGCGTGGTTGAAGAATGTCGAATCACTTTGGATCAACGCCATCTTGATTCGGCTGCACTCGCAAAAATGCTGGCCGAAGCAAAAACTGCCAGCGAAACATTTGCGCGCGAAGGCAACGTGAAAGTTTCTTGGGAACGCCTTTGGCAAATCGAACCCGTTTTGTTCGACAAAAATCTGATTCAACTCTGCGCCGATTCCATTTCCGAAACCTGCGGCAAAGTCCATCGCCTGCCGAGCGGCCCGTTGCACGACGCCGCCGAAGTCGCGCGCGCGGGCGTGCCGACGGTGATGATGTTCGTTCAAAGCCTGCACGGCATCAACCACAACAAAATCGAGGACACGAAGGAAGAACATCTGGAACTTTGCGTCACAGCATTCGACAAGCTGGCGGAAAAGACTATGAAGTGGGTTCAAGCAGGCACAAAATGACCCCCTTGTCGCAACTCAATTCGTTCTCTCGCGATGAATTTGTCCGCGCTATCGGCCCGGTGTTTGAACATTCACCCTGGATTGCCGAAGCAACTTTTGCAAAAAAGCCGTTTGCGAATTCAGAAAACTTGCATCGCGCGCTTTGCGAAACCGTGAAAAATTCCAGCGAGGAAAAACAACTCGCCTTGATCCGCGTGCATCCTGATTTGGTCGGAAAAATTGCGTTGGCCGGACAACTCACGAAAGAATCAACCAACGAACAAGCCAGCGCCGGATTGAACAAGCTGTCGCCGGAAGAAGTTGATTTGTTCAAAAAACAAAACGCCGTCTACAAAAATAAATTCGGTTTTCCATTTGTTATTTGCGCGCGGCTGAATAAAAAAACGACGATTCTAGTCGGTTTTGAAACACGGTTGAAAAATTCGCGCGAACAAGAAATCAAAACAGCGCTTGAAGAAGTTTTCAAAATCGCCGAACTTCGTTTGCGAGATTTGATCCCAAACTGATTTGATTATGTCCGCCAAATTAAGCACGCACGTTTTGGACACCGCGCACGGCTGCCCCGCGAGCGGAATGAAAATCGAACTGTGGTCGCTCGATGGCGAGGAACGCGAACTCGTCACCACGGTCAAGACCAACGCCGACGGCCGTCCCGACCAGCCGCTTTTGTCTGCCGACGAAATGCAGATCGGCCACTACGAAATTATTTTCTTCGTCGGCGATTATTTCGCGGCCAAATCCGCCGCGCTGCCAAAAACTCGTTTCATTGACAAAGTGCCCGTGCGTTTCGGCATCGCCGACGCGGGCGCGAGTTATCACGTGCCGCTGCTGTGTTCACCATGGGCTTACTCGACTTATCGCGGCAGTTGATGCGCCGCTGCGACGAACTCGGCGCGATCAGCGACGAGCGCGGCCGGCTCACGCGCACGTTTGCGTCGCCCGCGATGCGCCGCGCGAACAAACTCGTCGGCTCCTGGATGCGCGATGCTGGCCTGCAAGTGCGCGAAGATGCGGCGTTCAATCTTCTCGGTCGCTGGAATTCAAATCAGCGCGGAGCAAAAACTTTTCTGCTCGGCTCGCATCTCGACACCGTGCGCGCCGCAGGAAAATACGACGGCCCGCTTGGC
>DATAUQ010000154.1:0-23482 GCA_036268155.1 Verrucomicrobiia bacterium | reverse complement strand
TTTTCTGCCGTCGCGCCGTCGCGGAGAAACGCAAGGGCGTCATTCTCAACATCGGCTCGGTGCAGGCGGCGAAGGTTCTGCCCGGTCGCACGCATTACGCTCCCACCAAACTCGGCCTCGAAGCGCTCACGCGAAATATGTCCGTCGAAATGATGCCGCACGGCATTCGCGTGAATTGTTTGCATCCGGGTCTCATTGAAACCGACATGACCGCGTGGGTGATGAAGAGTCCTGAGATTCTCCCCGTCGTGCTGGGCCAGATTTCAATGGGCCGCGCCGGTCACATTCGTGAGATGGGAACGGCGGCTGCGTTCTTTTGTTCGGACGAATCGTCTTATGTGACCGGCCAAAGTCTCCACGCCGAAGGCGGCTGGATTGGCAAGTGACGAACTGATTTACCGCACCGACGCGATGCACGATTCCGAATTTCTCCTCCGCCAAGGAATCCTGAAATTGTTGGCCATCAAGGATTCCGACATCCGCATTCTCACGCTCGAGCAGAGTCGCACGGCGGTGGACAAGGGAATTCACGCGGGCGGTGCGCTCTCCGCGACGATCCCGCTGGTGACGCTTTATTACGGCGGATTCATTGACGTGGATGTCGAGCAACCCACGCGGCGCGGTCAGGACATGTTTGTTCTCAGCAAAGGCCACGCGGTCGCGGCGCTGGCGTCCATCTTTGCGGAACTCGGTTATTTTGATCCGGCGATTCTGAAAAATTCCCGTTCTTACGAAAGCATTTTGAACGGACATCCCGGCCCGGTTTTGCCCGGCGTGCATATTCCGACCGGCCCGCTCGGTCAAGGCCTGGGCGTCGCGCAGGGTTTTGCGCTCGTCGGCAAAAGCAGCCCGCGCTTCGACACCTATTGCCTCGCGGGCGACGGCGAAATGCAGGAAGGAATCATCTGGGAATCGGTGATGTTTGCCGCGCACAAGCGTCTCGATAATTTCTGCGTGCTCGTGGACAAGAACAACGGCCAGCTCGACATCGCGGATCGCCTGATTTTCCCCTTGCCCGATTTGGAGGCGGTTTTTCAGTCCTTTGGCTGGCGAACGCAGAGCGTGGACTCGACGCAATACGATGCGGTTCACGCCGCGTTGCACGATTTCAAATACGGCCCGCGCAACGGCAAACCCACCGCCATCATTTGCAACACATCAAAAGGCAACGGCGGCTTCTCCAGCTTTTTCAACAAGCACAAAGTCGAAGTGCCGGAGAAAATGCTCGACCAGGAATTGGCATTGCAAAAAGAACAGCGCGACGCACGCATCGCGGAGTTCACAGAATTTTATTCGCGCCTGAACGCAACGCCCGAACGCGAACTGCTCATCGCCACAGCAGAGCGAATGCGAATTCATGTTGCGCAAAACACTTCGGGAATTTCTGGCGTCACTTCGATTGTTGGGCCGGTGCGAACGAAGCGCGCACCACACTGGCAAAAGCAAATCCGCTACAATGCAGCAGAATTGCCGCGCATTGATAAATCCAAAACTTACGCCGCCAGCGAGATTATCACTGCGGCAATGAAAGTGTTTGCGACAGATTCGCGGGTTGTTTCCGTGGACGCCGATCTCGCTTCGACGAGTGGTTTGGAAGCTGGCGTCGCAGCCGTGGCGCAGAATCGCGCGCTCAACGTTGGCGTTGCCGAAGCCAACATGATGTTGATTGGCGAGGCTTACGCGGCGATGGGTTTCAACGCGTGGGTCAGCACATTTTGTCCGTTCTTCGATTGGAAAGTTTTGCGTCGCATTGCCGTGGATTATCAGGAGCGGCTTGAAGCGATTGCCGATCCGAAAGGTTGGTTGAGCGAGGGACACGGTCTTGACCTGACGTTTCTTGCGACTGGAGCAAATCTTGAAACGCGCACCAACGGCGCGACGCACATGGGCAACGATGACAACACCGTTTTCGACGGCATTGCTCAACTGAAGTTCATTGATGTTTCGTGTCCTCAACAATTGCTCGGCATCATGGAATGGATTATGGCGGGCAATCGCGGGTTGCTTTATGTGCGATTGATGCGCGCTCCGTCTGGAGTCATTTACGACGCAGGCTATAAGTTTGAATTCGGAAAAGGCCATGCGCTTCGGCAAACCACCGATGATTCTGCCGTCATCATCAGCAGCGGACGCGGTGTTCACGAAGCGTTGGCTGCCGCCGATGATTGTGCCAAGCATGGCGTCAAAGTTGGCGTCGTGGACATGCCTTCGATTGACGAGGAGTTGCTGCTGAATTTATACGATTCCGGCAAACGCCTTTATTTCGCCGAGCAGAACAACGGTTACATCTGGCGGTGTTTCCAGAAAATTTTATTTCAGCGGCGCAAATCCATTGCGACCGACCGGCTGATGGCGGTCAATACTTTAGGGGCGGATGCGAAGCCGCAGTTCATTCATTCCGGCTCATATCCGCAACTGCTCGCGGCGTTCGGCTTAAGCCCGCAGCAACTTTCAGAAACCATTCGACACGCGGTGAACAAATGAAATTACCCATAGTCCACGAAAACGACGTGCCGGAACTCGATTTGCCGGGTCGGCATCTGCGCTGGGTCATCACAGCGGAAAACGTGAGTGCGAAATGTTCGTCGGCGTGCATCATCCGTGTTCCGCCCGGCGAAACCGTGAAGCCTGCGCACAGCCATCCGAATGGCGAGGAGGTGATTCATATCATTCACGGCACGGGCCGGGTTTATATCGAAGGAAAAATCGAAGCGGTGCGAGAAGGTTCGACGGTGCTGTTTCCGCAAGGCGCGATTCACATGCTGCAAAATACTGGAACAGATGAGATGAAAGTGATTTGCTTCTTCGCGCCGCCGTCCGATTTGACGACCTACAAATTTTTCGACGACATCGAATTTCCCGCGCAATAGAAAGAGGAACATGAGCCGCAATCCAATCCTAGATTTTGAAATTGATAAGTCGGCGATTCAATACGTCGGCCATGATTTGCAGCGGCCCGAATGTATTCTGGCGGAACGCGACGGAACGCTCTGGTCTGCGGATGCGCGTGGTGGCGTCGCGCGGCTCACGCCTGACGGCACGCAGACAATCATTACGCAGAAACGCTCGGGACATTTCGATGAAGTGACGAGCGAAGCCGCGCGCTATCTGCAAGGCACGTTGCCGAACGGCCTGGCGTTTGCCCGCAACGGCGACATTTTGATTTCCAACTTCGGCACGGATTGTTTGGAAATCATGTCGCGCGACGGAACGACCAAAGTTCTTGCCGACAGTATTGACGGCCAGGCCATCGGCAAAGTGAATTTCGTTTTGCGCGATTCCAAAGACCGCATCTGGATCACCGTTTCCACCAAGGTCAAAAATTGGATGCACGCGCTCCGCACCGATTTGCCGGATGGTTACATCGCGCGTTACGAGGACGGAAAGTTTCGCATCGTCGCGGACGGATTTCATTTCACCAATGAAATCCGCATGGATGCGAAGGAGGAATTCCTTTACGTCGTCGAAACCACCGGCGGCTGCGTGAGCCGGTTGCGCGTGGATGCCAAAGGGAATCTTTCTAATCGCGAAGTTTTCGGGCCGTCGAGCCTCGGTAAAGGCGCGTGGCCGGACGGGATCGCTTTCGACACCTTCGGCAACCTGTGGGGAACGCTTGTTTATTCGGACAAACTTTTTGTGCTGACCCCGGAAGGCGAACTCAAGATTCTGCTCGACGAAGGCGATCCGCAAAAAGTTGCCGCGCTCGAAAAGGCCTTCTTCAATAATCATGTGACCGAGGACGTGTTGTTCGTCACCGGGCAAGGCATCGCGCCGTGGATGGCAAGTGTGACGTTTGGCGGACCGGATTTGCGGACGGTTTATATCGGCTCGCTGAAAGGCAAACGCATTCCATATTTCCGTTCACCAGTTCCCGGCCTGCCGATGGTGCATTGGAACGACTCAAAATAAAAATATAGCTTCCTTAATTCTATGATCCGACTCACTATACAGCCAAGCCTTATGAAAATTGATTTGGGATTTCCCATCAGCCTCTTTGCCGCGATTTGCCTGCTCAACGAATCAGTGTTCGGTGCCGTCCCCGGTGACTTTATCCCGGATGCGACATTTACGAGATCCGATCTAAACGGCTGGCATACGTTTGGCCAGGCCATTTGGCGCACCGATGACGGCCAAATTACCGGCACGCCCGCGCAAACTAACGGCGGCTGGCTGATTCTTGACAAGGGATATCAGGACATTGAAGTCTACGCGTCGTTCCGTTCCACAAATAACAGCAAGGCAGGCATCCTGTTGCGCGCCGAGAAGACCGCAGATGGAGGGATGAAGGGCGTCCTCGTATCCCTCAATGAGGGCGATACTGTTGCTTACGACGTCGTTCTGGACGCACAAGGGAACGAGATCAGCCGCGCCAGATTGGGAACACTTCCTAGGGACGTTATAATTCGTATGGCAACGGCCGTTAAGGGGAAAGAGGCCGTCCCTGGATTCTCGGAACTGGCAGCACAAGTGCCTGACGCAGGTGCCGGAACGGGAGAGACCGGATCAGGAGGAGGCGGTCGTGGTGGACGCGGAGGCGCATCGCTGCACCCCAATGAATGGAACACCGTCCAGATCATTCTTGACAGCGACATACTCAGAGCAGGACTTAACAGCGGCGGACGACTTGGCGGTTGGGGAGCCACCAGTGACCGGATGATGGGTTTCGGCCCCATAGCCCTCTATGCCGGTGGTTCCGGCGAAGTGCAATACAAGGATGTATGCTACAAAGATCTCAATCCGAAATACGAGCCAAAGGAGATCGTCTCCACGAATTTCACAATGCAGCGCATCAGCGACTTTTATTATGGATGGTGTGCGGCGGCGGCGGATATCAACCACGACGGCATTCTGGATGTCGTCTCCGGCCCCTTCTACTATGAGGGACCGGATTACACCGTGAGAAGAGAATTCACCGCAGCCCGGACCTACAATCCGAGCGACCAGTTTTCACAAGGAATGGTCTGTTTTGCCTACGATGTTACCGGAGGCGGCTGGCCTGATATTATAGTGCAGGATCAAAGACCGGTTTATCTCTACGTCAACCCCAGAGGCGAATCGCGCCGCTGGGATCGCTACAATATTGTGCCTCATGTAACGACCGAGCTGATACTGCTCAAAGATATTGAGGGTGACGGGAAGCGGGAAATCCTTTTTGGAGATAACAATGGCTTGGCCTACGCCAAGCCAGACCCGGCCAATCCGACTGCGCCCTGGCTGATTACAAGGATTTCCACGTCAGGCGGCGCCAACCCTCACGGAATGGGAGTGGGAGACATCAATGGTGATGGCCGGATGGATGTGGTGGCTTCCAGCGGATGGTGGGAACAGCCGCCCAAAGGCGTCAAGCAGGACTCATGGACCTTCCACCGGGAAAACTTCGGCTCCGGCGGCGCTGAAATGGGCGTCTATGACGTCAACGGAGATGGATTAAACGATGTGGTCACTGCGATTGCGGCGCACGGATTTGGGCTGGCATGGTTCGAGCAGAAGCGTGACAAGGATGGCAACATCTCCTTTGTGCGCCATGACATCATGGGCGATTTTTCGACTAAAAATGCCGGCGATGTCACCTTCTCCGAGCTTCACGCTTTGGTCTATGCCGATATTGATGGCGACGGCATCCCGGACATCATCGTCGGCAAGCGCCTCTACTCTCATTTGGAGAGTTACCTGGATCCAAACCCTTACGGCCCTGCTGTTCTGTATTGGTATAGAACGGTGCGGGATCCAAGCACACCGGGCGGAGCCAGATTTGTTCCCGAACTGATCCACAATCGTTCTGGCGTCGGTTCGCACTTCGAGGCCGTGGATTTAAACCATGACGGTGCCATGGACATCATCACCTCCACCGACAAAGGCACTTTCATCTTCTGGAACAAGCTACATCCAGCCAAATTAGCCACCGCACAGCCATAAAACCACCGAAGCCGAAGGCCTCAAGACAGCCGAAACTATTCGCGTCACAAATTGTTTAGTAAAGTTAAAGCCAAATACGCATAAAACCATTGTGTTCATTAGTGAAAACAAGCATTGTCAAGCAGGGATAAAAATGGAGAAAATGCCGTTTTTACACCCCAAGCAAGCGCGCTAGCCGGGCTACGCTACGCCCCCGAACAATTGATTTGATTGGATTAAATTGCGATTTTGAAACTTGCATATCGCGTTTTTTATACATCCGAAAATACTGAATCACGCTGGTAGAAAATGCCGGTGACAAATCTTGTTCGTCACGTCCAATCTGAAAATTATTATGCCCAAATCCGTGTGTGCGGCAAGCTCATTTGGAAATCGCTCAAAACCGACCGCACAAGTATTGTCAAATTGCGTTTGGGTCCATTTTCACAAAGAAGAATGGCATCGCGCCGCTGCACATAAGGCAATTGCCCGTGGAAAAATGACGTTTGGGGATGCGGTGGCCGCTTACATACGCCAACGCAAGAATGACCCAAACAAACTGTCGAATATGATGATTATCGCATCAAAGCGTTGCCGGAATCGTGGTCGGAACTAAAAAACGAATGTCAGCAAAATCAGGCATTTTGCGGGGCGTTTTCAAAATCGCCATTGAAGCAGGTGCGCGATATGACAATCCTGCATTGGCAGCAACATGGGTCAAGGAGCATACAAAAAAACAATCAAGCTGCCTGAATCCGATCAGTTTGAAAAACTCGTCAAGGAGATTAGAAATTCATTTTGCTAAATTTTGCTAAACCTTCCGGCGACTTGGTGGAATTTCTAGCCTATGGCGGTTTTCGAAAATCAGAAGCACAAAACATTGCTTGGGCTGATTGTGATTTTGCGCGGGAAAAAATAACCGTAAAAGGCTCGCCTGAAATAGGATGAAAAGGATGCCGAGTTGGTGAAAGTCGAATCGTGTCTATGATCGGTGAAAGCCGGGGCGATCACTACCTTTACAAGCGGAACGAAGCAGTATAATGGACAGCGGCAATCACGAAGCCTTAAAAGGCTTTTGCTTATGCGCGACTGCGCGAAGTTGATTGAACGTTATTGACACACAAACTGTTTAATGCCTAACTCATATCACTTGAAACAACTGTCTGCCATTTTGTTCAGCGTGCTGCTGGTGTGGATGCAAATTGCGCCACTGTCAGCGGTAGCATCAACGTCGCCATGCTGCCAAAAGGTGATAATGAGCAATTGCGCTGCTTCATGCGGTGATGCTGATTGCTGCGTTGCTCATCCTTCATCCGATCCTGCGCCCGCAGTTCCGGCGCAATCCAATGCTCAAAATCAAATTTCACTTCTCGCTCCGGCAGTCGTGATTTGGGCTTTGCCTGAAAATGAAAACGGCTTGTTATCTTCCGCTGCAACATCTTCTTTGACGATGACAAGCGCGCCTCTTTACGCGCAGAATTGCTCACTGCTTCTCTGATTCATTCCTTCAAACGTCCGTAGTGTGTCTCGAGTTGGCGCGCTCCGGTTTTCCTGTTTTTCTCCACGGAATTTTTGTGCCCGCGAGATGTCTTTAATTTTTTCCGGCGCGCACAAACGGCGGGAACTGAAAACATAAAAATTTTATGAAATTGAAAATAATTTTTGGCCTGTTCATTTTGATCGCATCGTCGCTTTGGCTGACATCATGCGCTAAAAAACCCGCCGCGACTGCCGCCAACGACGTGGATTATTACACCTGCACGATGCACCCGTCCGTGCATTCCAAAACGCCCGGCAAATGTCCAATTTGCGGCATGGATTTGGTGCCGGTTTATAAAACATCTGCCGCGACCAATGCGCCGGCAACGCAAAATACAAATCTAACTGCAACTCAAACACTCGGACGCAAAATCAAATTTTATCAATCCACGATGAATCCGCGCGAGACAAGTTCGACGCCGGCCAAAGACAGCATGGGCATGGAAATGACGCCGGTTTATGAAGAAGCATTCGCCGAAAATCAGCCGGGACAATTCACCGTGCCGCTCGAACGGCAGCAGCAAATCGGCGTGACTTACGCGACGGTCGAAAAAATGCCGGTGATATTTTCCATTCGCGCCGTCGGAACCGTTGCGAGTGAAATTACGCGTCGCCACGATTTCATCGCGCCCGCGCAAGGTTCGGTTATCAGTCTGGATGTCAAATCGCCGGGCGAAATTGTCGAACAAGATCAACCGCTTTTGACGATTTACAGTTCCGGCTTGTTGGCAGACGAAAAGAATTTTGCCGATGAGGTCGCCAGTTACGTCGTCACGCCGCAGACCGGCACGACGCGGATGATTCAAAATATCAACGAGCAATTTGAAGCCGCAAAAAATCGTCTGCAGCTTTGGAATCTCACGACGAATCAAATCGCGGAACTGGAAAAATGGACGACGCGCGTGCCGCACGACACTGCGACAATTCGCGCGCCGTTTGGCGGCGTCATCCAACGCATCGGCGTGGAGCCGGGGAAAATTTTTGGCGCGGGCGACGAACTTCTCGAATTAACCGACCTGCGCGCCGTTTGGGTTTGGGCGGATTTTTATCAGGACGAATTGCCATTGCTGAAAGTTGGTTTGCCGGTTGACATCACCACTTCGACTTTTCCGGGTGAAATTTTTTCCGGAAAAATTGCCGTCGTTGACCCGTTTCTTAATCCGGCCACCCGCACGGTGCGCGTTCGCATTGACCTCGAAAATCCTGATTTGAAATTGCGCCCGGAAATGTATGTGAACGTCGAATTGAAAATAGATGATGGCGAATCACTGGCCGTGCCGGTGAACGCCGTGCTGCCGACGGGCGAACACAACATTGTGTTTGTGGACAAGGGCGACGGTAAATTGGAGCCGCGATTCATCCAATTGGGGCGGCAGTTTGGAAATTTTTACGAAGTCAAATCCGGCTTGAGCGAAGGCGAGCGCGTCGTGGACAGCGCGAATTTCCTGATTGACGCCGAATCGCAAATTCAAGGCGCGCTCAAGTCCTGGTGATTTCGTTGGAACGAATTATGGAAAATTCCACATTGCCTCCCACACTGGGTTATGAAGCCAGCCCAAAGAAGCCGTTCTTGATTGAGCGCATCATCGAAGCGAGCGCGCGTAATCCGTTTCTCGTCATTCTGCTGACGGTTTTTGGCATTGCCGGTGGTATTTGGGCGTTGACTAAAACTCCGCTCGACGCCGTTCCCGATTTGAGCGACGTGCAGGTGATTATTTCAACCGACTGGCCGGGGCGTTCTCCGGATTTAATTGAAGATCAAATCACCTATCCGATTTCAACGAAATTTATTGCCGCGCCGAATGTGAAATTTGTTCGTGGCGAATCCATGTTCGGCAAATCGTTCGTCTATGTGATTTTTCAGGATGGCACGGACATATATTGGGCGCGTTCGCGCGTCATCGAATACCTCAATTCGGTTCAAAGTTCGCTGCCCGAAGGCGTGACGCCGGTGATCGGCCCCGACGCGACGGGCGTCGGCTGGGTTTATGAATACGCGCTCGTGGACACGAACGGGAATGAGAATCTCGCCGGTTTGCGAACGTTGCAGGACTGGCATCTGCGTTACGAACTTGAATCCGTTCCCGGCGTGGCCGAAGTCGCGTCGGTCGGCGGCTTCGTGAAGGAATATCAGGTTGACCTCGACCCGAACAAACTCGCCGCCTACGATATTCCGCTTTCGGACATCGTTGCCCAAATCCGCGATTCAAACAGCGATGTAGGCGGAAAAACGTTTGAAGTTTCCTCGACCGAGTATTTCGTGCGCGGACGCGGCTACATCAAAAACATCGCCGACATCGAAGACATTCCGCTCAAAGTTGTAAACGGCACGCCGGTTTATGTGAAGGATGTCGGCACAGTTCATCTCGGACCCGACTTGCGGCGTGGCGTGGCGGAATTGGACGGCAAGGGAGAAGTCGTCGGTGGCATTGTCGTCATGCGTTACGGCGAAAATGCGCTGACGGTGATTGACGGCATCAAGAAGAAATTTGCGGAAATAAAATCTTCATTGCCGCCGGGCGTGAAAATTGTGCCGACCTACGACCGCAGCATATTGATTAAAAATTCCATCGCCACGCTGCGTGAAAAGTTGATTGAGGAAAGCATCGTTGTCGCGCTCGTTTGTCTCATTTTTCTCTGGCACGTTCGCTCGGCGCTCGTCGCCATCATCACGCTGCCCATTGCCATCATTCTGTCTTTTATTCCGATGTTCGGATTGCATCTGACCTCGAACATCATGTCGCTGGGCGGCATTGCCATTGCCATTGGCGCGATGGTGGATTCGGCCATTGTCATGGTCGAGAACGCCCACAAATTCCTCGAACGCTTCCGTGAAGACAATGGCCGCGAACCGAATGGTGTTGAGCGTTTTGAAGTCATTGTCGCCGCCGCGAAAATAGTTGGCCGTCCACTGTTCTTCGCGCTGCTCGTCATCACGGTCAGTTTCGTGCCGGTGTTCACGCTGGAAGCGCAAACGGGACGGTTGTTCAAACCGCTCGCTTACACCAAGACGTTTGCGATGGCGTTCGCGGCATTGCTCGGCGTAACGCTCGTGCCGGTGTTGATGACGTTGTTGATTCGCGGCAAAATCACGCCGGAAGCCAAAAATCCGGTGAACCGCTTTTTGATTTGGGCGTATCAGCCGGTTGTGCGCTTTGCCCTGCGTTTTCGCTGGCTAACGGTTTTAATTGCGCTGGCAGTTTTGGCGGCGACATTTTTTCCGTTTCACAAACTCGGCACGGAATTCATGCCGCCGCTCAACGAAGGTTCAATCCTGTTCATGCCCACCGCCGTGCCCGGTATGTCCGTCACCGAAGCGACGCGCATTCTGCAAATCCAAGACCGCATCTTGCGCGGCATTCCCGAAGTGGATCGCGTCTTCGGCAAGGCCGGTCAGGCCGAGACCGCGACCGACCCCGCGCCGCTTTCGATGTTTGAAACCGTCGTCACGCTCAAGCCGCACGACCAATGGCGGCCCGGCATGACGTGGGACAAAATCATCGCGGAGATGAATGAAAAATTGAAGACGCCCGGCATGGCCAACATTTTCTGGATGCCGATTCAAACGCGAACGGAAATGCTCACCACCGGCTTCCGCTCGGTGCTCGGTCTCAAAGTTTTCGGCCCCGATTTGGACACGATTCAAAATGTTGGTGTGCAAATCGAAAAGGCGCTGACCGATTTGCCCGACACGCGCAGCGTTTTTGCCGAGCGCACCGCCGGGGGTTATTTTCTCGACTTCACCACCAAACGCCAGACGGCGGCGCGTTACGGTCTCACGGTCGGCGACGTGAACGATATTGTTGAAACGGCCATTGGTGGCATGACGATTGCCCAAACCGTTGAAGGCCGTGAGCGTTATCCCATCAGCGTCCGTTACGCGCGCGATTTTCGCGGCAATTTGGATGCGCTCAAGCGCGTGCTCGTGCCGACACCGACTGGCGCGCAAGTGCCCATCAGCGAACTTGCGGACATTGGGTATCGAACCGGCCCGTCGGACATCCGCGACGAAAACGGCCAGCTTGTCGGTTTTGTGTTTGTTGATCCGACGACCGAAGACATTGACGGCTATGTGCAGGCGGCCAACGCGCGCATTGCACAGCGCGTGAAATTTCCGCCCGGCGTTTATATTCAATGGGCCGGACAATTTGAATATCTCAAGAGCGTCGAGCAACGGCTCAAGATGGTCATTCCGTTCACGCTGCTCATCATTTTCATGCTCATTTATTTCAACACCAAATCGGTGATGAAAACGGCCATCGTGCTGCTCGCGGTGCCGTTCTCGCTCGTGGGCGCGTTTTGGTTTCTATATCTGCTCAATTACAACATGAGCGTCGCCGTGTGGGTCGGTCTCATCGCGCTGGCCGGTTTGAGCGCGGAAACCGGCGTGGTCATGTTGTTGTATCTGGATCAGGCGTGGGAAAGATTTCGCGCCGAAGGCCGGATGAACACGCTGGACGACTTGCACGCCGCCGTGATTGAAGGCGCGGTCAAACGCATTCGCCCGCAAGTGATGACGGTTTGCGCGATTCTGTTCGGATTGATTCCCATCATGTGGTCGCCGGTCACGCAGAGCGGCGCAGATGTGATGAAACGCATCGCCGCGCCGATGATTGGCGGCGCAATTACGTCGGGCATCATCGGACTGCTGCTGTATCCCGTGATTTTTGTTTTCTGGCGCAAACGATATTTGAAAGCGCCTCCGGAGAAGTAAAATTTCGCCTATGCAGCAATCATGGGTGAAGCTGTATGTGTGGAAAAACTAAAACAATTTCACCCAAAGAAATAAACAGCATAAAGGTGAAAGGGCCCCGATATGACAACCATTGAACCCATCTTGGCCGCCGGAATTATTTCCGCGCTCAAACAATTCGTCACGGTAACGAAACTGCATCCGATTCTGGTCAATTTCACGGCGGCGCTCGTGCCGGTGTCGGTGGCGAGTGATTTCATTTGCCGGTTTTGCAAGATTGAATCTCTCCGCAGCACTGGCTGGTGGACTTTGTTTTACGCAACGGTCGTCACGCCATTCACGGCAATCACCGGCTGGCTGTTCTGGATGGGTGATGACAATGGCGTGACCGGCATGACGATACACAAATGGCTGGGAACCGGGCTGGCTGTGCTTTTGTTTGGATTGTTCTTTTGGCGGCTCAACTTGCACCGCAAAAATCAGTCGCCGACGATAGCATATTTTATCGCTGGCATCATCTTTGTGGCTACGCTGGCATATCAAGGTCATCTCGGCGGGGTGCAGGTGTTCAGCGGGATGTAAATTTTTAACTTCGAGACGATATGGCGACGGATCCAATTTGTAAAATGACGGTGGATGAAGCGACGGCCTTGCACTCCGAGCGCAACGGCCGGACATTTTATTTTTGCAGCGACCTTTGTCGCAAAAAGTTTCTGTTTGAGGTTCAATCTGCGCCCGTTGCGGCAAAAAGCGAAGCGAGTCCGTCCGGCAAAGTCATTTACACCTGTCCGATGCACCCGGAAGTGCAGCAGGAGCATCCGGCTAACTGTCCGATATGCGGCATGACGTTGGAGTTGAAAACCATGTCAGCAGTCGAGGAAGAAAACCCCGAACTCACGGACATGACGCGGCGGTTCTGGATTGGCGGGGGACTCGCGTTGCCAGTTTTTCTACTGGCGATGGCGCATATAATTCCGTCGCTGGGTCACGAAAGCTGGATAATGGGTGATACGTCACGCTGGATTCAATTTCTGCTTTCAACTCCCGTCGTGCTGTGGGCGGGCTGGCCTTTCTTCAAACGCGGCTGGCATTCAATCGTCACACGACACTTGAATATGTTCACGCTCATCGCCATTGGCGTTGGCACGGCTTATTTGTTCAGCGCAGTGGTGATGCTCGCGCCGAATGCGTTTCCGGCTTCGTTCGCGGCTGACGGAAAAGTTGGAATTTATTTCGAGGCGGCGGCGGTGATTGTCGTGCTGGTGCTGCTCGGCCAAGTTCTCGAATTGCGTGCGCGGAGCAAAACCGGCAGTGCCATTCGCGCCTTGCTGAATCTCGCACCGAAAACCGCGCGCGTGGTTCAAAATGGCGAAGAACGCGACGTGCCGCTCGAATCCGTCCAGGCCGGGGCAAAATTGCGGGTGCGTCCCGGCGAAAAAATTCCAGTGGACGGCGTCCTGCTCGACGGCAAAACCTCGGTGGACGAATCCATGATTTCCGGCGAGCCGATTCCAGTGGAGAAGAACGTCGGCGATCAAGTGACCGGCGGCACGCTCAACACCACCGGCGGTTTTCTCATGCAAGCCGAGCACGTCGGCAGCGAGACCGTGCTGGCACGCATTGTCCAAATGGTTGCTGATGCACAACGAAGCCGCGCGCCGATTCAGGCGTTGGCCGACAAAGTTTCCGGCCACTTCGTTCCGGCAGTGCTGGCTGCGGCGGTGTTGACCTTCATTGGTTGGACTTGGCTCGGCCCGGAGCCGCGCTTCGCCCATGCCATCGTCAATGCGGTCGCCGTGCTGATCATCGCGTGTCCGTGCGCACTCGGACTTGCCACGCCGATGTCGGTGATGGTTGGCATCGGTCGCGGTGCCCAGGCGGGTATCCTGATTCGCAATGCGGAAGCTATCGAAGTTCTGGAAAAAGTCACCACTGTCGTCGTGGACAAAACCGGCACGCTCACTGAAGGCAAGCCTCGTCTCACGCAAGTCCTTCCAGTCAACGGTGTGACTGAAGATGAATTGCTGCCCGCCGCCGCGTCAGTCGAGCAGAACAGCGAACATCCGCTCGCCGGCGCGATTGTTCACGGCGCGAAAGAGCGCAATGTAAAATTGCAACCTGTTACAGATTTCAATTCCATCACTGGCGGCGGAGTCGTCGGAAAAATCAGCGGGCGCGAAATCGCCGTCGGCAAATTTAAGTTTCTCCAAGAGCGCGGCGTCACAGGCTTGGAAGTGGTCGAAACCAAGGCAACGGCATTGCAGGCGGAAGGACAGACGGCGATATTCGTTGCCATCAATGGAAAAGCTGCGGGGATTCTCACTGTGTCCGATCCCATCAAGGCGTCCACGCCCGAAGCCGTCGCGCAACTTCACAAACTCGGTTTGAAAATCATCATGCTCACCGGCGACAACGAGCGCACGGCGAATGCCGTCGCAAAGAACCTGCATCTCGATCAAGTGGAAGCGGGTGTTGCACCGCAGGGCAAACATGAGCGGATTAAACAACTCCGGCAGCACGGTCAGATCGTGGCGATGGCTGGTGACGGCATCAACGATGCGCCCGCGCTCGCCGCCGCCAACGTCGGCATCGCCATGGGAACGGGCACAGACGTGGCCATGGAGAGTGCGGGCATCACGCTCGTCAAAGGCGACCTGCTGGGCATCGCCAAAGCCATCACCTTGAGCCATTCGATGATGCGGAACATCCGGCAGAATCTTTTCTTTGCATTCGCCTACAACGCGCTGGGAATTCCCATGGCGGCGGGTTTGCTCCATCCTTTTTTTGGCGTGTTGCTGAATCCGATCATCGCCGGTGTCGCGATGAGTTTAAGTTCGGTTTCAGTCATCAGCAATGCGCTTCGACTTCGCAAAACGAAATTATAGTTGCAGGCAATCTGAAATGTTAACCAACATCACACGCATGAATATGACGGCCTCGCCTTCAAAATTCGCGCTTCTCACGCATATCACTTTTTCAGTCGGCTGGTTCGGCGCAGTTGTTCCTTACCCTGCTGGTTATCGCTGGCCTGACGAGCCGCGATTTGCTACGCTTGAAAATAAAAGCGGTTTTAGAAAATAAGGTTTTGCATCAAGTCCGCGCAAATCGAATCTGACGCTGCAATTTGAACATTGTTTGGCATTTGCAGTTAATTTTGTTCGAAAAGCTGCGGCAAATTTCGCGATTTACTAAACTGTATGATTCGGGGCGACGGAATATCTGCTTCCGGCGAGAGTTGAAAACACCATGCATTCACTGCCGGTCTTGTCCATTTCAAAAGACACGGGTTCATTTTTTTCGGTCTCGCGGATGATGACCGGTTTGCCCGGCCACGGATTCATTAACTGGCATTGGCCGTCGCGTCGCGCCTGAATTTCAACATGGTAAACTCCGTCGGCATTCTTGCAGGCCGAGACTAGAAAACCGCCGCGTGATTGGAAGTTGCGGAAGGCTACTTCCTCCGTTTGTGACACAACCGGGAACAGATGGATTCGTCCGCTGCGGCTGTTGAGCAGCATTTCCGCGTCCTCGTTTCTCCGCCTTCTGTTGCCCGTCATGTCCGGCTGCACGCCGAGAAGAAGCGCCGTTGCCCCGCTGACTCCGGCGGTTCGCAGCGATTGCACGGTGCGCAGCATCATGTCCTTCTGCTCTTGCAGAGAATCGAGATTGATTTCATCGGCCAGAAGCGTCGGATACATGGCCGGCTCGCCAAAATGATCGTCGGAAAGGCGTCTCGGTTCCACGTTGGGTTGTCCGGCGAATTCAAGTCCGTCAGGCATTTTCCACGTCGGGTAGGGAACAATTTGCGCGGCGACTTCGCGCCAATGCCCGCGCAGGTCGGTATCCAATCCCAGCAATTCAGCCGCGTCCGCCGCCTTGTTCAAGGCCCAGCGGAACATGCACAGCGAGCTGGTCACGTCCTTGTTGCGGGCAAATTTCGGATACCAACCCCAGCGTTCCTCTTCCATGGACGGAATGATGTGATAGTAGCCGTCGTCGCCTTTTTTCGCGTAGGCTGCATAGAAAATCGCCATTTCGCGCATCAACGGATAACACTCATTGCGCAGCATATTGGCATCGCCGCCGTAGTCCCATTCATCCCATGCGGGTTTGATGATCTGCGCCATCGTGCCGAGGCAAAATTCCAAGGTGATGGTGGTGTGGACATATTTATCCGGCTTGACCGGCGGCAAGTAACCATGCGTGATGAACATTCCGGGAAGACTGAACATATCACGCGCGTTGTCCTTTCCAGCAGCCATCCAATGCCACGCAAGTTGTTTCCACATATCCTCGCTGTCAGCCCAGTTCCGCACAAAACGCGACGTGGTGAAAATTTCATTGTAACACGGAGCGCTGGTCCACAGTTGAACATCTCTTTCGGGAAACGCATACGAAGCGCTGCATTCAAACTGGCGCATATCCGTCTTGGTGCCGCCGCCGTGGCTTTCGGTGTAACTCCGATAAATGGCGCGAATGTCATCGCTGCAATCGCCACTGGTCGTGCCATGGAAAACACGTCCGTTTTCGCGCTGGTCGTAAAAATGATTCCACCATTGGGCGTTTTCCTGCGCGATGCCATCGAAGCCGCCGGCTTCCGCTTTTGTCAAATGTTCCTTGGCCAAGGCTAAAAGATCAGAACCATCCATCGTGGTGACGATGGTGACAAAGGCTTCCAATTTTCCGTCGCCTTCCGGCGTGAAGGTTGCAGTCGCGGCCGCACCGGACGCCGCAGCAATTTTAGCCTCGGGCGGCGGCGTGCCAAGACCGGCTTCATTTTCCACAGTCTTCAAATCAATTTTTCCGGGCGTGGCAATCACGCCCATGAGCACATATTCAAAACCATTTGGAAAAGTTTTTTCCGCCGGAAATTTTTGGCGGATCCAAAAGTAACGCCCCTTTTTTCCGCTGGTTGGGGGTTCAATGGGGCCGTTGAAAGCGCTGTCCGCTTCCGTTCCCTTCCTGGTGTAAGTCTTGCCATCGGCGCTCATGTAACCCATGTGAGCGGTGTCGCAATGGCGATAGAGCCGCAACCAGACGGGCGCGCTGATTCCCGTGAAATTACCGCGGATCGCATAAATGTTGTTCGTCATTCCGAGCACGTATTCCAAGTCCGCCTTTACACCATCCTTGGCCGCCTGCAATTTCACTACGCCGTCCGCACAGCTTTGGGTTGCTTGCGGCGCATCTGCTCCGGCCAGCGGGTCAATTCCAAAAATGATTTGTCCGACCGGCTTCATGCACGGGAATGGATATTCATACGGCTGACGATAAGGATCGTAAGAACCGCCTTCTTTGCGAAGGTAGCCATAATGGTAGGGACGCAAAGTGATTGCGCCCGGTCGCGTGTCTATTCCCACGGCGTCCTTGTTGGCCGGCGAAAAAACGCCTTCGGTAATTTCCTGCAACGTCGGCGCCGAAAGCGAGCGGACATTGAGACGGCGGTCCCACACGTTGTTTTTGTTCAGACTAATGGTGATGCGGTCCGGCGTTCCCCAAATCGTAGTGCGCATCTTCAGATTATTCACGCTCATCGAGGGGCCGGTGAAGTATTCACCGGAATCCGGCAAAGGATTTTTTGGGTTCAACGTGTTTTCAAACACGACCGATTTAGCCGCCTCCCGCAATGAAATCTCGCGCTGCCAGGGAAGCGTCGGGGACGGGACTGCGGAAGCAGGTGACGCAACATACGATGCAGAAGGTTGACCCATCAACTTGGTTAAAAAGTCAGGAACCGCCAGGGCGGCGCCAACGGTCAGGGAAGCCTTGATAAATTTGCGACGTTTCATTTGTAAATAAATTATCTGGCAAGCATTTATTTTGAAGGAATATATTTATTGATGACCGGTTGGATGGCATCCGCCCAAATCTGATAGCCTTTGGCGGTGGGATGAACGAAGTCAGGCATCATGTCGCGCGAAATTACGTCGCCCGGCCCGGTTAATTGGGCACTGATGTCAATGAAAGTGACCCTCTGCCCATCGTCCAGATTCTTGATCAAAGAATTTACCGCAGCGACCTTGCGCCGGCCTCCATCTGTGGGCTTTTCTCCGCGCGGAAAAATGCCCATGAGAATGATGTGGGCATGGGGACAGCGTTTTTCATATTCGACGACCAGATATTTGATGCCCTCGGCAATCTCATCGGCGCTGTTGCGTCCGCTGTTGTTGGTTCCAATCATCAGCACAATCACTTTCGGATCAATTCCATCAGCTTGTCCATGTTCAACGCGCCACAGGACATTTTCCACGTGATCGCCTTCGATGCCGAAATCAGCGGCGATTCCGGCATATCGCCGGTTCCACACATCTTTGCCGGTTGTCTCCCAGCGGTTCATGATCGAGTCGCCATCAAAAATAATATCAAAATGTTTTCCTCCGAACCGGTTCATTTTGTTTTGGAAATCTTTCTCCGGGCCGGTGCCAGTGTGAGGAACGGGAACAACAGTTGAGTTAGAACCGGGCGGAAAAATCGGTGTATTGGTGGTTTCCGCCCCAAAGACAGGAATTGAAGAGCGCGCTACAATCAGACAGATGCCGAGAAAATGAAACGGCTTCATAATTTATTTTGGTGCTAGTTGCGGTTCGTCGGCGAACGGTTTATGGCTGTTGATTTTTGGCCGTTTCAAGCTTCAATGAATGCACGATGAAATCATCCAAAACCTTTTCAAAACCGGCGCCGCCGGGAAAAGCATGGCCGCCGTTGGGCGTCATCCAATAAGTCGCATCCGCGCCCACAGACACAAGCCGCTCGTATAATTCCTTGCCTTCCAGCCCCGGAACAATCGGGTCTTTTTCGCCGTCGCAAATAAGCAGGGGCGGAACATCTTTGCGCACCTGGCCAACCGGACACATTTTCGTATAAAGAGCCTTGTGTTCCTCGGTGTCGGGAATTATGCCATGAAATAGAACGCGAAAGTGCGGGCGGGAATCGTTCGGAATTTTATCATCCGGCGCGCGAAAAGAAATTTTTCCGTCCGCATTGGTAATGACATCCTCCGGCCCTTCATTCCAAAACCGGACAAAATCTGCCGGCGGAATGTAGCTGAAGCTGCCGGAAACGCGCGCGCTGACGCCTTCAAGTCCGGACGTTGGGCCGCCATCGTCAAAATTTTCCGGAACCATCGCCACCATCAAACTCAAATGCCCGCCTGCCGAGCCGCCGGTGACGTCAATCCGATCCGGGTCAATGTTGAATCGCTTTGCATTCAGACGGATGAAACGAATGGCGTTCCGGCAATCGCGGATGTTTTGCGGAAAGCCGCCTTGTTTTCCCAGCCGATATTGGATGGAAAAAACAGCCAGTCCATGGCGGATAAATACTTGATGACCGCCCACACCATTCACTGATGACGCCGGCCCACCGCCGTAAAACCAGCCTCCATGAATTTCAACCATCGCCGGGACGGGATTCGTTGCTCCTTCGGGCAGAAAAGCATTCAACTTCAATTCCTTTCCGTCCACCGTGCTATAAACGATGTTTGGTTCGGAACGGTAGGTTTTTTCCTGGGCAAAGGCGGCGGATGATGCGATCAATCCCAGAACGGCAAATAAAGAAAACAGATGTTTTTTCATAATCATCTCAAATCGGGGGAGCGTATTTAACAAATCATAAATGAACTACTTTGAATCGAGCCGGACCGGCTTGTAGCCGCCGCGCACTTTGAAATATGCAATCAGCACAAGGTAGCAGGCGAACATGAAAATTGGGAATAGCGCCATTTTGCCGAGCGCGCTGAACTGGCCGGTGGCAGTCGCAGTTTGGATTGTTTCCTTGTCGGCGTCACTTGTGGCAGCGGTGCTTTTCACCGGATCAATCGCCTGATATTTGCCGAGCAGATAATTCTTTTCCACCGTCACCGTTTGATAAAGCGCGGGATTGGCGGACTCCAGTTGCTTCGTTGCGGAAGATTCCTGCAAATAACCGATAAACGGCGCGCCAAGAATTCCCACGGCCAGCATCCCGATGCCGCCCATCGCGTTTAACGTAAGTGCGCCGCCGCGCGGACATTGTTCCGATGTCAGGCCCAGAATCGTCGGCCAGAAAAAAGTTATGCCGATGCCGAAAAGTGTTGCGGCGGCAAAGATGGTGGACATTCCCGCGCCGTTGGTCTTGGAAAGCGCGAAAAGTCCGATTGCCGCCAGGGCAGCGCAGCCTGCGAGCAGGCCCAGCGGGGAAAATTTGTGGATGAGCGGCCCGGCGGACAAACGCAGAACTACCATGATCACCGAAGTATAAACCAGCACCCACGTGGAATTGTGCCCGGCGGCTTCCATCGGAGTAGCCATCAGTGCGGTGATCCAACTGTTCGTGCCGAGTTCTGTGATCGCCTGCGGAATCATGATGATGATGAGAACCGCGAGGATGCCGCGGCCAAAGGATTTTGTGACGCCGGCGAAAATCAAAACGACCGTGCCGGTCAATCCCCAGACCAAACCGCTGCTCCAATCGAAAACCTGGCCGAGTTGCGCGAAGACGAGTCCGAAGGCAACGAACGCGCCGAACGCGCCGAATTCCTTGAGCATAACCAGATAACTGATGCCGGCCTGCTCGCGCTCGCTTTTCGGAAATTTCAGGCTGGCAAGGATGAAAAAGAAAACGAACGCCGGAACCAAAATCAATCCGAGGATGATGCGCCAGTCGGAATTATTTGCCAGCGCGATGGTGCAAAGTCCGCCGAGCACCAATCCGCCCGGCCACGCAGCATGAAGGCGGTTGAGCCATTTCGTTTTGTCCGTGTTGAACATCGTGGTGACGATGGGATTGGCGTAAGCCTCCACGGTTCCATTGCCCAATCCGAGGATGATGCTGCCCCAGTAAAGCAATTGATAGCCGTGCTTCTGCCCGGCGATAAGCGCGTCACCGGTGACGCCATGAACCGCGCTGTAAGCCGCAAACGCCAGCGCCGCATAGACGAGATAGCTGACGAACGAATAGACCATCGCCACCTTGTAGCCGATGCGGTCAATAAACAGGCTGAACACGATGATGCTCACGCCGAACGGCCAGATGCCCGCGCCCACCAACTCGCCGACGGAAACTTTGTCGAGGCCAAAGTCGGTGGCAAATTGCGGCCCAGTGCATAAAATAATGCGGCTGATGAAGGCGTAGCTCGTGGTAATGAGAGCCATAAAACAGCCCCAGAAAAGAATTTTGTCGTGACGGTTGTTCATGGATTTGGGGAATAGTCTTTGCTGGCACCAAACTGTCAATGGAAAAAATCCAAAAGTTGTCGCGGGCTTTGTTTTTCTCTGTTGAAATCACGCGCTTGACCTGCCTGCCCCGCTTGGCAAGATTGCTTGCCAAACAATCCACCGTTTATGCCAAGACCCGTCACACTTTTCACCGGCCAATGGGCCGACCTTTCACTCGCCGAACTTCTGCCGCTCGTCAAAAAAATGGGCTACGACGGCGTCGAACTCGCCTGCTGGGGCGACCACTTTGAAGTGGATCGCGCGCTGGCCGAACCCGATTACGTAAAAAAGAAATGGGCGTTGCTCGCGAAACACGGCCTGAAATGTTTTGCGATTTCGTCGCACTTGGTCGGGCAAGCCGTCTGCGATTTGATTGACGAACGGCACAAGGCGATTTTGCCCGCCGACGTTTGGGGCGACGGCAAACCCGAAGGCGTCCGCCAGCGCGCCGCCGAAAAAATGAAAGCGACCGCCAAAGCCGCGCGGAAATTTTTCAATGCCAAACCAAAGTTGGTGGGGCGAGCATCCTCGCGAGCCGGTTCCGACAATTCGCCCGCCGTCGTGAACGGCTTCACCGGCTCATCCATCTGGCATTCGATCTATGGATTTCCGCCGACGAGCCAGGATTATTGGAACAAAGGTTTTGCCGATTTCGCGAAACGCTGGCTGCCAATCCTCGACGTGTTTGAAAAGGAGAACGTCAACTTCGCGCTCGAAGTGCATCCGACGGAAATCGCGTTTGACATCGCCTCCGCCAAACGCGCGCTTGAAGCTGTAAGAAATCATCCGCGTTTTGGTTTCAATTACGATCCGTCGCATCTCGGCTATCAAGGCGTGGGGTATGTGAAGTTCATCCGCGAGTTCAGCGAACGCATTTTTCACGCGCACATGAAAGATGTTTGGTGGAATCACGGCGACGGCTCGGTCGGCGTTTTCGGCGGCCATACGGATTTCACCGACCCACGCCGCTTCTGGGATTTCCGTTCGCTCGGCCACGGCGACATTAAATTCGAGGACATCATCGTCGCGCTGAACGACGTCGGCTATCGCGGTCCGCTCTCGGTGGAATGGGAAGATGGCCGCATGGACCGCGTCCACGGCGCGACGGAAAGCTGCGCCTTCGTCCGCAAACTGGATTTCACGCCCAACGCTGCTGCATTTGACGCGGCATTTTCCAAGAAGAAATAAATTCAGCCACAGATTCATCCTTTGGTGGGGAGCGTCCTCGCGAGCCGCGCTTGGCAAAATTTGGAAAACGGCGAGGACGCTCGCCCCACCGGATATGCCGCGCCGCCAATGCCGGGCTGAACTGCCATATTGAACGAACTGGTTTAATTTTGTGTCAGAGTTACAATCGTTCAATGAAGCCGAAAATCATCCTCTGCCTCGCGCTCATTTTGAGCGGCGGTTTGGTTGGCTGTTCAATCCCATCTTCGCGCGCTACATCGAATGAAACCGTGGGCGATTTTCGGTTTCACAGTCCTGCTTTGTCCGGAGACGGCAGAATTCAGCTTACCGGATCTGCAATCTTCGATACCAATCTGGGTATGTGCTTGTCAGTGACGATGAAGAATAAGGGACAATATAAGCTCGTGACTGAAGTCGGGCGAGAATTTTACGAGATTTTACCAACTGTTTATCGGAGAGACGCGCTTAGTAACCCAAGCGGCTACAAGTATGCCGTCAAGTATGGTTACACGCTTGTCCAACCTCGCGAAGACCAGTCTTGGAGGGAACATATATTCCAACATTCTTTTTACCGATATACGCTTCCATCAAAAACTTTTACTTGGAAGATTCCAATACACCAATTTTACGACTTGAAACCAGGTTTTTATCGGGCTGATGTAGCTATAAGTGTCGGCATTGATTTGCCGGAAGAAAAGGGTTTTAGCACTACTGTGTCGACAGGTCCGATTGAATTCACTATCCCATAAACCATGAAACCCAAACTCATCCTCTGCCTCGCGCTCGTTTTGAGCGGTTCGTTAAACATTGTGAAAGGCCAAACCAATGCGAGTGCGCAACCGTCCAAGCCCGACATCCGTTTAATTCAATTACAAGCTGAAATTGGTAATGCACAGGCGCAATCTCGTTTGGGCATGGCCTATCTTGGCGGCGATGGTGTTCCCAAAAACCCGGCACAAGCGTTTTACTGGTT
>DATAUQ010000153.1:0-16923 GCA_036268155.1 Verrucomicrobiia bacterium | reverse complement strand
CGCCGCGTCGTTTCGTAAATCTCCGGCTCGCCTTCGTGCGAAAGTTTGATGACTTTGGCATAGCAGCCGCCTTCAAAATTGAAAACGCCGTCGTCGCTCCAGCCGTGTTCGTCGTCGCCAATCAAAGTGCGTTCAGGATCGGCGGACAAGGTTGTTTTTCCCGTGCCGGACAAGCCGAAGAAAATGGCCGCGTCATTTTCATCTTGGCCGTAATTGGCGGAACAGTGCATGGCCATGACGCCTTTTTGCGGCAGCAGATAATTCATCACCGTGAAAATGGATTTCTTGATTTCACCCATGTAGGCCGTGCCGCCGATGAGGATGAGTTTTTTTCCGAAGTGCAGCAGCACGAAGGCTTCGGAATGCGTGCCGTCAATTTCCGGGTCGGCGTGAAAATTCGGCGCATGAATGACCGTGAATTCCGGGACGTGCTGTGCCAGTTTTTCCAGATTCAGTTCGCGGATAAACATTGTTCGCGCAAACAACGCAGCGCTGGCGCGCTCGCTGATGATGCGAATGGGAACGCGATAATTTTCGTCCGCACCCGCGTAGCAGTTCTCGATGAAAATGTCTTTGCCCTGGAGATACGCGCAGAGCCGGTATTTGAGCGCGTCGAATTTTTCCGCAGCCAGAGGGCGGTTGATCTTGCCCCACCAGATTTTGTTTTCGCTGGAAGGTTCGCGGACAAGAAACTTATCTTTGGGCAGGCGTCCGGTATATTGGCCGGTGCGCATGACGAGCGGTCCAAGATGACTCAACGACGCTTCGTAACGGCGAATGGATTCTTCGTAAAGCGCGGGCGTTGGCAAATCCCAATAGACATGGCCGAGATTGTCCAAGCCAAGATGTTTAAGGCCTTCTTCCCGCGACGCGGATTTGGTTGTGATTTCTTTCATAGTTCAATTTTGTTGTTGTTGTTCGATATTTAATCGTCTTCCTATTTCTACAACGAACGGCCATTCGATGCTTCCCGGAGATTGCTCATCGTTCACCATTTATTGCCAAGACCAAGCCAATAATCAGACGGTAAGTTCCAGCGACACTGAATTCGCAAAAAAGGATTAAACGCCGCCAAGATTGGGTGAGCGTTCTTTCACAACCATGTCAAATTAGCTTTGCGAGCCTGTCCAAAACAATGGAAGGCAAGATAAAGTTTATGAGCCACATTTTGAGATTGGTTGAAAGACAAGTAGCGATGTCGGACATCAGAAATCATCTGTCAGAAACCGCTCCGCAGCCGGGGCGGTTTGTAACTGAAAACGGCGCGGCTTTCGGTCCCTGCCTGATGATTTCGCGCGAATGCGGGAGTGGCGGCGGTCTTTTGGCGCAGCAAGCTGGCGAACGGTTGGGCTGGAATGTTTTTGATTCCAGAATTGTTGACGAAATAGCGCAAAGCACCCATGTCCATCAACGTCTGGTGCAAAGCGTTGACGAACATATTCATTCTTATTGGGAACAAATGTTGCGGGAGCTTCTCCTGGACGATCTGGCTGACGAAAAGTATTTGCGCCATCTCAAAGAAGTGGTCACAACATTGGGACATTAAGGCAATGTCGTGCTCGTCGGACGCGGCGCACAGTATTTTCTTCCGCCACAATGCGGACTACGCGTGCGTTTGGTCGCGCCATTTGAAACAAGAGTCAAACAAGTGGCCGAGCGCGGAAAATTATCACTGGAGCAAGCGCGATTGAAAGTGGAAGAAATTGATAAAGAACGCTCAGCCTTCGTCTGGAAAATTTTCAAAAAAGATGTCGGTTCGCCATCGAACCAAGACTTGGTTATCAACACTGGCGGAATCAGCATCGAAAACGCAACAGAGCTTGTGCTGGCTGCAATTGAAAAGAAACTCGGCGTGAGCTTGAAAAAGAATTTTGATCGCCACAATGAAGTCGTGGACACAAAAAACACTCGAAATCAATTTGCCACGTCCAATTCACTCCATTGACTTTCATTTCAATCTGTTTCTAATTTAATTCTCGTGAATTTGTCCGAATACATTTTGCTGGCGGCCAGTTCACTTTTCGTAATTGTTGATCCGCTGGCCACCGTGCCGGCTTTTCTGGCCATGACGCCAAGTGACACACCGGAACAACGCATCCGAACGGCGCGGCTGGCTTGTTGTGTGGCCGCAAGTGTCCTGTTGGTATTTTCCATTGCGGGACAACTGCTGTTCAAGGTCATGGACATCACCATGCCTGCTTTTCAAATCGCCGCGAGCATCGTTCTTTTGCTCGTGGCTTTCGAGGAACGCGCGGCAGGACTCGAACGCGACATCCGCGATTCGCAGAAGCGGGCGAAGGAGTTTGAAAGCAAAGTCAACGCGCCCTTCGAGCATGACAAGCGTTACCACCAGCTTGCCGAACGTCAGGCCGAGATTGAGGAGAAACTTGATCTCACCAAGAATCAGGCGTCAAGTCAGGTTGAAGCCGCTTCCGGTGACGAACGCGAAGACAATTCCCAGAAGCAAAGTGAAGCGAAACCCGTAAAACAATCCCGCCGCGCTGCGGTTCGCGTATGAATGCGGAAGAACGATTCAAGCGACTGTTCGAGGCTTCACAGGAACAACTCGGAGCGATTGACAACATTCTCGAAGGGAAGATTCAGAAACTGCCGCCGCAAACAGTAGGCCCTCTTTTAATGGGAATGACGGCATCGGCAAAATTTCTCGGTGTCAGTCGCACAACTATTTGGAGATTAGTTGGTCAAGGTCGGCTGCAAAAAGTGGAAGTCTTGCCCGGCAGTTTCTGGCTTCGACGGAGTGAACTCGAAGCGATTGCAAACGGTGGCTAGAATCTTTCGTTCGCTCCCTTTTCAAATTTTTCCATCACACATTTTTGTGGACATATTCAAATAACATCGTAGATTTTTGCTTGGAACTTGTTGGTGGTTTTGTTGGTTTTGGGGCTGAAAGTTTCGTTATGTTTCGTCAGGTAGCAAATTCTGGCAATAATTGAAAAAACATAATAAACATCGCAACAAAAGCGACGAATAGAGACATTGAGAAACAGTCGAAACGGGGTGGCCTTCACACTCATAACCTGAAGGTCGTTGGTTCAAATCCAGCCCCCGCAACCAATTTTCGGCCATGAAACACTGATTTCGTGGCCGTTTTTATTGTGATTTATGCGATTTCACATCTTCGGTTGTGATTTCATGAAACATGGCGAACTTCCTGAATTACGGCGAACGAAAACCAACACATCCACCAATACGGTCGTGAATGAATGTCATTTCGTGATCGCTAAAATGGAATTGGTCTGTGTCATAATTTTTTCATTCTTCCCGCCACAAGCTAAAATGCAGTTTTTCATTTACAATGGGGTGAACACCCCATTGAGTGCGGTTGTCAAAAGAGACAATGTCTTTTTGGCAAAATTATATCGCAAACCGGATTTTTTCAAATCCTTGTAAAATCGCAGCGTTGCTTGCTGTTTATTTCCGATGAAATGAGATGAAATATGAAATCAAATGAACAACTCGAACCGACGGCGTTCATCATTTTTGGCGGAGCCGGTGACTTGACCTGGCGCAAACTCGTGCCGGCCTTGTTCGATCTCTCACAGGATCGCAGTTTGCCAGCGCAATTTGCGATCATCGCGGTGGACCGCATCAAGCTCGGCGATGACGCGCTGCGCCGCCGGTTGCACTATGGCGTCAACCAATTTTCCCGTTTCGGAAAAGCCAAGATCGCCGCGTGGAATCAATTCGCGAAGCACATCCATTATCAGCAGGGCGACTTCAAGAAACCGGCGACCTACGCGGCGTTGGGCAAACAATGCGCGAAGTTGGAAAAGGAATGGGGAACCAAAGCTCATCGAATTTTCTATATGGCCACGCCGCCCTCGATGTTCGGCGAAATTCCAAAATATCTAGGCAAGGCCGGACTGGCTCGTGACCGGGAGTTCGCGAGGATTGTGATTGAGAAACCAATCGGCTACGATTTGGAATCGGCGCACGCATTGAACGCCGTTCTCCCCACCAGTTTTGATGAATCCCAAATCTTTCGGATTGATCATTATCTTGGCAAGGAAACGGTGCAGAACATTCTGGCTTTTCGTTTTGCCAATCCGCTTTTCGAGCCGATGTGGAATCGTCGCTACATTGATTATGTGACCATCACCGTCGCCGAAACGGTGGGCGTCGAGCATCGCGGCGGTTATTACGACAACGCCGGCGCGCTGCGCGACATGGTGCAAAATCATTTAATGCAACTGCTCTGTCTTGTGGCGATGGAACCGATGGTCTCTTTTCATGCCGACGAAATCCGCAATAAAAAAGTGGACGTCCTGCACGCCGCTCGTCCGATTCTCCGCGACGCAGTTCCGCAATCCGCCGTGCGCGGACAATACGGTTCTGGCAATGTTGCTGGAAAAAAAGTGCCCGGCTATCGCGAGGAAAACGGCGTTGCGCCCGATTCCAAGACGGAGACGTTCGCGGCGTTGAAATTATTTCTCGACAACTGGCGCTGGCAGGACGTGCCGTTTTATTTGCGCACGGGCAAGCGCCTGCCGCAACAGGCGTCGGAAATTTCCATCCAATTTCGTGCCGTGCCACATCGCTCGTTTCCGCCCGAAGCCTCGCTGGGCTGGCAGCCGTCCCGGCTCGTCCTGTCAATCCAACCCGACGAAGGCATCGTGCTGGGCTTTCAGGCAAAATATCCGGGGCCAAAAATGCAGTTGCGTCCGGTGGACATGAAGTTCAGTTATCGCGAGAGTTTCGACGCGCCTTCGCCGGATGCCTACGAAACACTCTTGTGGGATGTGATGAAAAAAGACGCGACGCTTTTCATGCGCGCCGACCAAGTGGAGGCTGCGTGGGAACTTTTGATGCCGGTGCTCGAAGCGTGGCAGACGACGGCACCGAGCGATTTTCCCAATTACGCCGCCGGAACTTGGGGGACGGAAAGTGTTCAGGAACTTTTATCACCCGGACATCGCTGGCCTCTGCCGACTGAATTGGTGGTCGCCGACAAGAAAAAGGGAAAGAAATCATAAAACAACGCCATCGCAGAAAAACCCTCCGAATTGGACAATAGATGACAAAAACTGAATAAGAATACGTTTTATGAAGCCAAGACACCGACCAGCCCAAGGCTTCCGAACCAAAGCCGGGTGCATCCGCAGAATCCAAGCCGGCTCTCACCCCACTGGACAATTTTCTGATGAATGTGGGATTCAAGCTGGTTGACCGCTGGTTCGCCAGTTTTGGTTTTGCACATTCGGATTTCTGGCGGCGAAAAATTTCGTGATAAAATTACCGGCTACTTTGCATGGTTTTTATCGAGGATGGCATAGATCAATAGAATGAAAGCCAGCAGCCGTATGCCATAAATGTAAAACTGAAATTCTCCGCCAAACAACAGACAGGATACGATGATTTTTTCTATCGCCATCAATAAGAAAGAGAACGAAAACATCAAGAATAGCCGGTCGCGGGTTTTGTTCCAGAACCGGAAAAAGAAGGTCGCGGCGATAAAAAATCCAAAGCAGACCGCGCCGGATAAAAATTGGTTGAACATAGATTTTTAGACGGTTTCTGTGATCAATCCATACGCCAGCAACACCAGGCCAAAGAGGGTTGCCAGATTGCGGTAAAGACTGAGGTCAACACTTGGCAAGAGCGCCAAATCCACAAATAACAGGATGTTGGAAATTGCAAAACAAACAAAACATAAACCGCTCCAAAAAAGCAGTTTGGCGCGCGAGCGCTTGTAATGTCGCAGCAGCAGGAAGGCGCAGACGCAACACGTCGCGGCACATAAAATGTAAATTACCATGGCAACCATATCATTCCGTTGGTTTGAGTTTGAACGCATCTGAAAAATTTTTCAACACTCCTGCGCGGCTGTAAATCAGTTCAGTCACGCGCACGCGATATTCGCGATAAGTCGCGATGAGCTCCGGGATGTCCGCTGCGATTTCCGGCGGGGATGGATCGAAACGATAAAATTCACCGGTGTTGCTTAAAAATCCTTCATTCAACAATTGTTTCATCCGCCGAGTCACAGATTCTTGAGAACTGCGCAATTCATTGACCAATTGCAAAATTGTCCAGCTTCTAGCCGGATCCGCCGCGAACAACAACAATAATTCAAGCTGTTCGACCGACGTGACATACCGCAGAATAAATTCTCTAATCCGTGATGGCAGGCCGCTTTCATTCATTCAACACAAAAATACAGCCGCAAAAAATTTATTGCAAAAATTAATTTGAATTTCCTTAAATCAAATTACGCAATGCGGTTCTGAAGAACAAACGGAAAATGGCGGAACATTGTCGAGAGCGCGTCCGTCAGGCGGAGGCAGCGGGGGAATTCGAGTCAAGCAAAACTTTGCGCGCAATCAACCCGGAACATGAATTAGATTGGAGCGCGGTGTTGGTCAGTAACACGTATTCTCCCAATATATTTAGCTCGCAATAATTTTTTGCGACACGCGCACTTGCGGGTCATCAGTTAAAATCCATCCGAGTGCGGTTGCGTTCCACTTCGAGCTGCTGGCGGATCATCTCGATTTTTAATTTGAGCAGTTCGCGATTTTCCTCGGTGCGCGTGGCGAGTTCGTTTTCGAGTTTTTGAATCTGCATTTCATAAGCCTCCACCCGTTCCTGCATCGTCATTTGTAATTCATCCAGCCGCTGGACGAGGCCGGTGATTTCTGCGGTGGCGATTTGCTGCGCCACCAGCAACTCGCGGCGCTGCACCGCCAGTTCCTGAACCAGTGCTTCCTTGACCACCTGCGCCAGATGCGACGCAAGTTCGGCTTGAAGCATAGCCGGATTTTGCGTCGGCAAATTTATCGTGCGCGCCGGAATTAAAGAAACGTCTCGCCATCGAGAAACCAACCGCCACGCTGCGAGCAATGCAAAAATTGAAATTATTGTCAACGCGGCGGCGGGCCAATCCAGCCGGTTGCCGTAGGCAAGTGTTTTTGACGTTTGATTTTGCGCCATGACGATTTGCTCCGATTTTTTTGGCGCGTTGTTTTGAGCCGGACTAACGGCTGCCAATGCTGGCTGCCGCTCACGCAAAACGGTGCCACGTTCAGCGATAATTTGCTGATTGGGCGAACCGGCCAGTTTTTCATTCAACTGGTCGAGTGCAACCTTCATTTTTACGTCAATCACGGCGCCTTGCCGGACGAGGAGTTGCCCGGCGTCGTAATGTTCAGCCACGACGAGCTGGCGCGTGGCGCGGTCGCGGGCCAACTGCGTAAGCTCAGCGTCGGGAATGCAATTGGGTTTCAACAATGTCGTCAGCGCGCGCGCCAGCGGTTGTTCATCATCGGACGTAAATTCACGGCGAAAAATGATTTGCAATTGCGAGAGCGTGGTGACGTTCGATTCCGCGACGAGTTGGCCGCGCGTCACTGCGTCCGCGAGCGTCAATTTTTCGTTCGGATCATTTACCGGCACGAGGCGCAATGTTTCACCAGCGACAAAATTGTCCGGCAACTCGTCAGCGCGGATCGCGTGCTGCATCGTGAGCAGCAAAAAATCGAGCAGTCGGTTTTGCGCCGTCAAACCGGGATTGCCGCGCGCCCATGTCGCCGCCAAATCAGTGGTGATCGGGAAATTTTTATTCTTGATGTTGAAAGCTGTCACGAAATAGCCGAAGTCCGGCGAGGCGATTGTCGCGTCATCAAGCGGTTCCTTGTGAAACGTGTCTTGAACGCTGGCGGCGAAATTCGATCGCGCAGCGGCAAACCCGGCCAGAAATTCATTTGCCAGCGCGTTGGTCACATCGGAGCAAACACGGAAAATTGCCGGTGTTCGCATGGCTTCAGCCGATTTCAACGCAGCAGTCGCCGCCGGATCAATCACGTCGAGCGCAACGGGCGTGACAATGTCGGCTTCAGCCGTATCGCCGACACGGTAATCTGCGAGGTCTTTGGCGTAGAGAATCGGAACGCAAAACAGCACAAGAACGCAAATTGAGATACGATGCGCAATTTTCATTGTGTGTTGTTCAATAAATAATTTTTCATCGCTTCAAACCAATCCTTCCAGCATCTGCGGCATTTGTTCCAACGTGCGGGACAGTGATGCGCGGGCGATGGCTTGCTCGGCTTCGTGAGTATCTGGGAACAGCACTTTCCAGCCGGACGCGGCGAAACATTGTTCGCGCGTTACTTCAAGATAGTTTCCGCCAATTCCCATTTTTTCACTGCGGATCAACAGATCGGCGATCTGCACGGAAGCAACAAGATGCCCGTGGCTTTGTGCCTTTTCGGGCTGATGATGAAAGCGCGCGGTCTGCACGAGCAATTCAGACAGCCGGTGCCGTTCCAGATAGAGCGCGCCGAGTTCGGCGTGGTCAATGCCCAAAACTTCGTTTTCAATTTCCGTGAGGTCACGGAAACCTTGAATCGCCTGACGATGAATTTCCGTAAAATGATCCGGAAAGGTCGAGGCCATCACGATTTTGCCGACGTCATGCACAAGTCCGGCGATATAGTCCGAATCATCCGGGGGCGCTTGGACGGCTGCGGTAATTTCATGCGTCAAAATGGCGGCACCGATGCAGTGCTGCCAGAATTCGCGCCACGGAAAGGCGCATTGCCGGGTGAGCCGCTGAAAATCTTCGATAACGGGCGTGACCGTCACAAGTTGGCGGATTTGGCGGACGCCCAGATAAAAAACCGCTTCCTCGATGCTGTTGACGGGCGTGCTCAATCCATAATAAACCGAATTGACCAGACGCAATAGACGCGACGTGAGGCTGGGATCGCGGCGGATGATTTCGGCGATTTGCGCGGTGTAACGGTTTTCCGTCAGCATCAAACCCTGCAAAGTCTTGTTGATGCTGCTCAACGAAGGCAAGGAGGGACAACGCGACAGTTGCGCTTGAATTTCTTTTGAACCGAGCCTGATGATTCTTGCTGGCGTCAAATTTTGCACTATTTAAAAACTGTGTTCTCCATTTATCGGCTGTTTCAGGAAAAACTTTAACAATGTGAATAACTTTTGCAGTTTTTTCTCAAGTTTCCGGCAAGTTTTGCCGATTAAAGGCTCAAGCAGCGTGTCGGTTGCCAGCCTGCAAAATTAAAACACCATAAATAATTTATAAATTGAAGAAAGGACGCAAGAACAGGCTTTTAAGGCCGCGCAAATTTATCAGCGTGATTGGCGCAATCATCGTCGGCGTATTCGCCGTCCATGAAGCGCGCGGTGTCGGCGCGTATTTGCCAATTGTCGGATCGCCGCCGTTGCGATTTCAGGCGGTGATTACTAATCATTTTCTTTTTAACTCGGAATTTTTTGAAGCAATGGAAAAATTGGGGGAAACTTCAAACACAGTGGCTCAACTCGCCGCGCCCGCTACAAATGCCGCCAACATCGGGGCAGTTTCCACTCCACTTTTTGTTTCATCGGCGAAAACAAATCAGATTTCCGCCGCGACGGACGAGAAAAATGATTCCGAAATGCCGGTTATCTCGCCGATTTCATCATCGTCGGCAAGCGATTTGCTGACAGTCACTCCACAAATGATCACTGAATATCTTCAGCCGGCGCAAAAGGCCGATGGATGGGCAAATCGAAGAAACCAGTCCGACACTTCGGTATTCGTGCCTTTTGAGATGCAATTTGCGCCGCCAACGCCGAGTGCTTCCGCCAAAAGTCAGGCCATTTATAATAATTACAACGCGGCATCGCCCGCGCCGACGACTCCGGCACCGGTTGCCCCCGGCGAAAGCCAGGCCATTTACAACAACTACAACACGAAATGACCCGGCTTGGCGATTTGTTGTGGCGACGTTGCAAAAGACGTTTTACATTGGTTGCGCATACTCACGGGCTGTTGATTTTATATGTGTTGTTGGCGGTCAAGCCGCTTGCGCGTGGACAACAATTGGCTGATTCGGCCATCCCAGCGACTGGCGTTTTGTCGCAGGGCGATTTTGGCGGTTCAAACGTCGTTCAAAGCAACGTTGTCACTTCCAATGATCCGGTGCAGCAAACAATTTCTGCGTCATCCGGCACGAACCAGTTCGGAACAAATCAATTTAACGCCGCTTTGGCGACAGTCCGTTACCTTGAAAAAACCCGCCAGCCGGAAAAAGCCGAGCCGATGCTCGTTGGTTTGTTGGCGAAAGATGTTTCTGATCCGATTCAAAAATCCGCGTTGCTTGAACTTGGATCTGTGGTGCGGCGGGAAAATGACCTGCCGCGCGCCCAGACCATTTACGCGCAATTTCTCGAACGCTGGCCAAATGACATAAAAGTTCCTGAAATTCTTCTCCGGCAGGGCGAGATTTTCAGACAGATGGGCTTGAACGATCTGGCACTCGGAAAATTTTACAGCGTCATGACCTCGGCGCTCGCGTTGAAGAACGATCAGCTTGCTTATTATCAGAACCTCGTGTTGCAGACACAGGTTGAAATCGCCGAAACGCATTATTTGATGGGGCGATTCGCCGACGCGGCTGATTTTTATTCGCGATTGCTTCTCAATGCCGACCCCGCGCTGAACCGTCCTCAAATTCAATTCCGCCTGGTCCGCTCGCTCGCAATCATCGGTCGCAATGATGAAGCCATCGGGCAGGCGCAGGATTTTCTTTCCCACTATGCCGATCTCGATGAGGCGCCCGAAATGCGCTATTACCTCGCCGAGTCCCTGAAAGCCTTGGGAAGAAACAACGAAGCGTTGCAACAGGTTTTGCTGTGCCTGCAGGAGCAAAAAATCAAAACCAAAAACGACCCCGAAGCCTGGGCTTACTGGCAGCAGCGTGTCGGCAACGAAATCGCCAACCAGCTTTATCGCGAAGGAGAATATGTCGGGGCATTGCAAATTTACATCAATCTCGCGCAATTGGATTCGTCGCCTGCCTGGCAGGTTCCCGTCAATTATCAGATGGGCATGACTTACGAAAAATTATTACAACCCAAAAAGGCGGTTGACACCTACAATCAAATTCTCGCCCGCGAAACGGAAGTCGGCACGAACGCCACGCCGGGACTGAAAGCCGTGTTTGACATGGCGCGCTGGCGTGTCGGCTTCATCAAATGGCAGACCCACGCCGAGGCCATTGACCATTCGCTGGCCGAATCGGTCGCTGAAAAAAATCCCATCACCAAACAATGAATAATTCCATCACCGCAGAATTCACCGCTGGATTGATCTTTGAATTGCGGACCTATCTTAATCTTTGCGAAGAAATCCTGGCCCTGGCTGCGCGTGAAAATCTGGCGTTATCCGGGCAAACGGTTTATCAGCCGCTTGAATTTCATCAGAAACGACAGTGCCTGCTGCCGAATCTTGAATCGCTTTCAAACAAATTGCGCCAGCGCCGAATCATCTGGCAGCAAGCGCCGGCGTCTGAACGTTCACGATGCCATGAAGCAAAACCTTTGTTTCAAACCATTCAAAGTTTGTTGATGAAAATGTTACTGCTGGATCGTGAAAACCAGCAGGCCATGCTTCGTCGCGGTCTGGTTCCAGCCAGACATTTGCTGGCAACGGCAGTCCAAAAGCCGCACTATGTCGCGGGTTTGTATCAACGCAACTCTACTGTCTAATTTTGCCGCCGGAAAATTAAAAATCAAATTTCGCCGGTTTGTTCACATTTTTGCAGGAAAAGATTCCAGCAAGGTCTGAATAGGATGCGGATAAGTCGGGATTTCGTGAATAACTTTCAGAGGCAAGGTTTGCCTGTGAATACTACCAGTAAGATTTTCACTCAACTCCTTGACCGCATCGAGTCAGGTTTGTTTTCATCTGCGCATTCAGGCGCGGGCATGACTTCGGATGCAATATGGCTATTGAAAAAATCATTGTTTTGGAAGGCGATTCAGGTTTCCGCAATAATCTTGAAAGTTATCTCCGCCGCTGCCGTTATGACGTCGCCGCCACTTCGAGCATTGCCGTGGCGCGGGAATATTTGAGCCGGGATAATTTTGACATTGTTTTTTTGGAATTGCGATTGCCGGACGGTGACGGCGCGGAATTGCTGAAGGAAATTCAAGCCCGTGCGCAAAAACCGCTGGTCGTCATCATCACCGGCTCCGGTTCGATTGAATCGGCGGTGGATTGCATAAAAAACGGCGCGTTCGATTATCTCATCAAGCCGTTTTCCGACGAGCAAATCGGAGTCGTCCTGCGCAAAGCGGAAGAATTCACCCAGCTTGTCCGGGTCAACCGTCTGTTGAGCCAGGAAACTGATGAGAGCGAACACGTCTTGCTCGGCGACAGCGCGGACACGGAAAATCTCCGGCAACTCATCCGCAAAGTCGCCCGCACGCACGCGACCGTTTTGATCCAAGGCGAAAGCGGCACCGGCAAGGAAGCCGTCGCCCGCGCGCTCTATCGCGAAAGCTCCCGCGCCCGCGCGCCGTTCATCAAGGTCAATTGCGCCGCGATTCCCGAAAGTCTTATCGAAAGCGAATTTTTTGGCCATGAAAAAGGTGCGTTCACCGGCGCGTTGAACAAACGCGAAGGCCGGTTTGAACTGGCGCATGGCGGCACGATTCTACTTGATGAAATCAGCGAAATCTCAACCACGTTGCAGGCCAAACTGTTGCGCGTCCTTCAAGAACGCGAGTTTGAACGTGTCGGCGGCAGCCGCACTTTGAAAGTGGATGTGCGCGTCATCGCCACGACCAACCGCAATCTCGAAGAAAGCGTGGAGAAAAAAGAATTCCGGCAGGATCTTTTTTTCCGCCTCAACGTCGTGCCGATTCATATAACGCCATTGCGCAACCGCCGGGAAGATATGTCGCTGCTGAAGAAGGAATTCATGCGCCGCTTCAGCCGCAGGCACGGTGTTCACATCAAAGGATTCACCAATGAAGCCCGGCAGATCATGATGAACCATTCCTGGCCGGGCAATGTGCGCGAACTCCAGAATGTCGTCGAACGCGCCGTTATCATGTGCGGCGACAACGGGATGCTCGAGCCAAAACATCTCGGTCTGAACATTTCAAATCAAACGAATCATGTTGCGGCAGGCGGTGCCACGGCCCGGTCAATCCCGCACGTTCCCGGCCAGCAAAACGGTTTTCCCACGCTGTCAGAGATTGAAAAACATCATATTCTCGCCGCGCTGGAACATTGCAAAAACAACCGCACGCACGCCGCCCGGCTGCTTGATGTGAGCATCAGGACTTTGCGCAACAAACTTCACGAATATAAACACATCGGGCCGAAATTCGACGAAAGCAAATTGATCGCGGGAGTTTGATCTCATCCAACGCGGCAGATTTCGCCGCGTTTTGATTCTACCTGACAACAGTTGCCTATCTGCGCGTCCACATGGGTAACATTTTCCTACTTCTCGTCCCGTAATTTCAGAAAAGCCAATTTTTGAAAGGGTTTTTCGGCTGGCATCATCGTTGCTTAACGTGCGTGGGAAACTGTGCAATGATCGAAGCCCTCTTTAATCAGCCAAATTACCTTGCGGCAAACAAAGCGCTGGATGCTGTGGTGCTGCGTGAAGGAGCCATTGCGAACAACATCGCGAATCTCGAAACGCCGGGTTACAAGCGCATTGACCTCGCGCCGAGTTTTGAAACGGAGCTGGAACGCGCCACGGCGTCGCGCGACCCGCAGCAGATTGCCGCGTTGCAACCGGCGCTGGCCGTTGACACGACCGCCGTTTCCAGCAGTCGCGATGGAAACACGGTGCATTTGGAAAATGAATTGATGCAGATGAATCAAAATGCCATGACGCACGCGCTCGAAACGCAGCTCATCAGCGGAATGTTGTCGCGCATGCAGATGGCCATCACCGGCAAGGATTGACGCTTATGATTCAAATTCTTTCTGGCATTCAAAACACCTCCGCCGCGCTGGACGCCGAGCAGACGCGGCTGGATGTCATTGCCCAAAACATCGCCAACGTGAATACGACTCACGGAGTGGACGGCAAACCCTATCAACGGCAGGTCGTCGTGTTTGAAACGTCTTTGCAGCAGGCGATGAACGGTGATGGGAGCGCGCAAATGCCGGCGATCCAAGGCACGCATGTTGAAAAAGATTCGAGCCCGCCGATTCACATTTACGAGCCGGGAAATCCTGATGCCGACGCCAATGGTTTGGTCGCGATGCCGAACATAAATATGCAAGATGAAATGGCCGATCTGATTTCCGCCTCGCGCACGTTTGAGGCGAATCTGGCAGTCGTCAAAAACGCGCGCTCGATGGCGATGGAAACTTTGGCCATCGGCAAACACTGATTTGACCACGACCAAAAATAAATAATGTCACCCATCCCGGCGATCAACCCAGCCATGTCCGGCCTGATGCCCAATGTGGATATGCTCCAGCCGGGAGCGTCGCCGTTGCCCTCGACCGGCATCGAAATGCCGTCGGAATTGGGTCGCGCGCAGGAAATCACCGCCGCACAGCCGACAGGCGATTCGTTTGCGTCCATGCTCGGCCAGATGGTTTCCGACGTGAACGGGAAGCAAAATATTTCCGCGCAGGCCGTGAGCGCATTGCAAAGCGGCCAGACCGTGCCGTTGCATCACGCGGTCATCGCGATGGAAGAAGCCAATGTCTCTTTTCAACTCATGGTCGAGGTGCGCAATCGTTTGCTGGAGTCGTATCAGGAAATCATGCGGATGCAGATTTAATAATTTAACGTGAACAACAATCTTTCAAAACTTTTCAGGCAACTCGGCGACATCTGGGGACAACTCGGCGCGAGCCAGCGCATCAACGTCGCCGCCGCGACTTTCGTCCTCGTCGCCGGACTCGGCGCGCTCGTATTTTGGTCGTCGCACGCCGATTACGGTTTGCTTTACGGCGGACTTTCCGACACTGAAGCGGCCAAGGTCACCGCCGCGCTTGATGACGCCAAAGTTCCTTACAAATCAGGCAGCGGCGGTTCGATTCTGGTGCCGACGGACAAAGTTTATGCGATGCGGATGCAACTCGCCAGCCGCGGCATTCCGAGCGGCGATGGCGTGGGTTTTGAGATTTTCGACAAGGCGAATTTCGGCATTTCGGATTTCGTCCAGCGCGCGAATTACACCCGCGCCATCCAAGGCGAACTCGCGCGCACGATCAGCCAGATTGACGAAGTCCAGTCCGCACGCGTGATGATCGTGCTGCCGGAAAATCGTTTGTTGCTCGACAAAAACACTTATCCGACCGCGTCAGTTTTCGTCCATGTGCGCGGCAATTCGCAACTCCAGCCGCAGTCCATTAATTCCATCCGTTTTCTCGTCGCGAATTCCGTTGAAGGCTTGAAGCCCAATCACGTCAGCGTCGTGGACAATCTCGGCAACGTGCTTTCCGAAAACACGGACGACGATTCGCTCACCGGTTTGACCAGTACGCAACTCGCCGCGCGCCGCAACCTCGAACAATATCTCGGCAAAAAAGCGCAGGACATGCTCGACAAAGTTCTCGGCCCCGGCCACGCGATCGTCCGCATTTCCGCCGACATCAATTACGACACGCTCACGCGCACGGATGAAAAATTTGATCCGGACGGCCAGGTCATCCGCACGCAAACCAAGAATGACCAGAACACGGATTCTTCCACGACGACGAGTTCTTCGCCCGTGGGAATTTCAGCGAATGCGACAACGAATTCAACTCAAACCGCTAGCGCACCCGTCAACAACACGCAAAATCACACGACGACTTCGACAATCGAATACGAAATCGGAAAAACCACCAGCAGCACGGTTCAAGCTGCGGGTGGCATCAAACGGCTCGACGCTTCCGTCACGGTCGCCGCGCAGTTTCAAGGCGCGGGCGAGGATCGCAAGATCGTCACACGGTCGCCGGAAGATTTGAAAAAACTTCAGGACATTGTTTCCAGCGCCGTAGGCATTGACACGACGCGCGGCGACACGATTGCGCTGGAAGAATTGCCGTTCAACAATGATTTTGCCAACGATGTCACCAAGGAACTGGACCAGCAGCAGAAAACCGATTTCTGGGTGACACTCGCGCGCAATTCCGTTTATCCCGCGCTCGGAATCGTGGCGCTGTTCATTTTGCTGCGCCTTTTCAAAAGCACGCCCGTCCAGGAAATTCCCATCGGTGTTCCCGTCGGTCGCTTGATCGCAAAACATAACGGCAACGGAAATGGAAACGGTCACGGCAAATTCGGCGAGTTCGAGCCGCAGTCCGGCGTCGTGACCGTGGATGTGCTCAACCGTTTGATCAAAGAAAATCCGGCCAACATGACGCAGGCCATCCGCGATTGGATGACCAAAGGCCGCGCTCCCGAACAAAATTAATATGGCTGCCACCCTTGAAGCATCGGAACCGATCATAGAAACCGGCGTGCTGACGAAAACGCAAAAGCTCGCCGCGCTGCTCGTCATGCTCGGCTCCGACAGCGCCGCCGTGATCTTGAAACAATTTCAGCCGCGCGAAATCGAGGCCATCTCGCGCGAAATGGCGCGCTTCAATCTCATCACGCGCGAACAGCAGCAGGAAATCCTGATCGAATTTTCCGACGTCGCGCTTTCCGCGAGCACTTCGGTTTCCGCCGGCGTCGAGGCCACGCGCAACATGCTGGAAAAGGCGTTCGGGAGTTTTAAAGCGAGCGATGTTTTGAGCCGCGTCACTTCCACGCGCGCGCCGATTGGCGCGATGCAGGTCATCGCGGACATGGATCCGCGCCATATTTTTAATCTGCTGCGCGACGAACAGGTGCAGGCGATCACGTTTATCATCAGCCATCTTTCGCCGGAAAAAGCCGCGCAGGTTTTGAATCTGCTGCGCGTCGAACAACGCGATCAAGTCATTGAACGGCTCGCGATTCTCGCGCCGACGCCAGTTGAAGTTGGCGAAAAAGTCATGGACGTTTTGAATGCCAAACTCGGCGTGAAACAAACGCGCGCGTTGACGCAAACCGGCGGCATCACGAGTGTCGCCGATTTATTGAACGCGATGGACAAGACCGTCAGCCGCACGCTGCTCACGGGAATTGAAGAGCGCAACCCGGAATTATTCCAGGCCAT
>DATAUQ010000152.1:0-4369 GCA_036268155.1 Verrucomicrobiia bacterium | reverse complement strand
CGACGAGGTGCGCGAATACCAGCCCGGCGACGACGTGCGCGCGATTGACTGGAACGTCACCGCGCGGATGAATCATCCGTTCATCAAGAAGTTCGTCGAGGAACGCGAACTCACGCTCATGCTCGTCGTGGACGTGAGCGGGTCGGGACTGTTCGGCTCGCGCGACCAGTCCAAACGCGAACTCGCGGCGGAAATTGCTTCCGTGCTCGCGTTTTCCGCGATTCGGAATAATGACAAAGTCGGCTTGATTCTTTTTTCCGATGAAGTGGAAAAATTTATTCCGCCGCGCAAAGGCCGCAGCCATGTTTTGCGCGTCATCCGCGAAGTGCTGTTCTTCGAGCCGAAGCGGCGCGGGACGAATCTGGTGAACGCGCTGGAATTCATGGCGCGCGTCACGGCGCACCGGGCGATCACGGTGGTTGTGTCGGATTTCATTTCGGCTGATTCGGTCGGCGCGCTGCCAAAACAGACGCAGACCCGGCTGCGCATGTTGAACCGCAAACACGATGTGGTTGCGGTGCAGATCACCGACAAGCATGAATTGGAATTACCCGCTTTGGGTCGATTGATTTTGGAAGATGCGGAGACCGGCGAAATTCTGGAAGTGAACACGGGCAGCGCGAGCAGCCGCGACGCATTCGCCTTGCGCCAGCAAAAGCAGATTGGCGATCTGGCGAAGCAATTCCGTTCGTCGGGCATTGATTCAATTCAATTGCGCACGAACGAGGCTTACGGCACGACGCTCGGCAAGTTTTTTGAAAATCGCGAGAAACGGAGATTGAGAGGTTAAAAAAATTTCGCACAATAGGTGATGATTACTAATTCGCCATCGGCAGCCGCCAACGACATCCGCGACATCAAGCCGCCACTCGTCATTCCGAACGGTTTGGAGTGGCTGTGGTGGACGCTCGGCGCGCTGGTGGCGCTCACTCTGCTGCTGCTGGCGTGGCGCTATTTTCTGAAACGTGTCACGCGTGTTTCCATCACGCCGCCGGTTCCGGCGCACATCCGCGCAAAACAAAAACTGGCGGAAGCGCTCGCGCTGATTTCGCAGCCAAAGCCTTTTGTCATTGCCGTTTCGGATGCGGCTCGCGCGTATTTGGAAGAGCGTTTTAATTTTCGTGCGCCGGAGCGGACGACCGAGGAATTTTTGCGCGAACTGGGCGGAACAAATCTTTTGGCGGGCGAACAAAAGGAAAGTCTGGGCAATTTTCTGGCGAGCTGCGACCTCGTGAAGTTTGCAAAGTATGAACCGGCGGAAACGGAATTACGCGGTCTCCACAATTCAGCAGTGAAATTGATCGAAGAAACCGAGCCGCGTGATACGGCGAACTTAGAATCTAAAAATTTGAGTCCAGAAAGCAAATGACTTTGGCGCATCCATATTTTCTTTTGCTGCTGCTGCTTTTGCCGCTGCTGGCGTGGCTGAAAGGCAGGCGCGGTTCGCCGCCGGCATTTTTATATTCTTCGGTGAAACTGGCCGAAGGTTTGACGCGCGCACGCCGTTCGCGCGCGGGAAATTTTCTCGCGGCGTTGCGCTGGCTGACGCTCGCCATTTTTATTTTCGCGCTCGCGCAGCCGCGTTTGTCGAAAAGCACGACGGAAGTGAAGGCCAGCGGCATTGATATCGTGTGCGCGCTGGATTTGTCCGGCAGCATGATCTCGGAAGATTTCGTCGTCAACGGCGAACGCGTGAACCGTTTTCACATGGCGCAATCTGTCTTGAAGACGTTCATTGACAAGCGTCCGAACGACCGCATCGGCCTCGTCGTGTTCGCCGCGCAGGCGTTCATCGCCACGCCGCTGACGCTCGACCACGATTACTTGCAGGAAAATCTCGCGCGGTTGGAAATCGGCACCATCAATCAGGATGCGACGGCCATCGGCGACGCGCTGACCACGGCGATCAACCGGCTGCGCGACTTGAAGGCCAAAAGCAAAATCATCATCCTCGCGACGGACGGCCAAAACAATTCCGGCAAGATTGATCCGCTCATGGCGGCGGACGCGGCGGCGGCGCTGGGCGTGAAAATTTATACCGTCGGCATCGGCGAACAAGGTTCTGCGCCAATGCCGGTTTTCATGGGCGGCCAAAAGGTCGGCTATCAAAATGTGCCGGTGGACGTGGACGAAGCCACGCTGCAAAAAATCGCGGACAAGACGGGCGGAAAATATTATCGGGCGGACAACGCGGAAAAATTCCAGCAGATTTACGCGGAGATCGACAAGCTGGAAAAGACCGAGGCGATCATCAACAAATACACGGAATACAAAGAACTTTTCGCGTGGTTTGTTTTGAGCGGATCGGCGCTTTTGCTGGTCGAAATTCTTTTGGCGCAAACAATTTTTAGGAAATTGCCATGAGATTTGAACATCCAAATATACTTTGGCTCTTGCTGGTGATTCCGCCGGCGATGGCTTTTCTATTTTGGTTTGCGAACCGGCAGAAGCAAAAATTGCTCGCGCAATTTGTTTCCGCGCGATTGCTGCCAACGCTGACAACTGGCATTTCTCCGGCGCGGCAAAAATTGCGTTTTGCATTTTTAATTTTGGCCGTCGCATTTTTGATATTCGCGCTCGCGCGGCCACAATATGGATTCGATTTGGAAGAAGTGCAGCAAAACGGTTTGGATATTGTCGTTGCGATTGACACTTCCAAATCCATGCTCACGACGGACATCGCGCCAAACCGGCTCGAACGCGCGAAGCTCGCCGCGCTGGAATTGATGCAGCGGGCCGGCGCAGATCGCATGGGCCTCGTCGCGTTCGCGGGCGATGCGTTTTTGGAGTGTCCGCTGACGATTGACAACACGGCGTTCCAGCAAAGCGTGCAGGCGCTGAACGTGAATTCCATTCCGCAGGGCGGCACGGCGATTGCCGAGGCGATCAACACCGCGCTGACGGCCTTCAAGGAGAAAGGCCATTATCAGGCGCTCGTGCTGCTCACCGACGGCGAGGATAACGATAGTGAAACCGGCGCGCTCGCAGCGGCGCAAAACGCGGCGAAAGCCGGCTTGAAAATTTTTACGATTGGAATCGGCACCGCCGCCGGCGATTTGATCCGCGTGACGGACGCGAATGGAAATTCGGATTACGTCCGCGATGAGCAAGGCAATGTCGTGAAATCGCACTTGAACGAAAATCTGCTGCAACAAATCGCCGGAGCGACGGGCGGATTTTACCTGCCGCTGCGCGGCGCGGACACGATGGACACGCTTTACGAGCGCGGGCTGGAGCCGCTGCCGAAATCGGAGAGCAGCGAAAAACTCATCCGTCGCTATCACGAGCAATTTCAATGGCCGCTGGCGATTGCAATTTTGTTTTTGCTCGCAGAAATGTTTTTACCGGAGAGAAAAAAGTCCAAAGTCCAAAGTCCAAAGTCCAAAGTTAAAGCGGCGGCTGTTGCAATTTTAATTGCAATTTTATTGTTGCCGGTTGCTGCAAAGGCTTCACCGGCGGATGCGTTGCGTGATTACAATTCCGGGAATTACACAAACGCGCTGACGGAATTTTCGCGGCTGGCGGAAATCCAGACAAATGATCTGCGCTTGGTTTTCGACGCGGGCACGGCGGCGTATCGCGCGACGAATTACGACGAGGCGTTGAAAAATTTCCAGTTAGTCACGCTGTCGCCGGATTTGAAATTACAGCAGCAGGCATTTTACAATCTGGGCAACACGTTTTACCGGATGGGCGAATTGAAATTCACGCCGGACGCGGACGGCTTGGGCGCGATGACCGAAACGTGGACGAACGCGCTGCAAAGTTACGCGCACGCAGCGCAGTTGAACACGAACGACGTGGATGCGGCGTTCAATTTTGGCTTCGTAAAAAGCCAGCTTGATTTGATCGCGCAACTTCGTGAGGCGATGCGGCGCGCGAAGCTGTCGGCGGACGACGCGATCCGGCGCGATGAATTTCACCGTGCCTACGAAATCATGGAGCAGCTCACGCAAAATAAAATCGCGGCGAAACAATTTCAGGATTACACAAAAAAATTGAAGGACATTGATGCGATTGCCACGCCAAATCAAAAATAGTTTGCCGCTGCTGATAATTTTTGCCGCGCATAAAGTTTGCGCGCAACCGCTCGCGCCCGCCGCCGATTTTTTCAACAGTGGCGCGCAATTTTATATTTCCAACAACGTTCCGGCGGCAAAAGAGCGGGTTGAATCGGGATTGAAAATTTATCCTGACGATGAGAAGTTGAAAAAGCTGGAACAACTATTGAAACAACAGCAGCAATCTCAAAACAGCCAGTCGCAGCAAAATCAGCAACAGCAACAATCGAAGTCGCAGCAAAATTCAAAGAGCCAGCAAAACCAGCAGCAGAATCAACAGCAGTCACAGCAGAATTCTCAAGACCAGA
>DATAUQ010000151.1:0-29508 GCA_036268155.1 Verrucomicrobiia bacterium | reverse complement strand
CAAACGCGCGAGTTGCCCGGCGAAATTCTCAAACGGCGGGAGAATTTTTTGCCGCAGGCGTTCGAGCGATTTTTCCAGTTCGGGATTTTCAGAAATTTGGACCGGCTCGCGCCATTTTTTACCGCGCCAGCCGCGCGCGAGTGATTCGTTTTCCAGCCGGTCAATTTCATTTTCGTCCACCGGACAAAATCCGGCCTTGAGCGCGGCGAACAAATCATTTTGCCGCCAGTCGAAAATAATCGTGCGGAGGGCGCTGCGCGTGAGTTCGGCCAGCGGGTGGTGCGCGACGGATTCGCGCCGGTCGAGAAAAAACGGAATTTCATAACGACGAAATTCCCGTGCGAGCGGCTTGTGATAATTTTCCAGATTACGGACGAGGACGGCGCAATCGCGGAAACGATTTCCGGCGCGGACGAATTTCAAGATTTCGCGCGCAGCAAAAACGGCCTCGGCTTCAGGATTTGAACAGGAAACAGCGCGGATGGAATTTTGAATTTTGAATTTTGAATTTTGAGTTGGCAGTGACCAGTTGGCTTCGAGCCATGCAAGTTCAGAGTTTTTTGCAAAACGACTTTTGTCCGAATTGCGCGGAAGAATTTCGATTTCAATTTTCGCGTCCGGCAGGTTTTCGATTCGCTGGCGGCATTGTTGGAATGATTTGCCGACGACGTTCCAGATCGAGAGCCAGGAATTTTCTTTTTCACCGGATTCGTCGAGGCAAAAGGCGAGCGTGGCGTTTTCGCAAAACGGCAAAACGGCGGCGAGCAAATCCAATTCCTGCGGCGTCATTTCGGCGAAGCCATCCAACCATAAATGTTGAATCGTAGCGACGCTTTGCCGAGACGCCGCTACGCCGGTTTTGCGCAATTCATCGGTTGTAAAATCCAAAAGGCAATTAGCGTCCTGCAATTTATTTTCCGTGAGCCATTGCGAATAATTTTCATGCAATAGCGCGAGGTCGTGGAGTTTGTCGCGCAGTTCGCGGCGCAGATTTTCGCGTTGCGCGAGCGAGCGAAGTTTTGCCGGCGTGAATTGATGCTGTTGCAGTTCGCCGAGCAACTGGCTCAACTGTTGCGCAAAGCCGGGGCGCCGCGCGCTTTGGCGGAATAGTTTCAATTCGACTTCATGGCTCAAAAGCAACGCGCGCAAAACCATGACGCGACCTTCGGCGGACAAAATTTTTGGCGGCGCGACGGTTAGCTTTTCAAAAACATATTGCGCAAGGCGGTCAAAAGACAAAATGTGCAGGCGCGTGAAGCCGGAAATTTCCCCATCGGCGAGCAACTGGCGTTCGATCTGGAAAGTCGCTTGTTTGGGCGCGAGGAAAATGAGCGGCGCGCCTTCAGGATTTTTTTTGAGCGCGGCGCGCACTTCGGCGAGGCAGCGGAAGGTCTTTCCGCTGCCGGCGGGGCCGAGGAGAAATCGCGCTTGCACGATTTATTTTCGCGCAAAGGCGCGAAGGCGCAAAGGAATTTTATTGTGAATAACGCGCAGGTATTTTTTATTTCCTTTCGCCGGAATCGGGCTATGATTTTCCCCTGTCGGGAAAATTAAAATCGAAAACTTATGCCATTAACACATACAAAGGAACTTTTTGCGAAGGCGTTGAAGGGCAAATACGCGCTGGGCGCGTTCAACGTCAACAACATGGAACTGCTGCAGGGAATCATCGAGGCGTGCGAGGAGGAAAAGGCGCCGGTGATGCTGCAAATCTCCAAGGGCGCGCGCCAATACGCGAACCCGATCTATCTCAAGAAATTGATCGAAGCGGCGGTCAGCCTGTCCACGATTCCCATCGCGGTGCATCTGGACCACGGCGATTCGTTCGAGCTGTGCAAGGAGTGCATTGACGAGGGTTTCACGAGCGTGATGATTGACGCGAGCCACGAGCCGTTTGAGAAGAATGTGGAAATTTGCAAAAAAGTCGTGGACTACGCGCACCAGCACAACTGCGTGGTCGAGGGCGAACTCGGAATGCTCGTCGGCGCGCAGCACGACGACGGCGAGGAAGGCGGCGGTTATTCCAAAGGCGGCGCTTACACGCATCCCGACGAGGCGGTGCAATTCGTGAAGGCGTCCGGCGTGGATTCGCTGGCGGTCGCGATTGGAAATTCCCATGGCGCTTACAAGTTCAAAGGGGAACAGCATTTGGATTTGGAACGGTTGAAGGCGATCAAGAAGGCGTTGCTCGACGCGGGCATGGGCGATTATCCGCTCGTGCTGCACGGCGCGTCCAGCGTGCCGAAAGATTTGGCCGACGAGATCAACAAATACGGCGGCAAAATGGGCACGGACACGGCAGGCGTGCCGGAAGCGGACATCGAAATCGCGCGGCGCGTCGGTTGCACGAAAGTGAACATTGACACCGACCTGCGCATGGCGATGACGGCGGCGATCCGAAAAGTTTTCTTCGAGAACCCGAAGGAATTTGATCCGCGCAAATATCTCGCGCCCGCGCGGGCGAAAGTGAAGGAACTCGTCCGCCACAAAGTCCGCGACGTGCTTTGCTGCGCGGGTCATGCGTTTGATTGAACGGATTCGGAAATTTATCAAAGCCTCAAGCGGCAACGCTTGGGGCTTTTTTATTGTCCGTCGAAAGTGAATTTTTGGCGCAGTTGGCACAACTTTTGTGCCAGATTTTTCAATTAGACTGAAATGCAAAATGCAAAATATATTGGTTTTACAATGGATTTCACGATTTTTGCAATTGGCATATCTAAAGCTGAAAATAAAGGTGTTGAGAAATAAAACAATTAAGCGAAAGAGAAAATTATGAAACTGATACATTATGAAAGACCGGGCGTGGCCTGGCCGATGTTCGACCGGCTGGCAAACTTGCAGGACGATCTGGGTCGGCTGTTTGAGTCGCCATTGCGTGCGTGGGCGCCGACACTGGATGTGCATGAGGACAAGGACAACTTTGTCATCCGCGCAGAATTGCCCGGCTTGAAGCGCGAGGATATTGACGTTTCGTTGCAGGATGGCGCACTTGTCATCTCCGGCGAACGCAAGGTCGAGAAAGCGGAAGAAGGCACGGAAGTTCATCGGCAGGAGCGTTACTACGGAAAATTTCAACGCGCACTGACGCTGTCTGAACCCGTGGCCGCCGACAAGGTGAAGGCGGATTACAAGGACGGCATCCTGACCGTCACGCTTCCAAAAACCGAGGAAGCCAAGCCAAAGAAGATTGACGTGAGCGTCAATTAAGCGATCTGGAAAAATCACAAACTCCCGCGACTGAAAGGTTGCGGGAGTTTTTTGTTTTGCCTTTGCGCCATTTGCATGGCTTATTGTGCGGCTCGCAGCCGTGGTAGGTTACCCAAGTGGCCAACGGGGGCAGACTGTAAATCTGCTGGCTTACGCCTTCGATGGTTCGAATCCATCACCTACCACCACTCTTTTTTATAAAATGTTCGACTCGTTAAGTGGCAAACTCCAGAACGCCTTTCGCAACCTGCGTGGCCTCGGCAAAATTTCCGAGAGCAACGCCGGCGACGCCCTGCGCGAAGTCCGCATGGCGCTGCTCGAAGCCGACGTGAATTTCAAGGTCGCGCGCGATTTCATTGAGCGCGTCAAAACGAAAGCGCTCGGCGCAGAAGTCATCGCCAGCGTCCAGCCCGGCCAGCAGATCGTCAAAATCATTTCCGACGAACTCACTGAACTGCTTGGCTCGACCAACGCCGGCCTGAATCTTTCTGACAATTCCGCGTGCGTGATGATGGTCGGCTTGCACGGCGCGGGCAAAACCACTTCGTCCGGCAAGCTCGCCAAACTATTGCTCAAGCAGGGCCGCACGCCATTGCTCGTCGCGGCGGACGTTTATCGCCCGGCGGCGATGGATCAACTCGAAACGCTTGGCAAACAAATTGAGATTCCGGTCTTTCTGAAACGCGGTGAGACCGACGTTTTGAAGATCGCCCGTGAGGCACTCGATTTCGCGAAGACAAATAATCGCAACACGCTCATCTTCGACACCGCCGGGCGTTTGCAGATTGACGAGCCGCTCGTGCAGGAACTCGTGCGCCTGCGCGACCTCGTGAAGCCGCAGGAAATCCTGCTCGTGCTCGACGCCGCCACCGGCCAGGAAGCCGTCAATGTCGCCACGCATTTCGACCAGGCGCTGAACATCACCGGCGCGATCCTCACCAAGCTCGACGGCGATGCGCGCGGTGGCGCGGCCCTGAGCATGAAGGCCGTCACCGGCAAGCCCATCAAGTTCATGGGCACCGGCGAAAAGCTGGACGAGTTCGAGCCGTTCCATCCTGAACGCATGGCGTCGCGGATTCTCGGCATGGGCGACGTCGTCAGCCTCGTGGAACGTGCCGCCGAAGCCGTCAGCGAGGACGACATGAAGCGCATGGAGGAGAAGATGCGCAAAGGCGAATTCTCACTAGAAGATTTTCTCGACCAGTTGCGCCAGATGAAAAAGCTCGGCCCGCTGGAGAACGTGATGAAGATGCTGCCCGGCGGCGCGGAGGCGATGAAGGGTCAGGATTTGTCAAAACAGGAGCGCGAGTTCAAGCACATGGAGGCGATGATCTGCGGCATGACGTTTCAGGAACGGCGCCACCCGGCCATCCTGAACGCCAAGCGCCGCATCCGCGTGGCCAAGGGCAGCGGCGTGACCGTGACCGAACTGAACACGATGATGAACAAGTTCGGCCAGATGCAGCAGATGATGAAAAAAATGGGCAAGATGCAAAAGTTCATGGGCAAGATGGGCGGCGGTTTGCCGGGGATGTTGCGAAGGTAACTTATCACTCGATAAAAAACTAAAATGTTCTAAATAATACCTATGACATTTTTATACATTTTCTTGGCGTGCTATTTCGTTGCGTTTGTTATCGCATGGCTTTTGGCTGCCAAACGAATGGCTCGTGCGGCAAGAGTTTTGAAAAATAATGGATTACCGGATGATAAAATTGATGAGCTATATCGGACCATGTCTAAACCAACTTGGATTATGTCTATTTGGTTTATGATATTTACTGGCACTCTTTTAGGCATTGTGGCTTCGGTAATCTATGCGCTCGCTTTCTAACTTCGGTTGCCTTTGCGACTTAAAAATTAAAGATTACGGAACGACCACGCGCAGTTTTTCGCGCTCGATGGAAAACGTCGCGGGCAGTTTTCCCACCCATTCGCCGTCCAGTTCAAACGCCGCTGCCGTTTCGCTCGTCAGTTCAAATGTTTCCGCGCTCAAATATTGCGCGACGCTCGCGGGCAATTTTCCGCGCAACATCAAACTTGGCGCGCTGCGCAGCAACGCGGTCCAGTCGGCGCGCGGCAGCACGCAGATGTCCAGCCGCCCGTCGCGCAAATCCGCCTGCGGCAGAATCGCGAACGACCCGCCGTAAAACCGTCCGTTGCCGACCAGCACCAGTTCACCCGTCGCGCTTTCCCCGTTCGCGCGCACGGTGATTGCCGGCTTCTTTTCGCACAACGCTTTCAACCCGGCGATGACGTAGGCCAGCTTCCCGACTTGTTTCTTGTGCCGCCAATCCACGAGTTCAATCGCCCGCGCGTCCAGACCCGCACCCGCAAGCTGGCAGAAATATCTTTTTTGCAAAATACCGTCTGCGGAAAATTCCACGCGCGGCAGATCAATTTTTGTTTCATGCCCGCGTTGTAAAACTTCCCACGCACGCTCGACGCGCAGCGGAATTTTCAATTCGCGTGCAAAAACATTCACCGTGCCGAGCGGCAGCACGCCGAGTCGCGCGCGAGCAAAACCGTCCGGCGCGTCGCCAATGCCGTTGAGCACTTCGTTGACCGTGCCGTCGCCGCCCCCCGCGACGATCAAATCAAATCTATCCGTCACCGCTTCCGCCGCAAGCCGGCGCGCGTCGTCCGGCGAAGTCGTGGCCTTGAGCGTGCAGTGCGCGCCAATGACGTCGAGCTGGCGGCGAAAGCGCCGCGCTTTTTCGCCGCGCGCCGCCGGATTGAAGATCACGCATGTTGGCACGCGCGCATGATTTTGGCGCGGACACTTTTAGTCGAGGAGAAAGCGAATTGCGTTTGCCACACATTTCCGCAAAACTGGCTACGATGAATGACATGACGAATTGGAAAGTTCCCAAGTGGCCGTTTTTTCTGGCCGACGCGTTGCTGTTTGCCTTTGCGTATTTTTTTATTTTGCGCGCGCCGCACGCCATTCATTATTGGGAACTTGCCGCCGCGTGCGTCGCGTTCGGCGCGGTGTTGAGTTTGATCCCATTTTATCTTGATTATCGCGCGATGGGAAAAGTTCTTGAAATCACTGCGCTCGGCGAGATCGGAGAAAAAATGCAGAACCTCGAAACGCTTTCCGCGCAAATCGGTTCCGCCACGAGCCATTGGGCGATCATCCAGGAAACGGTCCAAACCGAGGCCGGAAAAACTACTGCCGCCGCCAAACAGATTGCCGACAAGATGGCCGAGGAAGTCCGGCAGTTCAACGAGTTCATGCAGAAGATGAACGACAGCGAGAAGGCCACGCTGCGGTTGGAGGTTGAAAAATTGCGCCGCGCCGAAGGTGAATGGCTGCAAGTCATCGTGCGCGTCCTCGACAACGTCTACGCGCTGCACACCGCCGCCGTCCGCACCGGCGACCCGAAGTTCGCCGAGCCGATCACAAATTTTCAAAATGCCTGCCGTGGAACTGTGCGGCGCATCGGCCTCACGCCCTTCACCGCCGAGCCGGAGGAAAAATTCAACGCCGAGCGTCATCAGCTCGCGGGCGACAAGGAAAAACCGCCGGCAGGCGCGGTCGTCGCCGAAACCATCGGCACAGGTTATACGTTTCAGGGAAAACTTTTACGCCCGGCGCTCGTGCGCGTGCGCGAGGCGAATGTTGCAAAACCAATTGAAAGGTCTGCGCCCGTCGAACAGCTCGCCCACGAAAATGCGGGCGGCGAACTTCCGCTTTGATCGGCGGATTAAATTTTTACGCCCTCCGTTTTCTGCGCCGATAAAAAATGGAGGAAACAATTTATGACCGGGCGCGAATAAATTTTTGCCAGCGCCCGCGCGTAAAGTTTCAATTGCGGCGAATACATTTTTATTTTCTCCGGCAGTTCATTTGTGCGGATTTCGTCGGTCTTGAAATCCACCAGCCAGATTTCCTTCGGCAGTAGAACGACCAAATCCGCGACGCCTTGAACTACCACGAATTCGTTTTCCAGATTCGCCCCGGATTTCGCGCCGAGAATTTCGTCCAATTCTTTTGGAACGAATTTTGCCGTGAACGGCAGTTCGCGTTTTACATTCGCCGTGTGCTTGCGGATTTTTCGCCCCGCGTCTGAATTCCAAAATGCCGCGACTGCCTTCAAATCCAAAATACCGCGCTCGTCCGGCGACAAAGCTCTTTCACGTTCCAAACGTTCCGCCTCAATTTCGAGCGCGAAAAGTTCTCCAATGTTTTCAAGTGAAACGTGCTGGAGAAATTTGTGATGGGCCGTGCCCGCATCTGCCGCGTTCAGTCTCGAATTTTGACTTGGTGGGGCGAGCGTCCTCGCGGGCCGTTTCGTTGAAAATTGAAATTTGAAAACCGGTTCTGCTTCGTCGTCCAATTCATCTGTCGCCTGCCGCCGCAACGCCGTCACTGATGACTTGGCGGCGTGTTCCGTCGCCGCGACAAATTCGTATTGACACGTCAAAGCTTCTTGCAATTTTTGTTTTGTCTGATCGTCAAGTTCCGGCAATTCAACTTTCGCCTTGGATTTTTCCGCAGACGCTTCACCCGCCAGTTCCGCATCATCCGCAATCCGCCAGCGCAGGTTCGGCAATTCGCCCCGTATCCCCGCACTTGCGCCACTTTGTTGCGCGAACCACAAGCCCAGCCAGTCCGCGTAACTTTTCGCCGCCAGAATTTTTTGCAACGTGATTGTTTCCGGTTTTTGCCACGCTTCCCATTTTTTTTCTGAAATCCCGCCGCATAAAATCAAATGGTCGCGCGCGCGCGTCAATGCGACGTAAAGCAATCGCAATTCCTCGCCGCGCAATTCGCGCCGCTGATTTTTTTGCGCAAGCCAATACGACAGACTCGGATAACGTCCGCCCGTTTGCGACGGCTGCACGCGCGGACAAAGCCCAAATTCCTCGTCAAAAATGATTTCGCCGCGCAAATCCTGCTCGTTGAAATTTTTTCCTAAATCTGCAAGCACAACGACGGGAAATTCCAAACCCTTGCTCTGATGAATGCTCATCAACCGCACCGCGTTCTCTTCCGCGACCGGCGCGACTTCCGGCTCGGCCTCGATTTCGCGCTGTGCCTCGATGAACTTCAAAAACCGGAACAGACCCTGCCGCTGAAACTGATCAAATTTCTCCGCGAGATTCAAAAATCTCCTGACGTTCGCGTGCCGTTGCGCGCCGCGCGGGCGCGATTTGAGCCAGTCATCGTAATGCGTTTCCGCCAGAATGGCTTCCAGGCATCGCGAGAGCGAAGATTGTTGCGCCAACCTACGCCAGCGATGAAAGCGTTCCAAAAATTTTTCGATTTTCCCGTGCGTTTCATTTTGGACTTTGGACTTTGGACTTTGGGCTTGGTTCAACGCGAACCAAAAATGGCCACTCGCGGTCAGTCGAATTTCCGCCAGTTCGTCGAGCGAGCAACCAACGAGCGGCGAACGCAGCACGGCGATGACCGGAACATCCTGCAATGGATTGTCGAGCAATTGCAGCACGCCCAGCAAATCCAGAATCTCGCTGCTGTCATAAAATCCGCCGCGCTCGACGACGAGTGGAATGCCGACACGGTCGAACTGTTTCGCAAAAATCTCCGCCTTGCCCGAGGGTGCGCGCAGCAAGATCGCCATATCGCGCCACTCGACGGCACGGAAAATTTTTACCTCGTCGTCCCAGATTTCGTGCCGCGAATTTTTTAATTCCGCCAATCGCGCCGCGAGCAGCCGCGCTTCTTTTTCCGATTCTTCCAAGTCCGCCAAATCGTTCGCGCCGGATTCGTCATCGGCTTCTGCGCCGTTGCGTCTGGTTTTAAGCCGCAAAAGCAATTCCATTCGCGGTGACGAATCTTTTGCCGCGCTGAAATTCACGCGTGCTTCGGGCGACCCGAATTTCAATTGCGCCTCGACGTCATAATCCACGCCGCCGATTTCCTCGCGCATGAGCGGCGCGAAAATGGAATTCACGAAATTCAAAAGCGATTCGCGGCTGCGAAAATTGTCAGCGAGCGGAATCATCTGGCCGTTTTTACCGTGCCAGTTCTTCGCGTAATCACGAAAGATTTTCGGATCGGCGAGGCGGAAATGATAAATGCTTTGCTTGACGTCGCCGACGAGGAAACGGTTGCCGTGGTGGGGCGAGCGTCCTCGCGAGCCGTTTTTGGTTTTTTCAAAATCCGGCTCGTCAGGAGCCTCGCCACACCATTCGTCGCGTGAAAGCGCGGCGATGATTTTGTCCTGCGCGGCGTTGATGTCTTGATATTCGTCCACGAAAATGAAGCGCAACTTTTCGCGCCAACGTTCAGCAATTGGCGTCGGCGACTCCGTCTTGAAATTCCAGAGCAGCTTCAGCGCGAATTGCTCGAGGTCGTGAAAATCCAGGACGCCGTCGTCGCGTTTGCGCGCGGAAAATTTTTCTGAAAATTCATGCGCCAGTTGCAGCAGCGTTTTCATGTGGCCGCGAATCCAGTTCCAATCCTCGGCGAGCGGATACTTTTTGCCAGTCGCGGCGAGAGAACCCAAAAATTTTGCATCGTCAAAAAAATCTTCGAACGGCTTTCGCCACGCCGTCTTTTTTCCGCGCGGCCAATTTTCATCTGCGGCGAGAATTTTTTGAAAAACAGGAGCGCACGCGTCTCGCGTGCTTTGCTCGGCGGGACGCCGAGCAAGCGTTTCCGGCGCGACGCCTGCGCTACCTAAAATTTTCAAACATTCGGCGGCTTTGGGATTTTCTGTGCGCAGATTTTCGAGGGTCGGCAGCCATTCTTTTTGCCAGCCGAAAATCGCGGCGGAAAACCATTCGCGCCATTGCGTTGGTTCGGCGGCGGAAAAAATCTCGATTTGCCGCGTGAGCCAATGGTCGGCGTCGGCGCGCGTTTGAATGTGATGATGCAGGCGCAAAACGAGCGCGCGGATTTTTTCGTCGCGGCCGCTGCCGTAAATTTTGATCAAATCCTGGACGGACACCGAAAATTCATCTTCTCCTTCGTAATGCAAATTGAATTGTTCGTCCAGCGTTTCGTCGGCAAGCAGGCGTGATTCACCTTCATCAAGCAGCGAGATTTGCGGGTCGAGGCTGAGTTTGTGAAAATGTTCGCGCACGAGCTTGAAACAAAAACTGTGCAGCGTGCCGATGTGCGCGGTGTCAAAAAGCGCGAGTTGCCCGGAGCAATGCGGACCATCGGGATTTTCCCGCGATTTTTTTTCGAGCGCGGCGCGCAGGCGCTGTTTCATTTCGGCGGCGGCGGCTTCGGTGAAGGTGACCATTAAAATTTCGTCGAGCGAGATTTTTTCCTCGCAAATCAAATTCAAACAACGCGCGACGAGCGTATGCGTCTTGCCGGTGCCAGCACCGGCCATGACCAAAATATTTCCGCGCGCGGCGACAGCAAGTTGCTGCAATTGCGTGAGATTTTCCATTTATGATTTACGATGGATGATTTATGATTTTCCCGGCTCTCGGAATGCGGTTCAATCGTAAATCGTAAATCATCAATCGTAAATGACTCTTAAAGACCAGCCGGCGAGCGAGCGGCCGCGTGAACGGCTCGTGGCGCGCGGGCCGGATGCGCTGACGCACGCGGAGTTGATCGCGATTTTGCTGCGCACCGGTTTGCAGGGCACGAACGTGGTGCAGGTGGCTCAAAATATTTTGCGGAAGTTTGGCTCGTTGAACGCGCTGGCGCTGGCGACGGTGGACGAGTTGAAGCAAATTTCCGGCGTCGGCCCGGACAAGGCGGCGACGCTGGTGGCGGCATTCGCGCTGGCGCGGCGCATGGAGCAGGAGCGCCGCGAGGAATCGCCGGTGCTGGACAATCCGGCGATGGTCGTGGATTTCATGCGTGAGACGAACCGGCTGCTCAACGTGGAATCGTTTCAAGTGCTGCTGCTCAATGTGCGGAAAAAATTGATTCGCGCGGAGGAAATTTCACACGGCTTGCTCGATACGATTTTGGTGCATCCGCGCGAAGTTTTCCGCGCGGCGATTGCGGCGAATGCGGCGGCAATTGTTTTGGTCCACAATCATCCGAGCGGCGATCCGGCGCCGAGCGAGGCGGACATCAAGGTGACGCGGGATTTGATCCGCGCGGGGCAGCTTTTGAAAATAGAAGTAATTGATCACGTCATCATCGGCCGCGCGACGGCGGAGCGGGCGAAGGATTATTCGTCACTGCGCGAGCTGGGATATTTTCACGCGTGAGCAAACTGTCGCTAAATCGTGAATCCTTGAATCGCTACGCTGGTGAGCGAAGAAACTCGATTTAACGATTCAACGATGCAACAATTCAACGGAACATGATTCACAAAACCGCCGTCATCCATCCGAAAGCGAAGCTGGACGCGACCTTGCAAATCGGACCGTTCGCCGTGATTGACGCGGGCGTGGAACTTGGCGCGCATTGCGTCATCGGGCCGCACGTTTATTTGACGGGCGAAACAAAAATCGGTTCGCACAATCAATTTCACGCCGGCTGCGTCATCGGCGATGCGCCGCAGGATTTGAAATATAAAAACGAACCGACGCGCGTGCGCATCGGCGACCACAATGTTTTCCGCGAACACGTCACGGTGCATCGCGCGACCAACGCGGATGGCGAGACGGTCATCGGTTCAAATAATTTTCTGATGGCGAACTGCCACGTCGGGCACAATTCTCATTTGGGCGACCACGTTATCATCGCAAATGGCGCGATGCTCGGCGGCCATGCGATGATTCAAGATCGCGCATTTATTTCCGGCAATTGTCTTGTGCATCAATTTGTGCGCGTCGGCACGTTGGCGATCATGCAAGGCGGCTCGGCGATCAGCAAAGATTTGCCGCCATTCACCATCGCGCGCGGCGACAACGGAATTTGCGGATTAAACGCCGTCGGCCTGCGGCGTGTGGGTTTCACGGCGGAGCAACGGCTGGAATTGCGAAAACTTTATCATGCGCTGTTCCGCAGCGGGAAAAGTTTGCGAACGGCCATTGCCGAGGCGCAGAAAAATTTCAGCAGCCCGGCGGCAAAGGTTTTGCTGGAATTTGTCGCAGAAGCAAAACGCGGTTTGTGTTCTGACACTGGCCGTGCGAACAATGGAACTCAAGACGCATGAACGCGATTTACAAAATCATCGGCGAGGACGGACACGAATACGGCCCGGCGACGGGCGAACAAATCCGGCAATGGATTGCTGAAGGCCGCGTCGAACGCCAAACGCCGGTTTTTGCGGATGGCGCGAAAGACTGGAATTTCGTCGGCTTGCAGCCGGAATTTGCAAATTGTTTTCCCGCGCCCGGCACGCCGCCAACCATCGCGCCGCCACTGCACGGAACTTCCGCCGCCGGGCAAATGGCGAAAACCAATTCCTACGCGCAGGCGGGAATGATTTTTGGGATCTTGTCGCTGACGTGCTGCTGCTGCGGATTTCCGTTCGGTATTCTCGGTCTGGTTTTCTCGCTCATCGGATTGTCGCAAATCAACGCGAACCCGCAATTGCACGAAGGTCGCGGCATGGCCATCGCGGGATTGGTTCTCTCGATTTTGAGCCTGTTGCTTGGCGCAGGCTCGATGTTTTTCAATTTGCTGGTGCACCAGCCGCACGTCATGTGGAATGTCGGGCAGTTTTGATCTGATGCAATGCGTGCCGAATCAAAAATTATTCCAAAAAAAAATTCCGCGCCGCTGTCGCCGGGAATTTTTGCAGGCGTCACGTTGGGTGCAACGACCATTGGAATTGGCGCGATGGTTTTTTTCTTCAATCCGAGCACACATGGATTTTATCCGACGTGCATATTTCATTCGTTGACGGGATTGAATTGCCCGGGTTGCGGCGCGACGCGCTCTCTCTATGCGCTGCTGCACGGAAATTTTCTGCTCGCGCTGAAAGACAATGCGTTGTTTGTGACGTCACTTGCGATGCTGGCGATTTGGGGGGCGCGTTCTATTTTTCGGAAATTAAAAAATCAGCCGGCGACGCTCAACGTGGCACCAAAAATTTTGTGGGTATTTCTCGCCGTCGCATTCACGTTTGCGGTATTGAGAAATTTGCCGGGATTTGAATGGCTTTCACCGTGAACGCGCGAAAAGTTTTTCGTTTTTGCCATTTCGCTTACTTGTGCCAACCTTTCACATGAATATGACACATCCATTGACAACGACCACATTTGAACTGATCGGCTATCGCGCGGTCAAATCGTTTGGCGTCGTGCGCGGGATCGTCGTGCGCTCGCGTTCCGTCATCGGAAATTTCGGCGCGGGCATCCAGGCGATTTTTGGCGGGAATATTTCGCTCTACACGGATTTGTGCGAACAGGCGCGCGAGGAGGCGTTCAACAAAATGCTGACGCACGCCGGGCAGCTTGGCGCGAACGCCGTCATCGGCGTGCGCTATGACGCGACGGAAATCGCGCAAGGCATCACCGAAGTGATTTGCTACGGCACGGCGGTGTCGGTCGAAGCGGTGAAATGATCCGCGCGCCGGTTGAAGCATGAAGGCATTAAGCACTGATTCTTTTCTGGCGCGGCTGCTGGCCAAACTGGCGGCGGCGGTTTGCCGTCATCCCGGCTGGTTTTTTTATCCGCAAATCTTGCTGTTCGTCGCGTGCATCCTTTACACGGTTTTTTTTCTCCAATTCGACACAAGCCGCGATGACCTTGTCGGCTCGAACAAAAAATACCAGCAGAATTATCTCAATTTCAAAAAGGAGTTTCCCGAGCAGAGCGATCTCGTCGTCGTCATCCAAAGCGAAAACGTCGAAAAAAACCGGCAGTTCGCCGAGCGGATCGGTGCGAAGCTGGAGGCGGAAACCAATTTGTTCACCGATGTTTTTTACAAAGGCGACCTGCCGATGATGGGCAAAAAGGCGCTTTTATTCGTGCCGGAAAAAGATTTGGAGAATCTAAAAAAAACTTTGCAGGATGATCTGCCTTTCATCCGCCAGTTCACGCAGACGACCAATCTGGTTTCATTTTTTGAACAGATCAACACCGCCTTCCGCACCGCGCCGCGCGAAACCAACGCCCAGACCGAGTCATTGATCGGATCAATTCCAGCGCTGACGCGCATCGTGACGCAGGCGGACGCCAGCTTGAACCGGCCCGGCACACCGCCATCGCCGGGCGTCACGGCGTTGTTTGACGCGGGCGACGAGGCGGTGCGAAAAACCTACATCACGTTCGCCAACGGGAAGATTTTTCTCGTGACGGCGCACGCGCCAATCCACGGCTTGAACGGGAAGGCGGTGGAACGTCTCCGGCAATTGATCGTGGAAACGCAAGGTGAAGTGCCCGGCCTGAACGTCGGGCTCACGGGCGAGCCGGTGCTGGAGCACGACGAAATGGCGCAGTCGCAAAAAGACACGACGGTCGCCAGCATCGTCGCGCTGATTTTGTGCGCGCTGATTTTCATTTACGGCTACAGCGAAACCGGCCGGCCGGTGAAGGCGACGATTTGCCTCGTGATCGGACTGGCTTACACGCTGGCATTTGCGACTTTGACCGTCGGGCATCTGAACATTTTGACGATCACGTTCGTGCCGATTCTCATCGGGCTGGCGATTGATTTCGGCGTGCATCTGGTCACGCGCTACGAAGAAGAATTGCGCAAGGGCAAAATGAAAGAAGAAGCGCTGACCAAGGCGATGGTGTTCACGGGTCAGGGAATTTTTGTCGGCGCGCTGACGACGGCGGGAGCGTTTCTGGCGATGTGGTTCACCAATTTCAAAGGCATCCAGGAAATGGGCATCATCTGCGGCGGCGGCCTGCTGGTCTGCTTCATCCCGATGATCACGCTGCTGCCGGTGCTGCTCCTGCGCGGACGGCAAAACGTGATTGACCATAAAACCGGCGCGGTCGAACGGCGCGCGCGCATTGAAAATATCTGGCTGGAGCGTCCCGTGCTGGTGATGGTCATCGTGGGCGTTTTGTGCACGCTGGCCTTGACACAAGTGCGCAAAGTTTATTTCGATTACAATCTGCTGCATATGCAGAGCGCCGGATTGCCCGCAGTGTTGTTCGAGCAAAAGCTGATTGATTCGGCGGACAAATCAGTGCTTTACGGCGCGGTCGTCGCTGATTCATTGCAGCAGGCGGTTGAACTTCAGAAGCAGCTTGAAAAGCTGCCAACCGTAGCGTCCAACGGCGTGGAATCCATCGCCACTTTTCTCAGTGAAGACCAGACGGAAAAACTCAAGCTCATCGGCCAGGTCAAACAGGAAGTCGCGCCGTTGCGTTTCGGCACGCCTGACGAACAGCCGGTGAATCTGGAAAATTTCAGCAGCACGCTGTATTCGCTCTACGGTTATCTGGGCGCGGCGGTGGACGAAATCAAGGACAGCAACACAAACCTGACGGCGCAACTGGATTCACTGCGCGAAGCCATCAACAATTTGCGCAAGAAAATGCTGGGCGGCGATGCCACGGCGCGCGCCGAGCACGCGGACAAACTGGCGGAATTTCAGCGGGCGCTGTTCACCGACATCCGCCAGACATTCCAGACCTTGCAAAATCAGGATGACCGCGCCCCGTTGCGCGTCGAAGATTTACCGCCGGCGTTGCGCAATCGTTTTGTCGGCGTCAGCGGTAAATTTCTTTTGCAGGTTTATCCCAAATACGACGTGTGGCAGCGGAAAAACCAGGAAGCATTTATCGCCGACTTGAGGACAATTGACCCCGACGTCACCGGCACACCGGTGCAACTTTACGAATACACGACCTTGTTAAAAAACAGTTATGAAACTGCCGCGTGGTATTCGCTGATTGCGATTGCGATTTTGGTCTTCGTCCACTTCCGCAGTTTGAACGCGGTGATCTTGTCGCTGCTGCCGGTTGGCATCGGCACGTTGTGGCTGGTTGGATTGATGGGCTGGCTGAAAATTCCCTTTAATCCGGCGAATATCATGACGCTGCCGTTGGTCATCGGCATCGGCGTGACGAATGGCATTCACATCTTGAACCGTTTCGCCGAGGAACGCACGCCGGGCATTTTGTCGCGCAGCACCGGCAAAGCCGTGCTCGTGTCGGGATTGACGGCCATCGCCGGATTCGGCAGCCTCATGCTTGCCAAACATCGCGGCATCCATAGCCTTGGCTGTGTCATGGCGACTGGCATCGCGACCTGCATGATTGCGGCTCTGGCATTTTTGCCGGCGTTGCTGAATTTACTCGACCGCAGAAAGCCGTTGATAGAAAAACCCGATGTCAGCAGAACATCGCCGACACCGGGTCAGGAGGAACCGAGGTAAAACCTCAAGTGAGAAGAAACTAATGGAAAACGCCGAAAAGTCAACATCAATGTTAAAAACAACTTTTAATGAGGTTAAAATGCGTAAAAACCGCCGCGCAATAACGATAATGTAGCCTTGAACTATTTTTCAAAATTGAATTTTTGCACTCTAATCGCCTCGAACGGCTTTGGAATTGTTTTTTATTGTCTGCGAATCATTTTTTTGATTTTAACGCCGGAATTTTGCTCAATTGGTTTTGCGGAAAACGGATTTCACGCGGGGCCGCTTTACGATCAATTTCCCCTGACATTGGATTCCGGCCAGCGCACCGAAGCCTTCGGGCCGCTTTTTTATGACCAGCAAAAAGATTCGGAAAAAACCTGGGCGTTCCCGCCGTTTTATTCCCATGACACCGATCCATCCGTTGAATCGCGCGAGGACGATTTTCTTTATCCGGTGGTCACTTACGAGTCCTACGGCCGGGAATATCGCTGGCAGCTTTTCGAGTTGTGGAGCTTTGCCGGCGGCCAGACTCCTCAGGAATCGCATCAAAAGCGGTTCACGGTTTACCCGTTCTATTTCCAGCAGCGTTCGCCGGACACAAATGAAAACTATACCGCGCTCATTCCATTTTACGGCCATCTCCAGCACCGGCTGTTCCGCGACAAAATCTTTTTCGTCATGTTCCCGGTTTACAGCGAGACCCAAAAAAAAGATGTCGTCACGGACAATTATCTTTATCCATTTTTTCATTTGCGGCACGGCGACGGACTGCACGGCTGGCAATTCTGGCCGCTGGTCGGCAAAGAACACAAAGACGTTACCACCCAAACGAATGGCTTCGGCGACACATCCATTGTCGGCGGCTACGATAAATTTTTCGCGCTCTGGCCATTTTACTTTAATAACAACACCGACATCGGCACGGACGACCCGGAAAGATTTCTGGCCATATTCCCGCTTTGCCTGCAAACACGCTCGCCCAAACGCGATTCCACCACCGTGCTGTGGCCGTTTTTCAGTTGGATTGATGAGCGCGAGAAAAAATATCGTGAATGGCAGGGGCCGTGGCCGCTTGTGATCTTCACGCGCGGCGAAGGCAAAACCACTTCTCGTGTCTGGCCGCTGTTCAGCCAGTCGCACAATAATGAATTGGAAAGCGATTCATATCTCTGGCCGATTTATACTTTCAAGCGCACGCATTCCGACCCGCTTGATTTGAAACGCACGCGCATTTTGGTTTATCTGTTTGAAAATACGGTGGAGAAAAACACCGCGACCGGCATAGATGAACGGCGCGTGGATGCATGGCCGTTTTTCACCTATCATCGTGATTTTAACGGCAACAACCGCCTGCAACTCCTCGCACTGCTTGAACCAGTTTTGCCGAACAGCCGTGGCATCGAGCGCAACTGGTCACCGCTCTGGTCACTTTGGGTTTCGGAAAACAATCCCAAAACTGGCGCAAGCAGCCAGTCGTTTTTGTGGAATTTGTATCGCCATGAAAGCACGCCCGTTTCTAAAAAATGCTCGCTCCTGTTCGGCCTTTTCCAGTATCAATCGGATGCGGATATGAAAAGAGTGCGTCTGTTTTACATTCCGGTGTTCAAGGTGCATCCTAAATCCGGACAGTTGGCAAATTTATAACGCCCAAGTCTTTTATGTTTCAAAACATTGGTGAAATCGTCCTGCTCTTCTGGCGCACGCTGTGCGCCCTGCCCTTCGCGTGGCGGCAGCGGCAGAAAATTTTCGACCAGTTTTTTGAAATCGGCAACGCCAGCCTGTTGATGGTCTGCGTGCTTTCATTTTTCATCGGCGCGGTCATCGCGTTGCAAACCGGCCCGGTCTTGGTGCAACGCGGTCTGGCCAGCGCGGTCGGCGGACTCGTCGGCATTTCTATTGCGAAAGAGCTCGCGCCCGTGATGATGGCCATTTTGATTGCCGGCCGCGTCGGCTCGGCGATGGCGGCAGAAATCGGCTCGATGCGCGTGTATCAGGAAATTGACGCGTTGCGCACGATGAATATCAACCCGATTCATTATCTGGTTCTGCCACGCGTGCTCGCGATGGCTGTGGCGTTGCCGCTGCTGGTGGTTTTCGCAATTCTCGTCGGCTGGTTTGGCGGCGCGGTTGTGGCCCAAACGAACAATCATATCGGTGTTCCCTTCGCAGCTTTTTTTGACGGTTTGCGAAATACTGTTGACCTTGATGATGTGGTCAATGGTGTCTTCAAAAGCTTTTGTTTCGCCATAATCATCGGCGCGGTTTCGTGCCATCAAGGTCTGGTGACCATTGGTGGCCCGCGCGGTATTGGACGTTCGGTCACCAAAGCCGTGGTCAACTCCATCGTCCTCATCGTGATTTTTGATTACATCCTGACGCGCTTTCTTTTGAAATGATGAACAACCAGGACAACAACAATTCTGGCGTCAGCCTTAAAGTGCACGGCCTCCGCAAAAGTTTTGGCGGACAGGAAGTGCTCAAGGGAATTGATTTCGACGTCCAGCCCGGGGAAATTTTTGTCATCATGGGATCCAGCGGCAGCGGCAAAAGTGTTTTGCTCAAACATCTCATCGGCCTCGAAACGCCGGACGCCGGGGAAATTTTGATCAACGGCGAAGTCATTCAAGCCGCTGAAATCGCCGCCAAATACCGCATGGCGCTCGTGTTTCAATCCGGCGCGCTGCTCAATTCGCTCACAGTCGGCGAAAATGTCGGACTTTACCTTACCGAACACCGGCTCAAACCAGCGGAAGAAATCGAACACATCGTCACCGAAAAATTGCAAGCTGTCGGCCTCAACGATGCTGCGGACAAGATGCCGGGCGAACTTTCCGGCGGCATGAAAAAACGCGCCGCCATGGCCCGCGCGCTGGTGATTGAGCCGCAATTGATCCTTTACGACGAACCGACGAGCGAACTTGACCCGCTTTCGGCCGTGGCCGTTGGCGAGGAAATTCTAAAACTCAAAAAAAACATCAGCGTCACGTCCATCGTGGTGACGCACGACCGCGACCTGGCGTTCGGCGTGGCCGACCGCATCGCCATCATCAACGAAGGCCGTATCATCACCATCGGCACGCCCGACGAGGTGAAACGGTTCAATGATCCGCTCGTCCAAAATTTTTTACACGCAGATTTTAAACGCGAACCTCAAACAAAAAATTTATGAAAAACTCGCTCGAAACCAAGCTTGGCATTTTTGTCGTCCTCGCGGTCGTCGCCGCCATCGTGATCATCGAGATGCTCGGCAGCATAGATATTTTCCACCGCGGCTACCACATCCACGCGCTATTCGACACCGTGCAGGAATTGAAGGTGGGCGACAGCGTGAAAATGGCCGGCGTCGAAATCGGCCGCGTCGAAAAAATCGCGCTCACCGACACCAAGGTCGAGGTGATCATGAAACTTCATCCCGATGCCGTCGTCAAAACCGACAGCCATGCCACCGTAAAATTCGCGGGCTTGATGGGCCAGAATTTTGTTTCCATTGATTTCGGATCACCCGATGCCAGTCGTCTGGAAGACAATCAATTCATCACCACCGTCGAACAGCCCGATTTGAGCGCCATCATGACCAAGCTCGACAGCGCCGCCGGCGGGATCGCCAACGTGGCGAAAAGTTTTTCCGGCGACACCATCAACAATTTGCTCGGGCCGTTAACGGATTTGATCAAGCAAAACAGCACGCATATTTCCGCCACGCTTTCAAACATGGAAAGCATTTCCGGGCAGATCGCCAGCGGCCAGGGCACGGTCGGCAAAGTCATCTACGACCAGACGCTTTATAATTCCGCGCTCGACACCGTGTCGAATTTGCAGGACGCTGTGAGCGGGGCCAAACAACTTATCAGCGGCATCACCAATGGCCAGGGCACGCTTGGCAAACTCGCCACCGACGATGCGCTTTACAATTCGACCACTTCCTCGATGACCAATCTGAACCAGATTTTGCTGAAAATCAATCAAGGCAATGGCACCCTCGGCAAACTCGTCAACGACCAGGAATTTTACAAGAACGCCAAGCTCTCGCTGCAAAAACTGGACAAGGCCGCCGACAGTCTGGAAGACACCGGGCCGTTGAGCGTCATCGGCATCATCGCGGGCAATTTGTTTTGACGCCTAATTGCAGGAGCCGAGGTGACGAGGCTCTGTTCAATTCCATTTTTTGAAATGAGCATCCTTACGTCGGCTCCTACTGTGAAGATTCAAGCCACGCCGAGATTTTTCAAGACTTGAACCGTTGAACGCGATTTGTTCAACGTGTAGAAATGCAGTCCCGGCACGCCCGCCCGAAGCAATTCCTCGCACTGCCGCGTGGCGTATTCGATGCCGAACTGGATCGCGGCCTCCTCGTCATTTCCCAACGCATCCAGTTTTGCGCGAAGCGACGATGGAATTTTTGAGCTGCAGAGCTGGGTGAATTTGATGATTTGCGCCGCGTTCAAAATGGCGATGACGCCAGGCACGATCGGCACGCGCACGCCCAGTTTGCTAACGATGTGATCGCGGAATTCAAAAAAATCGGCGTTGTCGAAAAATAATTGTGTGAGGACAAAATCCGCGCCAGCGTCCACTTTCATCTTCAAATGTCCCCAGTCGGCGAATTTTCCTTCCTTGCAGGCGACATGGCCTTCGGGAAATCCGGCGACGCCGGTGGAAAAATTTCCGGCCTCGCGGATGAGTTCGACCAGTTGCGTGGCGAACTCGAATCCGCCGGGCGTGGTTTCAAATTCGCCGCCGCCGGGCGGATCGCCGCGCAACGCCAGGATGTTTTTGCAGCCGAGCGTGCGGATTTTTTCGAGCAACGCGCGCACTTCCTCGCGCGTGTGGTTGACGCAGGTCAGATGCGCGAGCGCGGTCAGCTTGTGTTCGCGCTGGATGCGGTCCACGATCATCAAAGTTTTGTCGCGCGTGCTGCCGCCGGCACCGTAAGTCACGGAGCAAAAATCCGGTCTGGCCAACGACAAGGCCGGAATGGTTTTTTCCAAAAGGTTGCGGTCGCCCTCGTCGGTTTTCGGCGGGAAAAATTCAAAGGAGATGACCGGCTGGCTGGCCGCCATTTTTTCAGCGTAAATATCGCGGATGAATTGCATGGGCTTGGATTTCACTGACCGGCATAAATCTATACGGAAGCTCGAATCAGCGCAAACGAAAAAATCAACGCATCCAGATATGATGATATGAAATTATTTTAAGGATTGGATGCAGAAAACAAAAAGCCCCTTTCGGTTTCCCGAAAGGGGTTTGTGATTCAAGTCAGATTAGAACGTATAGATGGCCTGCGCTGCAAGCAGGAAGGCATCTTTATTAGGCGTGAAACCGCCGTGGCTGATAAAAGGATCGCCAAGACCATGATCAGCATGATCCCAACGGAATTCCACACGGGTCAACACGTTTTCCCACAGATTGTATTGAAGGGTGGTGGTGATTTCTTCCTGGGCGGCATCCGCTCCGGGAAAGTCATTGTATTCAGCGCGCACATTGAAGCTTGTTTTGTCGTTGAACTGATAAGTGCCATAGCCAGCGAAGGCGTAATCATTAAAGCCCGCGCGCGCGTTCAAATAATCGAACGCACCGCCAAACTTTAACGCAGCTACCGGTGTCGGCAGTGTGACGCCAGCATACCAACTGGTAGCGCCAGAGCTTCCAGAAGTATTGATAACACCGCCAGAAAGCGTAGCGCCCTTGGCCCAGCCGAAGCTATCTGGAGCAGTCAGCGTTGCCAAACCCATTACAGTCGGCAAATACAAACCGGTGTTAGGAGCAGCGATATAGCCGTCATCAAAAGAAGTGTCGGCCAAACCGGCTGTGACAGTAAGCGCGTCACAAACCTTGTAAGTGCCTTGAATACCCGTGTGGGTCGTCGGTTCCATGTTATAGCCAAAGGAACGGCTATAATTTGGATTCACGCCCGAGGTGGTGCCTTCATAGCCGATGATGGTGTCCCAAACACCGATTTTCCAGTCAATGCCGTTGCCGATTGGCGTGCGCAACGCAATGTAAGCTTGGCGAATGTCGCTGCCAGTTCCCAATGCCGCGCTATCCGGTCCAATCCACAATTCAACATGATAGCCAGAGGCCCACGGACTTTCATCCAACGGCTTGTCGAGGGCGAGGTCAACCACATTCAGGTTGATGCTATTATCAGTTGCCCCGAAGTTGTAATTAGGGCTGAAATCACTGCCAGGGCCTCCATTACCGGGGTTGAATTGAGCCGCCACGTCAACGTAGCCGCTGAGGGTTGTGTTTGAGAGCGCAGTGTTCACCTGGCTCACTTTCGTTTCGTCCGCATACGCCGCCGAGGTCAAACTGACCACGCCGACCGCTGCAAGACCCAATGTCCATTTATTAAACTTCATCTGGTTCCTCCGATGTTGTTTGGTTATTTGTTTGTTTTTACCTGCATTTACGAGACAAAACCTGTTTGTCCCAGCACCATGTGGTGCGATTGACATTGAAACTATTGAAAACTCCGGGGTTTGACAATAAAAAATTTTAAGTAATTTTGAATTCGCAAGGTGTTTGTAGAAAGTGTTTTATATGATTTCTGGTTTTAAATCCCAAGTTTTGCAGGGCAATTGTTCCAAAATTTAGACACTGTTTTGCGGATAATTTTCGATTGAACTGATTTCTTTGCAATGCATTGCATCAGGCGGGCTGGAACAATTAGTGCTATAATTAAAGCGAGAAATTCAAATTGCAGGCTTGCAATTCAAACGCGGAATTTTATAACTCTTAATAAGAGATAAACGTATGCCATCATTTGCCTATACAGCCAGAGAAACGGCCACTGGCCGCGAAATCCGCAGCATGGTCGAAGCCGCCAGCGAGCAGTCCGCCATCGCCGCATTGCTCAATCGCAATCTGCTGGTCGTTTCCATCCAGGAAAAAATCTCCCGGAAAGGCAAAACGAAGGGCGGCAAAGTCGCACTGGCCGATCTTGTGGTTTTCACCCGCCAACTGGCCACGATGATTGACGCAGGCATCGCCATCGTGCAGGCGCTTCAGGCGTTGGCGGAACAAACGCCGAACAAGGTCATGCGCGACGTGATCCGTGACGTGTGTTCGCGCGTGGAAAGCGGCGAAAGTTTTTCCGAGGCGTTGCAAAAACATCCCAAGGCTTTCAACCGGCTTTATTATTCCATGATCGCAGCGGGTGAAAAAGGCGGCTTGCTCGCGGAAATCATGGCGCGGCTGGCGACCTATCTCGAAAATACCGAACGCCTCCGTAAAAAAGTCAAGACTGCTTTGATGTATCCGACGGCTGTGACCGTCGTGGCGATTTGCATCACGACCTTTCTGTTGGTAAAAGTCATCCCCACTTTCAAGGATGTCTATTCCGGCTTCGGCGCGGCTTTGCCAGGACCGACGCAATTTTTGATGGACATCAGTGACATCGTGAAACATTACCTGCTCTTGCTCATCATCGGTGCCGGTGCCGCCATTTGGGGCTGGCTTTATTTCATCAAGACCAAACGCGGCTGTGAATTTTGGGATGGCCGCCGCATCAAGCTGCCGATTTTCGGCCAGATCGCCCACAAAATCTGCCTCGCCCGTTTCACGCGCACCCTGTCCTCGCTCATCCGCAGCGGCGTGCCGATTTTGGAAGTCCTGCAAATCGTTTCCCAGACCGTCGGCAACGTCGTCATGGAAAAAGCCATCAAGACCGCCGGCACCGACATTGAACGCGGCGAAGGCATTTCCGCCGCTTTGGGCAAAAATCCAATTTTTCCCAGCATGATCATCCGCATGTTGAGCGCAGGTGAACAGACCGGAAAAATTGACGAAATGCTCGAGCGCGTCTCGAACTTTTTGGACGAAGAAATTGACACCACGCTGACCGGCCTGATGTCGCTCATCGAACCGCTGTTGATCGTTTTCCTCGGCATTGTCATCGGCGGCATGGTCATCTGCATGTTCCTGCCGATCTTCAACCTCGCCAACATCGTCAACGGCAACGGTCACTAAACCGTTCCTGAAAATGAAAAAAACCACCGGACGAATTTATTTCGTCCGGCGCTTTTCGTTTTTCCCGATCTGAAATTTACACCTGCACGGCTTTGCCTGATTGCGGCTGGATGATTTTTATTTTTGGATGACGCGAATGGATATGCTCCTCGAACCACCCTCGCGCTGCGTCATCGCCGTGACCGAGCAAGATTGCGCGTGGCGAAACCCGTCCGACGAAATCCAGTAAATCCTCGCGGTTCGCGTGCGCCGTCAAATCAAAATCCTGAATCTCGCACTTGCGTGTCAAACGCCCCGCACTCGGACTGAACACAAACGTCTCGCCATCCTTCGCCGCCTTCAAACGTCCGCCCGGTGTGCTCGGATCGGCGTAACCCACAAAAAATATTGCGTGCTTTTCATCCCCGGCCATTCGCATCGCCAGATTATGCGCCGCCGTGTTCTCGCTCATCATGCCGGCGGTGATGACAAAAATTTTCCCGCCGCTCAACTTCATGTTTTCCGACTGGCCTTTTTCCAAAACGACCAGATTCAGCGATTCGTTCAATTGCAGGTTCGTGTGCTGGCGATGCGTGCGATGCGCTTCGAGATCATAAATCTCCGTGAACACGCGGCCCAGTCCGCCGATGTAAATCGGCTGCGGCTTCAATTTCCCCTCGCGCATCAGCATCGCCAGCATCGCCAAGATTTCCTGCGTGCGTCCCAGCGCGAACGCCGGAATCAATATGCTGCCTTTGCGTTTGAGCGCGTTGTGAATTGCCGCCACGAGCCGCTCAATTTCGCCTTCGCGCGTAAAACCTTTCGGCACTTCACGGTTGCCCCGCGTCGTTTCCATGATCAACACGTCCGCCTTCACGTCTTCAAATCTTGCCGCGCGCAAAATGGTTTGATCGTGAAAACAAACGTCGCCGGTGAAAAACAAAGTTTCCTTGTTGCCACGCACCATCACCCCCGCCGAACCGAGCGTGTGCCCGGCGTCAAAAAATTCCAGTGTCGGCGACGGCAATCCCGCGCGCACTTTGTTGAACGACGCCCACTCCACCTCACGGTTATATTTGAACGCCTGAAAACGCGGCGCGATGTCGTCCACCTCGTCGTGCGTGTAAAGCGGATATTCGCGGATGCCCAGCTCGTCGCGCTGGCGCGTCATCACGTTCACGGAATTATGCAGCACGCGTTCGACGATGAAATAACTCAATTCGCTCATCAGCACATGAGCCTTGGGAAAATGCCGCAATGCCACCGGCAGCGAACCGACGTGATCGTGATGGCAATGCGAAATCACAATCGCATCCACGTCATTATTTCCCGCCTTGGAAAATAGCGGCAAGCCGTCGCGGCCCTCGCGTTTTGGGTGCATCCCCGCGTCGAGCAACAGGCGATGTTCGTCCAGTTCCACCAGCCACGAACTCGCGCCGATGTCCGTGTCAGGATTCAAATTCGTAATGTTCACCGGCTAATTGAACCACAAATGGACACTGATGAACACAGATAAAATCCAGCGCGAATTTTTGTTTTGAATTTTGGATTTTTAGTTCAAATTCAAAATCAAGAATTCAAAACTGAAAACCGTTTTAATGCCGCCGCCGAAAAAAACTTCCGCCCGCCAAAAGGTGCTCGCGCAATGGCGCGGCGTAGATCTTGCGCCGCTCGAAATCGCACGCGACGTCCGCGCGCGCGGCGCGGACAAAGTTGTCTCCAAAGTTTTGGTGGATTTGAAAATGGATTCACGCCGCGCTGACATTGAAATCGTCAATGTCTGGAATTCTTTGATTGACCCGATCCTCACCGCGCACGCGCAGCCGCACAACCTGCACAAGGGAACTTTGTTCGTGAACGTGGACAGCAGTGTGTGGCTGACGGAAATCGTCCGCTATCGCCGCAAGGAAATTTTAGATCGGCTGCAACACAGCTTCGGGAAAAATCTGATCCAGAAAATTTCGTTCCGCATTGGTTAAGTCGAGGTGGAAGGCCGTTCCACGATTTGTAATATTTTTTCGCTTGGGCTTTCGCAATCGCCTTTCATAATCTGGCGCATTATGGAAACCGTCCGCCGTGCCGTGATTGATGTGGGCACCAACTCGATAAAATTGCTGGTGGCGGACGTGCGCGGACGCGACGTCCAGCCGGTGCATGAAGAAAGCCGGCAGACGCGGCTGGGCAAGGGCTTCTACGAATCGAATCGTTTGCAGCCTGAAGCGATTACCCGCACCGCCGAGGCCGTCGCGGAATTCGCCCAAACCGCGCGCGAAAAAAATTCCGTTTCCATCCGCGTCATCGCCACCAGTGCCGCGCGCGATGCCGTGAATCCGACCGATCTGACTTCCGCCATCGAGCGCGCCGCCGGTCTGAAAACCGAAATCATCACCGGCGCGCGCGAGGCCGAATGGGTTTTCCAAGGCGTCGCGACCGATACGGAACTGGCGACGCAACCGCTGTTGTTGCTCGATGTCGGCGGTGGCAGCACGGAATTTATTCTTGGCCAGGGCGAGAATAAACATTTCTCCCACAGTTTTCCGCTCGGCACGGTGCGGCTCATGGAAAAATTTCCGTTCGGCGATCCGCCCACGCGCGGCGAATTCTTCAAGTGCCGCGACTGGCTGAAAAGTTTCCTGCACCACGAAGTCCGTCCGCAGCTTGAACCCGCGCTCAAAAATGAATCCGGCGAAATCCGTTTGGTCGGCACTGGCGGCACGACGAGCATTCTCACGCGCATGGAAAAACAACTGGATCGCTTCGACCGTGAAAAAATTGACGGCGCGATTTTGAGTTTTGAACAAGTTGTCGCGCACCGGAAAAAACTTTGGAAACTGCCGCTGGCCGAGCGCAAGGAAATCCCCGGCCTGCCGAAATTGCGTGCCGACGTGATTTTGACCGGCGTTTTGATTTACGAAGTGGTGATGGAAGAATTCGGGTTCAAGCAACTCCGCGTCAGCACGCGCGGACTGCGCTTCGCCGCCGTGATGGATTGAAATTTTTTGCACGCCTCTGTGTTCTCTGTGACTCTGTGGCAAAATTATGCGCGTTTTAATTGTCGGCTGTGGTTACGTCGGTTTGCCGCTTGGCGCGGAACTCGTCTGGCTCGGCCACGAAGTTTTTGGGCTGCGACGAAATTCCTCGGCGGAAAATGAATTGAAGGCCGCCGGAATCCAGCCGCTTTTCGCCGATATGACGAAGCCGGACGAATTAAAAAAATTGCCGGGCGATTTTGATTGGGTCGTCAATTGCGTGGCCGCAGGCGGCGACGCGGAAAATTATCGCGCTGTTTATTTTCAAGGCACGCGCAATTTGATTGACTGGCTCGCGCCGAATCCGCCCAAGAAATTTGTTTATACGAGCAGCACGAGCGTTTATGGGCAAAACGACGGCTCGCCCGTCAAAGAATCCAGCCCGACCGAGCCAACTTCGGAAACTTCCAAAATTCTTGTCGAAACGGAAAAAGTTTTGTTCGACGCGGCGGCGCAGAAAAAATTTCCCGCCGTGATTCTGCGCGTGGCCGGAATCTATGGGCCGGAGCGCGGCCACTGGTTTAAGCAATTTCTGAAGAACGAGGCAACGATGGACGGCGATGGTTCGCGCATTTTGAACATGATCCATCGCGACGATCTGGTCGGTTGCATCATCACGGCTTTGAAAAATGGCCGCGTCGGCGAGATTTACAACGCCGTGGACGACGAGCCGGTGAGCCAGTCGCATTTTTTCCAGTGGCTCGCGCAAGCCGTGGACAAGCCACTGCCGCCGTCCGCGCCAGAAAATCCCGGCGAAAATCGCAAGCGCGGCGTGACGAACAAGCGCGTCTCGAACCGTAAATTGAAAACGGACCTCGGCTATCAATTCAAGCATCCGAATTTTCGGATCGGTTACAGTGCCGAACTCTTGCGGCTCGACCGCTCGGCGAAATGATTTTTGGTTTGTGAACAATTTCGTTTCGACCTCGTGAAATTTTCCGCCTAACGTGTCCGTCGCAATGTCTGCCGAAGCCCAACTCACGCCCATGATGGCGCAGTATCGCCGCATCAAAGGCGAACTGCCCAAGGACGCGCTCCTGCTTTTCCGCCTCGGCGATTTTTACGAAATGTTTTTCGAGGACGCGCAGGCCGGCGCGCAACTGCTGAACCTCTCGCTCACCGCGCGCAATGGCGTCCCGATGTGCGGCCTGCCGCATCACGCGGCGAATAATTACATCGCGCGGATTTTGCGCGCCGGACGCAAAGTCGCCATCTGCGATCAAACGGAAGAAGCGCGTCCCGGCCAATTGACCAAACGCGAGGTCACGCAAATCCTCTCGCCCGGCACGCATTTCGATGAACGGATGCTCGTCGCGGAACGGAATAATTTTTTAGCGTCCGTTTATCCGAGTGGAAAAATCTTCGGCCTCGCGCTCGTGGATTTGACGACGGGTGATTTTCTGACAACCGAGTTAGAAAATGACTCTGCGCTGCTCGCTGAACTGGAGCGCCTCCGCCCCGCAGAAATTATTTTCCCGACCGAGGCAACTTCGCTGCGAGATTTGTTGCGCGGCGCGTTCCAAATTTTGAGCGGCTACGACGATTGGACATTTGCGCCGGAAACTGCATTCTTCACCGTGAAGGAGCAGTTCAAGGTCGCCTCGCTCGACGGTTTTGGTCTCAAAGATAAAACCGCCGCCATCGGCGCGGCGGGCGGCGCGCTGCATTATCTCACGCAAAATCTGCGCCGCGACGTGAAGCATCTCACGCGCATCTCGTTTTATCAGCGCAGCGATTTTCTCACGCTCGATTACACGACGCTGCGGCATCTGGAAATTCTCGAACCGCAACATCACAACGCCCCACGCAACGCCTCGCTTTACGGCGCGCTCAACCGCACCGCCACGCCGATGGGCGCGCGGCTCTTGCGCCAATGGCTGTCGCAACCGCTTGCCAAAGTGGAGCCGATTCGCGCGCGGCAGAACGCGGTTCAGACGTTCATCGAAAACACTTTTGGCCTCGATGCTTTCCGCCAGCAGCTTGCAAATGTTCGTGACTTGGAACGCACGCTTGGTCGCTTGAGTTCCGGTTCTGGAAATGCGCGCGACCTGGTCGCGTTGCGTATGGCGTTGGAACAGATTCCGGCGCTGAAACAAATTTTACAATCGGTGGGGCGAGCGTCCCCGCGAGCCGAAAAATTATTGCGTGACGAAGCTCCGGC
>DATAUQ010000150.1:0-2842 GCA_036268155.1 Verrucomicrobiia bacterium | reverse complement strand
CCCCACCGATTTCTTTGCGGATGGCTTCAAGCATATGAACAAGCGAAGAATTCGGCGCATCATCGGGCGAAGGCGTCAGGCAAATTAATTCTGGACTTTGGATTCTGGATTCTGGATTCAAAACATTTTTCTCAAACCATTCCCCCAACGACGCTTCGTAAAGCGCGAGTGATTCGGCGTTGTGAAAATGGCGGCTGGGGTTTTGTTCCGTCGTGCCACTGGAATGAAAAATAGTTGTGCGTTCGCCCGGCGCGATACTGGTCAATTCCAGTTCTTTGAACGCCGTCGTTGGCACAGCGGGAATCTGCGTCCAATGCTGGACAGTTTCAGGCGTTCGGTCGCGCGCTTGGCAGATTTTTCTGTAAGCGGAATTGTGTTTGAATTGCAGCGCAAAAAGTTCAAGCGCAACTGCGTCGAAGCTTTCATCTTGAAAACCTGAAATGATTGACTCGCGCAATCGCGCGGCAAAATTGGAAAGTTCTCGGTTCATGCGGTATTTGTTCGTGGCTGGTTTTCCGCGACAGCCGAGGGACATCATATCACGAAGCGTTTGCGCTGCAAGCGTGATTGCCTTTGACCAATTTGTGCGTCAAACTACGGATTCAATAATGAGCAAACGGTTTTACATCACCACCGCGATTGATTACGTCAATGGCCAACCGCATCTCGGCCACGCTTACGAGAAAATCGTCGCCGACGTGATTGCGCGGTCACGTCGGAGCCTCGGTCAGGAAGTTTTTTTTCTGACCGGCCTCGACGAACACGGCCAGAAAGTCCAACAGGCCGCGCTGGCCGAGAGAAAAAATCCGCAGGAATACTGCGACGCACTCGCGGCGGACTGGCTGGCGTTCGCAAAAAAACTGGAACTGACCAATGATGATTTTGTCCGCACGACGCAACCGCGTCACAAGCAATTTGTGCAGGCGATTTTGTCGAAGCTCAATGATGCCGGACAATTTTACAAGGCAAGCTACAAGGGATTTTATTCGGCGAAGGAAGAAACTTTCCTGACCGAAAAAGATCGCCGAGCCGACGGCACGTTCGATCCGAGTTACGGCGAAGTCGTCGAACTGCTCGAAGACAATTATTATTTCAGGCTCGGCGCGCAGCAACAATGGCTGATTGATTACATCGAAGCGAACCCGTCGTTTGTGCAGCCGGATTATCGCCGCAACGAGGTGCTCGGCTTCCTCAAAAACAACACGCTCGAAGACCTCTGCATTTCGCGTCCATTGGCGCGATTGAACTGGGGCATCCCGATTCCGTTCGACCCGAACTTTGTCACCTACGTCTGGTTCGATGCGCTGGTGAATTACATCAGCATCGCCGTCGCGCACGGAGACGAAACGGTTTTGTCCGCGCTGGGCGATTCAAAATTCAAAATTCAAAATTCAAAATTGGATTTGTGGCCTGCCGACATCCACGTCATCGGCAAAGACATTTTGAAATTCCACGCGGTCTATTGGCCGATCATGCTCAAGGCGATGAACCTGCCGCTGCCGAAACAAATCCTCGTCCACGGCTGGTGGCAAAAAGATGGCGCGAAAATCAGCAAGAGCACGGGTAACATTGTTGATCCGATTGCGGTGATTGACGAATGGGGATTGGACGCGTTCCGCTTTTACGTTTTGCGCGAACTCGACATCGGCCCCGACGGAAACTGGACCGACGCCGGATTCAAATCGCGTTATTCTGCCGAACTCGCCAACGGCCTCGGCAATCTGGTGAACCGTTCGCTTTCGATGCTCAAGCGTTATCGCAATGGAATTGTTCCGGCGCGTTCAGATGAATTGGCAGCGTTTGCCGCGAAAGCTGCGGACGAAACGCGCGCATTGCTGAAACAAAATCAATTACAAGCCGCGTTGCAAAGCATCTGGTCGCTCGTTAATCGCGCGAACAAATACGTGGACGAAACCGCGCCGTTCAAGCTGGCGAAAGACCCGGCACAGGCACAGCGGCTCGACGAAGTTTTATACAATCTCGCCGAAACGTGCCGGGTTCTCGCCGTTTTGCTATGGCCGTTTCTGCCGGGAACGGCGATGAAAATTTATTCGCAACTTGGCCTGAACGAATCGCCGGACAAATTTTCCGAGGCGACTTGGGGCAAGTTAAAATCCGGCCACGAAATCGGCGAACCGTCGCCGTTGTTTCCACGCAAGGACATTTAATTCAGCACCACGCCGCGACGGAGGTAAGTCGGGATGTCCAGATCCTCGCCCTTGTGGATCGTCGGCTCGCTTTTGTCGAAGCGTCCCTTGGAAACAATCGCTAGCGGCAATTGTTCCTGGCGCATCCTCGAACCCGCCTTTCGCGCCCGACTGCCCGCATTTTTTGCCAGCGTCTGCTCACGCTGCTGCAAGGTGAATGGATTCGTCTGCGGCGCGCAACGCGAAGCCGGACGCGCCGCGCTGCGCGAGACAATCTGTTCCGCCGGTTCGCCGGAAGTTGCGGTCGCTGGCGGCTCTGCGGGAACAATTGAATTTTGTTTTGCGGCGATGACCGTCACGGACAATTTATTTTTCAGCGCCGCGTCCACCGCCGCGCCCATGATGATCTGCGCGTGTTCGCAATGACGTGAAATCTGTTCCATCACGCGGTTGACCTCGGCCATCGTCAAATCTTTTCCGCCCATCAGGCTGACCAGCACCGCGTCGGATTCGGCCAGCGCGCGGCCTTCGTCGAGCAGCGGATGCGCGAGCAGTTTTTCCACGATCTCGCGCGAACGTCCCGCGCCGGTTGCCTCGACAAATGCAAATGAACTTTCGGAATGGCGGTCGCGGACGAGTGCACACAAATCGTCAAAATGAATTTGAATGAGGCCGGGCCGCGTGAGCAATTGCCA
>DATAUQ010000149.1:0-20804 GCA_036268155.1 Verrucomicrobiia bacterium | reverse complement strand
TTGCCGCCGCACCGATCAATTTTGAGATATGAATTTTTTGTATTTTCATAGTGAGATTAAAATAGTCTTTTCATCAATGACCTTGCCGCTCAAGTTGCGCTGGGAAGCCGAATTGCGGGCGCGAACGATTTGGCCGGGCGCGCCGTCTTCAAGCACTTCGACTTTTATCATGATGCTCAAGGCACCGTCCTCCAAAAGCGCGTTGGCCATCTGGCCGCGATGAACCACGGTGCGCGGTTTCAGATTGCGCGCGAGCAGCAGTCCGCCGGCTTGAACCTGGTTGGCCAGTTCGAGCGAAGAGTCGTCATGGGAAAATTCCGCCAGCGATTCATTCACGTTGAGCACGTCACGGCGTTCACGCGCGACATCTGCCTCGCTGATCAATTCGCCACGCGGAAGATCAGAATGCGCCACCCAAACATCGCGCCAGACGTGCGCCTGAACCGTAGCCTGCCAGGTGCCGACCGTTTCCGTCGCGGTGCAAAGTTGAAAACGGATGATGAACGACGGCGTGACGCCGGCAGTTGGCAATTCCAGGATTTTGACTGTCAATGGTTCGTCCGGCAAAACCGGCGCGATCCACGGCTGTGTGAAGGCGAGTTCTAAATCACCTTTGTCCTTCACGTAATTTGTCTGAAGCGTCGCCGTGAGCAATGCGAGCGCGCCCGCCTCGGTCAAAACGCGCGTATGCGGTGCGGCGGCTTGGGAAGTTACAGGTTCATCCGCACGCAGACCATTGGGGAAAATTCCACTTAAAAAAATCAAGGCGAAAGCAATTCTCCCTGAAAAACTCACAACCGTTTTGCGACGGTTGCGTGAATTAAATTGGCGTTGGAAAATCATCAGCGTTGGAGGTTGTTGCTGTCCTGCATCATTTGATCGGCGGCCTGCACGGCCTTGGAATTCACCTCGTAAGCGCGTTGCGCCAAAATGAGGTTCACCATTTCCTGCACGACGCTTACGTTGGAAAGTTCCAAATAACCCTGCTGCAATTCGCCCAAACCATTTTGTGTCGGTTCGCCGAGCTGCGCATTGCCGGAAGCCGTCGTTTCCTTGTAGAGATTGTGACCCACGGCATTGAGGCCGCCGGGATTGTTGAAGTTGGCGAGTTGAATCTGCGAACTGGTCGTGCCGCTGGACGTGGTGTAAGTGACGGAACCGCTCGCGGAAATCGTGATGTTCGTCGTGCCGCTCGGCACGGGTTGAAATCCGCCTTGCACCGGATAACCGTCGCTTGTCACAATACGACCTTCTGAATCAGTTTTGAATCCACCGTCGCGCGTGTAAGCCAAAGTGCCATCGGGCATTTGCACTTGAAAAAATCCGGCGCCCTGAATCGCCACGTCAAGATTGCCGCCAGTCTGGGAAAGTTCGCCGTTGGTGAACACGCGTTCGGTCGCGATTGGAATCGCCCCCTGCCCTATTTGCAAACTGCCGGGCAACTGATTGCCGCCGCCTTGTTCCGAACCCGCAGCGCGCGTGGTCTGGTAAAGCAAATCCTGAAATTCCAGTTTGCTCTCCTTGTAGCCGGTCGTGTTGACGTTCGCCAGATTGTTGGAGATGACGTCGAGGTTCATCTGCTGGGATTCCATCCCGGCGGCGGCGGAGTAAAGTGCGCGTAACATATTTTTAGCTGCTGGTGGTTCCGCTCAGTTCGGTGATGATCTTGCTCATGCGGTCGCCTTCCATCTGGAGCACTTTTTGGTTGGATTCAAACATCCGCATGGCCGTGATGAGGCTGGCCATTTCAGTGGTCGGCGATGTGTTTGCCGCTTCGATAAATCCCTGGCGCACTTGGGTCGAAACTGCCGTGACCGGTTCAGCACCCGGGTCGTCTGGACGAAAATCCGCCGCGCCAAGGGACATGAGCTTTTCGGGATGTTGAAATTCGGTGATCTGGAATTTTCCTTTTGTTTCGCTGCCTTGACTTACATCACCGGTGGCTGAAATGGTGATCGCGTCGGAGTTGTTTGGGTTAAATTGCAGCGGCCCGTTGCTGCCCAGCACCGAATAACCCTCCTTGTTGACGAGCTGCCCTTTCGCATTCAGTTTGAATTCGCCATCGCGCGAGTAAGCCTGCTGGCCGTTGGGCAGTTGCACGGTAAAAAACCCGGGCCCTTCGAGCGCAAAATCCATTGAGTTTCCAGTTGAACACAATTCACCGGTCTTAAAATTTGTGACCGTGCTTGCCGACGGAATGTTGGAGCCGAGCCCGGCCTGGACATCGGAAAAAGAAATCTCCTGTTTGCGCGAGCCGGGAACGGCCGAATTGGCAAGATTTTCCGCAATCATATCCTGCCAGTGCGCCGTGGCGTTCATCGCGGCGGCGGCTTGATAAAGACTGACGTCCATAACCTCACCCGCCAAGCAACGATTGTGCCATGACAATTTTTGCAGGCTTTTCGGAAAATTTCCAAATCGTGCTGGCAAAAGATTCCGCGTGCGGGAGCAGAAATTGCCGGGTGGCGATTTTTTATGGTGTTTTGGGCGATTCATCATAAACACACGCCAGATCCATCACCTGGCCGCAACTGCATTGAATGCGGATATTCGTGACGCGCTCACCATCGCGCTGGAGCGAAAGTCTCGGCTCGCAATTCTTTTTGCCGTTCAACGAACCATTTTCGGCCGCGCCGGATACAACTTGCTCCAATGTTTGAAACGGCTGTGCTGCTCCGTTTTGCGGAATGACCGTGACGCGGAACTCCCGGCTTTCGCCGGAAAGAGTCGCGGCGGTCAGCGGCACAAAAGGTTCAGTTCGTTGGAGTGTCATTGGGTGTGGCGGCGGGCGCGTCTGAAGTTGGAGGATTTGAAAGAGCTTCGACCGATTCGTGCAATTTAAGCAAAACTGTCACGCGCCGGTTGATTTCGTTCGTCGGCGCATAATCCGGCATCGGCACCGTGTCGGCAAAACCGGACACTTTGAAGATTTGCGCGTCAGCGACGCCATTGTCCGCAAGTTTGCGACGCGCGGCATTGGCGCGCTCGGTGGACAAATCCCATTTGCCATGATCTACGCCACCAGTTTCCAATTTTGATTCGGTGTGGCCTTCAAGTTCGACGTGAAAAGTCGTGTAGCGTGAAATTTCCCACGCCAGCGTGCTGAAAACCCACGCGCCGTAATCCGTGAATACTGCGGTGTTCGGATTAAAAATAGGTTTATGGGCACGGTCAAAAATATTGATGTTCAAGCCTTCCGGCGTCAGGTCAATTTTCACGCTCGACACGTCTTCGTTTTGCTTGAGCAGCCGGCTTAAATCGTCGCTCAAGTGCCGCATGGTTTCCATTTCCACGGCGGAGACGGATTGAAATTTTCCCTGCTGCTTGAACGTGGCGGTGACATCCTTGTTGGGAATGATGCCGACGGATTCCTTGGTGACGTTGGAAAATGGATTGCGGAACGCGCGCTCTACGGCTTCCTTGATTTTCACATCCTGCGACGTGAGCCAAAGACAAAGAAACAAGGCCATCATCGCCGTCACAAAATCGGCGTAGGCGACTTTCCACGAGCCGCCGTGATGGACGTGTTTTTTCTTAATGCTTTTCACGCGATTTTTTAATTCTTGAGCGATTTGAACATCGCTTCCATTTCTTCCGAACTCGGCCGCAATTCGCTGCTCAAACCGCGTCGGCCCAATTCCACCGCCGTGACCGGTGCCATGCCACCGGCAAAACCGATGACGCACGCGGCGATGCAACGCGTATAATCCATTTCAGCCGCGCCGATAAATTCCAAGTTCATCGCCAGCGGACTTAAAAAACCGTAGGCGAGCAAAATGCCAAGAAAAGTTCCGACAAGCGCGGCGGCCACTTCCACGCCGATCTGTTCGACCGGCCCGGAAATCGAAGCCATCGTGATGATGATGCCCAGCACGGCGGCGACGATGCCAAATCCCGGCATGGAATCGGCGATGCGCGTCAGGACGTTGACCGGCGCGTGATGTTCGATTTCGAGCTGGTCGAGTTCCGCGTCGAGCAACAGCCGCAACTGGTCGGGCTTGATTTTGCCGTCAATGATCGGGCGCAGACTGCCGCAGAGAAATTCCACGGCGTGAGCGTTGTTCAAAAAATTCGGATATTTTTTGAAGATGGAACTGTTTTGCGGTTCCAAAACGTGTTCTTCCAGCGCAATCATGCCGCTGCGCCGCCCGATCAGGAACAATTCATAAAGCACTTTCAGCAAATCATCGTAAGCTGTCCGATTGTGCGGGGCGCCTTTCAAACAGACCTTCAATCCCCTGACGATGTCCAAGAGCACCTTGCGCGGCGACATGATGAGCAACGCGCCCGCCGCGCCGCCGCCGATGATCAGCAGTTCGTTCGGATGCATCAGGACGAGCAAATGTCCGCCGCCGAACACGAATCCGCCAAAGACGCAAAAGGTGACAATGACAATGCCGATGACAATGATCATGCGCTGTTCGCAGTTGCAGGTCGGTTGACCAGGCCGGTTTCGAGGCGTTGCACATACGCGCGAATCGCCAGAATCGCCTGCGAATGAATCTGGCAGATGCGCGATTCCGTCAGGCCGAAGACTTCCGCGATTTCGCGCAGGTGCAAATCTTCCGCGTAATAAAGCGCGAGAACCTTGCGCTGAATTTCCGGCAATTCTTTCAGCCGGTTGAAAATCACGCGCTTCAGTTCGTGCTGCGAAGTTTGTTCCATCGGACTTTCTTCGACGGTGTCCGCGATCACTTCATGCAAACTTCCACCGTCGCCTTCTTCGAAAGAATTCACTGCGTCCAGACAGACAAATGCCGCCGGACGAACTTCGTTCAGTAATTGAGCGTATTCAGAAACGGACAAGTTGAGCGCCTTGGCCATTTGAATTTCCGTCGGCGCGTGACCCAATTTTTGTTCGAGCTGCATCATCACGCTTTGGATTTTGCGCGCCTTTTCGTGAACGCTGCGCGGAATCCAATCCATCCGGCGCAATTCGTCCAGCATCGCGCCGCGCACGCGCATCCGTGCATAAGTCTCAAATGATGCGCCACAGGCCGGATCAAAATTGCGCAGCGATTGGAGCAAACCCAAGAGACCGGCGCTGTGAAGATCGTCCTGATCCACGTGATCGGGCAAAGTCATCGCCAGCCGCGCCACTGCGGACGAAACCAGCGGAAGATATTTTTCGACGAGCGCATTTTCCGCGTTGGCGTCGTCGCGCCGATGATAACGCTGCCAAAGCTCCTGCGCGTTCGGGCTGCGCGCGGTCGCAACCATCGTCGCTTCGGGCGATTCGGTCAAAATGTTGCTCATGTTTTCACAACCGGTTTGGGTTTGGTTGGCGGGTTGGAACGCGCATAACGCCGCTGGTTGACCGCGTCGCGCAAACTTTGCAACCAAACACGACTCCACCAGCGCGTAAGGATCGCCAGGATCAAAGCCGCCGCGCACGCACGCCACAAAGCCGTCGGCCACGGGCAATCGTCGGCCAAACTAAAGCCTGCGCCGACGAGAAAGCCCACGATGGCTCCGAAAATCATGAAAGACTTCATTCCTGTTTCGATCGGTGTTTAGCAAAATGCCTGCCAGTAAAGTGTTTGCTGGACGCTTCACCAAAAAACCCAATGTTCACCGGCGATTTTTTTGCGGAAACAACAACGCCGGTTCCGCGCGCCGAAATTCACCCGGAATTTTTTGCCCAGCGCCCAGAAAACTCACCGGATAATTTGTGCCCAAAACAAAATTCCACAGTTTCACTCGCCGCCGCTCTTCGTCCAAGTGCGTGAAAATGATGTCTTCCGGCGCAAACGATTCAAACGCGCGGAATTGCTCGAACAAAATCGAATTTTCATAGGCCGCGTTGAGCACAAGATGAACGTGCGGCTGCGGCAGCGCAGACAATTGATCGCGCAACGCGGACATCGCGTCCGGATTGTGAATTTCCGCGCCGGGCAAATCCGCAAATTGCAAATCCGCCGCCTCATCCGGCTCGTTCCAAAAACGTTCCAACGGCACGCCCATCAATTCGCAGTGCAACGCCAGAAATTCCGACGGGTTCGCGCTCTCGCCGTCAAGCCGCCAAACGTGGACGCGATGCTCGTTGACCAGAACCGCCGAAGTCATCCATTTGCAAAGCGCGGTGGTTTTGCCCGAACCCGCCGGGCCGATGAAAACGTGTGGTCGTCCCGTGCCGGTCATCACCTGCCGCGCCGGTCGCCAGTGGCAGATGACCAGATCGCTCACGGCCGTCCATTCTTTTTCCGCCGTGGGCAACGGTTGCTCGCCGTGCAGCAAATAAATTTTTTCCTCCAATTGATTGGTGAACGCGGGCAAAAGTCCGTTTGATTCCAGCCACGCGATGCTGCGCCAGCGTCCCGACGCGTGCGCCGTGTTTTTTGCCGCGAGCGCCGGTGGGAAGGTGGCGCTTCCGGCCTGTTTATCAAAGGCATATTCCCGCTTCTCCGGCAATTTTTCCGGGATGCACGCCGTGACTTCGAGCCGCTGGTTTTTTTTCCAGAATCGCGAAATGCCTTCGCGCGGCAATTTCCGCACGCTCACCACGACGGCGTCGGGTCCAAGCTGCTCATGCACCTGCATCAGCGCGGCGTTCGGATTATCGGCGATGATGGCGACCAATTTCATGCCTGCTCAAAATTAGGAATCACCGCCGCGTTCTGAATCTGCACCCGCGTTGGAATTTCCGCATACGACAGCACGGCGAGATTGCTGAACGTCGCTTCAAAGAATCTGCGGAACGCCAGTCGCAATTGCGGCGCGCACAAAACAATCGGCTGATGTCCGCCAGCGAGCATCTGCTGCACGAATTTTGAAAGCGCGTCCACGACGTGCCGCGCGAGTTTCGGTTCAATGATGAGCGCGACTTCCGACGGCGATTGCCGCACGCTTTGCGTAAGTTGCTGTTCGAGGCGCGGATCAATCGTGATGACGCGCATCCCGCCGTTTTCGCTTTGAAACGGTTTGGTGAATTGCGAACCGAGCGCCTTGCGCGCGTGTTCGGAAAGCTCGTCGGGATTTTTCGTGAACGCCGCGTAGTCGCCGACTTTTTCAAGAATGCCAGCGAGGTTGCGGATGGAAATTCCTTCCGCCAAAAGATTTTGCAAAATCCGCTGCACCTGGCCGATGCTCAATTGCGCCGGGATCAATTCATTTACGACGGCGGGATTCGTCTGTTTCAAATTGTCGAGCAAGACTTGCACGTCCTGCCGCGTCAAAATTTCGTGGCAATGGCGGCGGATGGTTTCCGAAAGATGCGTGACCAGCACCGACGGCGCGTCCACGACCGTATAACCGGCGATCTCCGCGTTCTTGCGTTCCACACTCGTGACCCACGTCGCGGGCAACTGATAGACCGGTTCGACCGTCGGCATTCCCTTGAGCGCGACCTTGCTGTTCGTCGCGTTCATCGCGAGCCATTGGCCGGGCACGAGCTGGCCTTGTGCGAACGGATTTCCCTTGAGCAAGAAACGGTATTCGTTCGTGCCGAGCTGAAGATTATCGCGCAGCCGGATCGGCGGAATCAACATTCCCATGTCGGACGCAAAATTCCGCCGCACGCCGGTCACGCGTTCCAAAAGATCGCCGCCTTTTTTTGAATCCGCCATCGCGACAAGGCCGTAGCCCAATTCGATTTGCAGCGTGTCGAGCGTGAGCAGATTTTCAATTTTGTCGGCAACCTTCGCTTCTGCAGCCGTGGCCGAGCCGCCGCCAACCGTTTTCGTTTCGCCTTCTTTGCCGTGCATTCCCAATGATGCGGCGGCTGTATTCGGCGAATTCAGTTCCGGCGTGCCGTGACGGTGAATGGAATACGAAAGCAATCCAGTAATAATTGCCAGCGTGAGAAACGGCAGCATCGGCAACCCCGGCACAATCGCCATCACGCCGAGCATCACGGACAGAATCGTCAGTGCCTTCGGATAAAATAAAAGCTGTCGTCCGAGTTCCTTGCCCAAATCATTCTTCGCCGTCGCGCGTGTGATCAGGATGCCCGCCGCCGTGGACGTGATGAGCGCGGGCACTTGCGAGACGAGGCCGTCGCCGATGGACAGGATCGTGTAATGTTGCAGCGCCTCGCTGATCGTCATGCCTTTTTGCGCGATGCCGATAGCGAAACCGCCGATGATGTTGATGAGCGTGATCAGCACGGCGGCGATGGCGTCGCCGCGCACGAATTTGCTCGCGCCGTCCATTGAGCCATAAAAATCCGCCTCCTCTTCGAGCGCGCGACGCCTGCTCCGCGCCTCGCCTTCCTTGATGAGACCCGCGTTGAGTTCGGCGTCAATCGCCATCTGTTTGCCAGGCAGCGCGTCCAAGGTGAAGCGCGCCGCGACTTCCGCGATGCGTCCCGCGCCTTTCGTGATGACGATGAAATTGATGAGGACGAGAATCAGAAAAATCACCATGCCGACGACGTAATTTCCCTGGACGACAAAATTTCCGAACGCCTGGATGATGTGACCTGCGTAACCGTTGAGCAAAATGAGTCGCGTTGAGGCGACGTTCAACGCGAGACGATACAGCGTGATGAACAGCAGCATCGTCGGGAATCCGGTAAATTCTGCCGGGGTGCGCAGGTAAAGAATGACCAGCAACGTCAGCAGCGAAATGCTGATGCTCGCCGTCAGCAGCAGGTCCAAAAGGAATGGCGGGACGGGCAGGATCAACAAAAGAATCGTGCCGAACAACGCGAAAACCAGCCATAAATCGCCGAAACGAAGCAGGCTTCGCATCCTGTCACTTAATGAGCCCATGTATTTTTAAGTCTGATTCTGTTCCGCGAAATAGTGGTAACGGTTGACGCGATAAACCCACGCCAGAATTTCCGCGACCGCAGCGTAGAGGTTAGCAGGAATCTCGCCACCGACGCGTCCATGCTTGAAAAGCATCCGCGCGAGCGAAATGTTTTCAATGATCGGCACCTGATGCTGCTCCGCCAGCTCGCGGATTTTTTGCGCGTTCAAACGGATGCCCTTGGCGACAATTTTCGGAGCGCGCATTTTTTTCCGGTCATAACGCAAAGCGATGGCGATGTGCGTCGGGTTGACGACGATGACATCCGCCGTCGGCACGTCGGCGAGCGCCTTGGCTTTGCTGATGACGCGGCGTTTGCGACGCTGTGACTTGATGCGCGAATTCGTTTCCGAATTTTTCATTTCGTCCTTCAATTCCTGCTTGGTCATCATCAAATCGCGCTGCGTGCGCCAGAATTGATAGGCGTAATCCGCCGCCGCGATGACGATCAGGCCGAGACAGACGCGCAGAAAAATCCGCAAACACGTTTCACCGAGAAATGTCACCAGCCGTTCGGTGCTGACGGAAGAAGTGAAAATCGGATCGTTCAACACCCGGCGGATCTCCGAATACGTCACGGCGAGGATGAAAATAAATTTTACCGCGCCGACAATCGTTGGCACTGCCATGCGCACGGAAAAAATGCGTTTGAAACCTGCGAGCGGATTGACGCGATTCCAATCTGGTGTCAAAACTTCGGACGCGGTGTTGAAACGGTTTTGAATTCCGCCCGCGAGCAATCCCGCGAGCGCGGTCGCCAGCACGACGGGGCCGACGCATTTCAACAAAACCAAAACGCCGGAAACACCGTAGCCTTGCAACGAATCGGCAGTGATGGTCGTGTCGTGCAAATGGCCGAGTGTCAGCACGGTTGCACCGACGAGTTGCGCCCAGATTTCGCGGCCAGCGAACGTCAGCGCCGCAAGCGCGCCCACGAGCACAAAGACCGTCTGCACTTCCGCGCTGCGCGGAATCTGGCCTTTCTTGATCGCATCCTCCAGCTTGCGCGGCGTCGGTTGCTCTGTCTTTTCGCCTGTTGTTTCGTCGGCCATTCTATTTGCCTCCGATCATTTGCGCGACGTTCATCAAATCTTCCGGAAGGCGGTTCAAATAATTGGTGACGTATTGCGCGGAGAGTTGCAGCGTAAAACCAAAGACGATCAGTCCGCCGACGATGCGGAAGCCATACATTTCCGTGAATATGTTCATCTCCGGAACGGCGCGGCTCAACACCGCGAAGATGAGCGTGATGACGAATGAAACCGCGATGACCGGCGCGGAAATTTGGAGCGCGACGATGAAAACATGGCTCGTCTGCGCGACGATGTTTTCGAACAGCGCGTTGTTCAAATGCGCGCCGCCGATCGGCAGCACAGTGTAGGCTTGTTGAAATCCAAGCAACATCCAGTGATGCAAGTTGAGCGTCAGCATCACGACGGTGGCAAGAAAAACCAGGATCGTTCCCGCGATTTGCGAGGATTGCTGGTTCAGCGGATCAAAAATCGTGGCGAGGTTCAGGCCCATTTCCGTGGAGATGATGCTACCCGCAATGTCCACCGCGTAAAAAATCATGCGCGACACAAAACCGAGCAGCAGGCCGACGCTCACTTCCTGCGCCATCACGCCGAGAACGGAAATGAAATCAAGCTTGTCCAACGGATACGCCGGCAGGATCGGCGCGATCAATAGTGCGATGACCGCGCCGACGGCCACGCGCATCGTCACGGGAAAATTCGTCATCGTGAAAAACGGCAGCACGAGCAGAAAGGCGCTGACGCGCACGAACACCAGCATCCAATTGGTAAAATCTGCTTCCATTTTAATTTGAATCAATAAAATAATTAAGAATGAAGAAAAATTTCAACCGGACGCGCAAATTTTTTATTTCTTCATTCTGCCTTTTTCATTTATTTCATTGCACCATCTGCGGCATTTTTTGGATGACGCTCGTGGTGAATTCGATGAGCGAACGCACAATCCACGGCATCAACAGCAGCAAGACGCCGATGACCGCGAGCGCCTTGGGCACGAACGCCAGCGTCTGTTCATGAATCGTCGTCACGGCCTGAAACAAACTGATGGCCAGGCCGATGACCATGGCCGTGATCAGAATCGGCGCGGCGATGGTGAGCGCCTGGTAAATCATGGTCTTCAATAGTTCGATGGCGAATTCAGCATTCATAAATTACATTCCGAAACTGCGGACGAGCGATTGGACGACGAGCGACCAGCCGTCCACGAGCACAAACAACAATAATTTCAGCGGCAGCGAAATCGTCATCGGCGGCATCATCATCATGCCCATGCTCATCAGCACGGTGGCGACGACGATGTCTATCAGGATGAACGGCACATAAATCAGGAAGCCCATCTGAAACGCCGTCCGCAGTTCGCTGATGATGAACGCGGGAATCACGACGCGCAGCGGCAATTCATTTGGCGCGGTCGGCTGTAATTTTGCCATTGAGACAAACAGTTCGACGTCTTTGGCCCGCGTTTGCTTGAGCATGAACGTGCGGATTTGCGCAGACGCACGGTCGAGCGCTTGTTGATCGGTGATCTGGTGCGCCTGATACGGCACGATGGCGTCGCGGCTGATGTTGTCCCAGACCGGTGCCATGACGAAATAAGTGATGAACAACGACAGCCCGATGATGATCTGGCTGGCGGGCGTGCCTTGCAATTGCAACGCGCTGCGCACGAACGAAAGCACGATGACGACGCGCGTGAAACAGGTCATTAACAATAAAATCGAAGGCGCGAGCGACAGCAGCGTGAGGAAAAATAAAACTTTGATTCCCATGTCCACGTTCTGCGGGCCGTTGTTGGTGCCGAGTGAAATGGAAACGGGACCAAATCCAGTCGAAAGGTTTGTTTGTGCGGACGCCGTGAGCGCGCCGAAAATAAACAGCAACGGCAGCAGCAGTCGCCAGATGTTTTTACGCGTGTTCATTTGCCTTTGAGCACCTGCGTCAATGCCTGCGCGAAAGATGGCGCGGGAGAATTTTTTGCTGTCGCGTCCGCTTCGCCTTCAGTTGCTGTTGGCAAATGGCTCAACAGATTCACACCGCCGGGCGACGATGAAATCAAAAATCGTTCCTGATCGTAACCGACTACATAAATCGCATGGCGACCGCCAAGCGAGCGGGTTTCGAGGACATTCAATTTCGGTGCGCGTCCGCGTTGGACGGCGAGCCGCTGCCAGTTTTTGAAAAGCCAGATGCCGCCGAGAAAAATTCCGATGACGAGCACAAGCGCTCCAAAGACGCGGACGATGGAAAGTCCGGCGTCGGGCAAGGCCGGCGCGACCAAAGGAGCCGCAACGGAATTGGTGGTTTCGGCAAATGCAGAATGCAGAATGCAGAATGCAGAAACCAAACAAACTGCTCTGATTGAAAATTTCTTCATTCTGCGTTTCACGCAGCAACGGCAGTGCTGCCGATGACTTCGGTGATCTTCACGCCGAAGCGTTCTTCGATGACGACCACTTCGCCGCGCGCGATGAGCTTGCCGTTGATGCTCAACTCGACGGGTGCGTCGGCGGCCTTGTCGAGCTGGACGACGGAGCCGATGGTGAGCTGGAGCACATCGCGCATCGGCAACTGGCAGCCGCCGAGTTCGATGGTCAGGCTTACGGGCACGTCGAGCACGATGTTCAGGTTGGAGGGATTTTCGGCGGTGGCGTTCATGTCAGATTGTTACCGTTGATGTTGCTGGTCAGTTGCACGGCCCATTTGCCAGAGGAAGTTCCGGGACGGCCGATAAATTTTGGAACTTGGTTCAAACTCAATTGCACTTGCGCGGCACACGCAGGATCGAGCGCGAGCAGGTCGCCAATCTTGAGCCGCGTAATTTCGCCGGCGGACATTTTTAATCCCTGCCATTCGGCGATGACTGGAACTTTCACTTCGTCAAATTCCGAATTCCATTTGGGTTTTGACGCGCGCGCCGGGGCCGCTTCCGAGCCGGGCAATGACGGCGACAGCAATCGCATGAGCGGCTCGACTGTCGCGTAAGGAAAAACAATTTGGATTGGCTCCGCCTGTTCGCCGATGCCGCCGCTCATCGTCAGGACGAGCATCGCGGTGTCGGGCGTTGCGGTTTGCAGGAAGCGGCTGTTGTTTTCGTGGCCGAGCAATGACGGATGCAGCCCGCGCATCTCCGGCCAATGATTGCACCATTCGGTGATGACGAGTGTGGCGACCTGGTCAATGAGCGCGATTTCGATCTCGCTCAAATCGCGTCCTTCCTCTGGCGCTTGACCCGGCCCGCCGAGCAAGCGGTCAACAAGCGTCAAGCCGAGTCGTGGCGGAATGACTAGCAAGCCGACGCCTTTGAGCGGTTCGGTTTTGAAAAGCGTGATGTGCGTGGGGCTGGGCAAATCTTCGATGAATTTCTGGTAGCCGGAGATCTGCACTTTGGAAAGTTGCAGCGTGAATTCGAGCCGCAAAAAAATCGCCAGCCGCGCCGCGAGCGCACGGATGAATTGTTCGTGCCGTTGGCGGATGCGGCGCAATTCGCTCGGTGTCAGAAATCCCGATTGACGAAAATCGTGTCCGCGGATGTTTTCAGCCTTGTGACGTTCGCGAACGCCCTTTGCCGTCAACACAAACACGTCGGGTTTTTCAGGTGCAACTGTCGGTGAACCGGATTCGCTCATTTAATTTTTATTGGATGGCGAATTCTGTGAAATAAATGTCCTGCACAGCCGAATCGCCAAGAATGTTATTAAAGCCGGTCATCAACTCGGTGCGGATCAAGTTCCGCTCGCCGGGTTTTTCGAGATCAGCCAGCGTTTTGGTGGCGAGCGCGCCGCTGGCCATGTCGCGCAATTGCGCGTCGTGCGCCGCCATTGTGTCCTTGAAATCCGCACTGGTGCCGGCGATGGAAAGGCTGACCAGCAGATAACGCGCACCCATCGTGTCAGCCACGTTGACGAGCAATTTGTTCATCAGCACGATTTGTTGCTTTGCACTCGCAGATTCCTTCTTAGGTTGGCTGGCGGAAGCACTGGTGGCGGAGGCACTGCTGGTTTTGATGCCCAACCCTTTTTGCAGTTGCGGCAAAATGACAAATTGCGCCACGCCAAACGCCAGCGCCGGCATCAGCAGAATGCAAATGATCAATGGCAGCCACGCCTTGAAACCGCCCCCGGACGGCGCGGCAGCAGGCGCGGCGGATTCCTTCGTCGGCTCTGTTTCACTCTTGTCGTCCTCAGGCATAAAAAATTAACGTTTCAAATTTACCAAGTCCTGGAGGATTTCATCGCTCGTGGTGATGACTTTTGTGTTGGCCTCATAAGCGCGTTGGGTGGTGATGAGCGCGGTCAACTGAACGGCCAAGTCCACGTTGGACATTTCCAGCGAACCGGTGATGAGATTGCCCAAGCCATTGCTGCTCGGCGCAACCGCCGTTGCCAGCGGCCCGGCATTGGCCATGCCGGAATAAAGATTGTTTCCCACGCTCAACAATTGGGTCGGAGTGGTGAAATTTTGCAGCAAAATTTGTCCGCCCGTATATTGCGTGCCGTCCGCGAGCAAAATGTTCACGTTGCCGCTGGAATCAAACGTGTAATTCTGAACAGCAGAAGTGTCGCCGCCCGGCGCGCCCGAATTGTTAATCTGAATGTCGCCAATTGCAGTGTGGGTGGAATCGGTATAACCCTGCACACGCATTCCTGTGCTGGTCACCAGAAAGCCGTTCGTGTCCACGGCGAAATCGCCATCGCGCGTGACATAGGTTTGTCCGGAAGCCGAATCTTTTACGACAAAAAAACCATTTCCGTTCACCGCCATGTTGGTCTGCACGCCAGTGGTGTTGATGGCGCCTTGCGTGAATTGATTGGCTATGGAACTGGTCGTCACCCCGGTGCCGACCTGCATCGTGCCGACGGAATTTGAGCCGACGGTCTGGCTGAGCGCGTTGGCGAATTCCACATCGGCGGATTTAAATCCGGCGGTGTCCACGTTGGCGATGTTGTTGCCGATGACGTTCAATTGTTGTTGAAACTGGTCAAGGGCGCTGACGCCGGAATCCATTGATAGAAGCATAATTTTTGGTGGTTGGTTGGTTTTAGTTTGTAGTTGGAGCAGGCGACGCGGTCGGGGCGGCAACAGTTGGAGTGACAGATGTCACCTGGCTCAAATCGTAAGTTGAGCCATTGACGATGATCTGCGGCGTGCCGCCATTGAGAATCACCCCTTGAACAACGCCGCTCGCGGTCGTCTTCGGATCAATCTGCAACGACACCGTGCTGCCGATCAGGCTGTTGGCCTGCAACATTGAAAGCGACGATGACATCGCGCTCGATTGCGTCAGCGAAGTGAATTGCGCCATCTGCGCCGCCATGTCCGTGTCCGACTGCGGATTCAGCGGATCTTGATTCTGCATCTGCGCGACCAGCAGTTGCAGAAAATCTTTTTGATTCAAAGTTTGTTGCGAGCCGGAAACCGTATCGCTTGAAGTGGTTCCGGTTCCGACGTTGGCCGTTGCGTTGACTTGCATAGTAATTTTGAAATTTAAGCCCAGGTTTCCCAACCGCGATGCGCTTTCATGAGTGCAGTTGATTGCGCGAATGAACCAGTAGGCGCAACTTCCGCGAACGCTCCATCAGGAACCGAATCCGATTCGGCGGATCGGTTTTGTTTTTGTTGAAAATTGTTTTCGCCGTTGCCGGCAAAATTTCCGTCCGCGACCAGCGGCGCGAGCCGGATGCCGCGCTGTTCCAACTGTTGCTGCAACGCAGGCCATTGCTGGTTCAAATGCCCGAAATCGCCGCGTTGCAAAACCGCCGTCGCCTCCACGCCATCGCCGCGCTGGCGTAATTCCAAGGACAACTGCGTGCCCGCACCCGGCTTGATCACGACTTGCAGCAAGTTGTTGCCCGAATCGCTCAAGCGCGCCGCGTGCAACACGACCATGTCCTGCACACGTTCCAAACCCCGCGAACGAACATCAGCAATGCTGGCGTTGACAATCGAATTGACCGGGTCACCTGACGGCTGCGCAACTTCAGGGACGCGATCTGGAGAACTGGCCGTAATAGTTGCCGCCATTTGTCCTGCGCGCGCCGCAAGCACGGAAATATTTTTGCGATCTGACAAATTATTCGCCTGCGTCGAGGAAACGGCGGCACCCGGCAAAATTTTCCCCGCTGAACCGGCGATTTTGTTTGGCTTTTCCATTTTTGTCATCGGCACATCCTGTTGAGCAACGGATGTGCCATTAATGTCAGGTTGTGGTTGCGCCGTTGTTTTAACCGTCAAATCCGGCTTCGCAGAAAATTCAGATTGCGGAGATTGAACAATGGATTCGACGGCAGGCTTTGGCGTCATCAAATCTCCAAGAGCGCCTTTGACCAATGGTAGAACCTGCGGATTCGTCATCGTTGTCCCAGCGATTTTAGAGCTAGTTGAATTTACTTTTTCAGTCAGAGCTTCAACTGCCACCGTGATTTTTTGCGGGCTGTCGGTTTTGACTGTGGAATTTGCTTTAATGCCCGGCTGATCTTGAGAAATGACCGGAATCGGAATTTTTACATCAAGCGCAGAAAGTTTTTTTATTTCGGGCAAAGTCGTTGAAACTCCGCCAGACTTGCCTGCAATCACCGTTTTAGCATCCGCAACTGAAATGTCCGCCGTCGTTTCCGCGCTCAATCCGCTTTTGCCCGTCGTCGCGATTACCGCAGCGAAAATTGGAATCGAAATATTTTCGAAAACAACTGGCACGACGCTGGCTTCTGAAGACAAAGGCGGGATTGCGACAATATCAACATTGCCACCGACTATTTTCTGCTGATTTTTATCAGATGCTTGCGTGGTGGATTTGGAATTTTTAGATTGTAATTGGAAATCGCCGCCACCCGTTTCAATCCGTTCTAAATTTTCAGCGGGCTTGTTCTGAACTTCAGACAGTTGGGGTAATTTGTTCAGGAAAACCTTTCGTTTCTCAACGTCGGGAGTAATTATTTTTCCCGGCGGAGTCTGTTCGGCGACCGGATTCACTTTCTTTGGTGAAGCTGGCGACAACGCCTGCGCCATCAAATGACCAAACGTCTCGCCGTTTTTTTCGGGCGTGCCGGAAAAGGTTATTCTACTGCCGTCGGTGAACGAATCAGCGTTTGCCGTCGGCAAAATGTTTGGCAATGTTGACATTAGGGTGTTGCCGCAGTGGTTACCGGCAATGAAAGGACTTGTTGCAATCGTTGCGTCAGTTGCGCGGCGCGCTTGGCTTGCGGCTGGCCCATTTTGCTCAACGCATCAAGGATCAGGCTGGCCTCGTCAGTTTTCATCGTGAACAGAATTTTGACGGCGTCGTCATCCGGCATCTCGTTCAGCATCGCGACCGCGCCTTCCGGCGACATCGCGGAAATAAGCTTGGCCTGATGCTTGACGTTGTCCGTTTCCTGCGCCCTGAAGCGGATCACGTTCTTGTCAAAACTCTCCTGTAGCTGCGCGACCGTCTGCGTCACCGTGGAAATTTCCTGAAGCTCCGCATTGAGCCGCGTTTGCAATTCGTTCAAACGCTGTTCGCGCGTGTCGAGATTTTCCTTCTCGCTTTTGATCTGCGCGACCCACTGGTTGAATTCCGGGTTGCGAAATCTCCACGACGGATCGTCATCGGCGGAAAAATCCGGGTTGGAAAATTGAATGCCCGCGAATTTCGACGGATTCAAAACCGCGACCGTCGTCGCCAGATATAGCACGCAGCCGGCGATGGCGACGAACCACGAAGATTGAAAGATTCGGATCATGCTTAATAAACTTTTTCGTGGCCGGCGAATTGCAGCAAGCCGCGTGACCCGCTGGATTGCACGGCCATCTCGTCAAAATTTTTCTGTTCCTCGCGCTGGACTTCCTGATCGTGCGCGAGCCGCGCCTTGTCGTGAAAACGATCCAAACCCTCGCGGTCGCGCATCGCGGCGGTCATTTCCTGAAACGCCAGTTCGGCTACACGCCGCGCCTCTGCCAGCGCGGCCTTGCGTTCGTGCCAGCGGATTTCCAGAACCGTGCACCAAGTCCGCAAATGAACGAGCCGACCCGCCGCGACCGTCGCGCTGAGTTCGCCGCCGAGCGATTTCCAACCCGTTTCCAATTCCACGACGGCGCTCTGCAATTGAGCTTCCGCCTTGTTGCACGCCGTGAGCGCGCGCGCGTAACGCTGCTGCGCCGCGCGCTCCTTTTGCTTGCGGAGCACGCGCAGTGATTCGAGCGGAAATTTGAATCGTGTCATGGCGCGATTTTATTTTTGACCGGCACCGGCTTTTCCACCGGAGTCGCCAAGGTTTTTCCCAGCAACGCCCAGCTTTGCGCGGCGGTGAAACCTTCGTTCACATCCTGCCGCAAAAATTTATTCAACGGTTCGTGCAGCGCAATCGCGCGGTCCATCGCCACGTTGCTGCCCGCCGGATACGCGCCGATGTTGATCAAATCCTGATTCTTCCGGTAAACCGCCAGATGTTCGCGCGCGCTGGCGGCGAGGTTTAATTGTTCCGCTTGCAGCAGATCGCGGTTGAGCCGGCTCACGCTTTCCAAAACGTCAATCGCCGGATAATGATTTTGCGTGGCCAGTTCGCGCGTCAAAATAATGTGGCCGTCGAGAATTGAACGAACAGAATCCGCGATTGGATCGTTCATGTCATCTGCTTCAACCAAAACGGTGAACAATCCGGTGATCGAACCTTGCTCGCCGGTTCCGGCGCGTTCGAGCAATTGCGGCAGCAACGAAAAAACCGACGGCGTGTAACCGCGCGTTGTCGGCGGTTCGCCAACGGCGAGGCCGATTTCGCGTTGCGCCATCGCAAAGCGCGTGACCGAATCCATCATCAGCAAGACATTTTGCCCGGCATCGCGAAAATGTTCAGCAATCGCCATCGCCAGAAATGCGCCTTTGACGCGATTGAGCGCCGGCTCATTTGACGTGGCAACGATGACGACGGATTTTTTCCGGCCTGCTTCGTCCAAATCGCGTTCCAAAAATTCGCGCACTTCGCGTCCGCGTTCGCCGATGAGCGCGATCACGTTCACATCGGCTTCCGCCCGCGACGCCATCATGCCAAGCAACGTGGATTTGCCGACGCCGCTGCCGGCGAAAATGCCGAGCCGCTGGCCACGCCCGAGTGGAGTGAACACATCAATCGCCTTGATGCCGGTCTGAAAAACATCGTTGATACGCTGCCGTTTGAGCGGATGCGGCGGGCGCAGATTCAATCCGACATTGTGTTCAGCGACAATCGGAGCCAGTCCGTCAATTGGATTTCCCAAACCGTCAATGACGCTGCCTTTGAGCGCGCTCCCGACGCCCACGCGCAACGGCGCGCCTGTAGCAATGACTTCCGCGCCCGGATGAATGCCGTGAATTTCTCCCAGCGGCATCAGCAGCAAATGATGATTTCGGAAACCAACCACTTCCGCGAGCGTTTCGCCGTCGTGCCGCGCGGATTGAATGCGGCAAACTTCGCCCATCGCGGCGAGTGGGCCTTCCGACTCGACGACAAGACCGATGAGTTGCACGACGCGTCCGCACGTCTCGGTCACGCGCGCCTCGCGCACGCGCCGCGCGGCGTTTTGCAGACGGTTCGACGGACATGAAATTGTCGGCGTCATGCGTTCAATGTTTTTCGCAATTGTTCCAGTTTGGTTTCGCGGCGCGCGTCAATCATGCCGAACCGCGTCTGCACGATGCAGCCGCCGCGCGTGACTTCGGCTGAACCGGCGAAACGGAGCGGCCCGGTTTCGGGCACGCCGTTCAACAAGGGTGATTCATGTTTGCGCAACAGCGCGAGATCATCGGGATGAAGCTGGATGACAATTACCGCCGTGTCCTCAACTTGCTTCAACGCTTCGCGCACGACGGCTTCGATCATTTGCGAATCAATCGGCAGACCGGCGACAATTTTTTGCGCGGATTCCAGCGCGAGATTTATCAATGTGGATTCCGTCTCTTGGATCATCTGCGGCAATGTCCGTTGCAACGAATTTACCACGCCGTTCTGCAACTCGACCATTTCGTTGCGCTGCTGCAAAAGTTGCTCGCCCAGCGCGCGCTCGCCGTCGCGGCGGCCATTTTCGTATGCAGCTTCCTCGCGCTCGCGCAGGTGCGCCTCCCAATCCTGCGACGGCGCTTTCGTGAGCAAACGCGCGTCGCGGAGCGGCTGGCTCAACGTGATGGAATCAGACCATTTCATATTCGGACTCGGTAGAGTTGGCGGTGTCCAGTTCGATTTCGCCCTCGGCTTCCAGTTTGCGAACGATGTCAATGATGCGGAATTGCGCGGCCTCGATGTCGCGCGCCTTGACGTGGCCGAGGAACGCCATTTCCTCCTGCACGGACTCGGCGGCGCGGCGCGAAATGTTCGACAGCAATAATTTCTTGAGCGGCTCACTGACTTTTTTGAGCGCCATCGTGAGGTCGCGCGTGTCAATTTCGCGCATGATGCGCTGGATGTAAGGCGGATCGAGCAACAGCAAATCCTCGAAGGTGAACATTTTTTTGCGGATGGCCTGGAATAATTCCGGGTTGCGCTCTTCAATTCCAGTGAGCAACGTGCGGCTGACGGTTTTGTCCATCGCATTGAGCAAATCGGCGACGCTCGTGATGCCGCCGGTTTGCGTCAGCGCGCGCGTTTGCTTGATGCCGAGTTTGGCATTCAGAACATCCATGACTTTTTCACCAACTTCAACCGGCGTGGGCGCAAGCTTTGCCAATCGTTCAATCACTTGCTCGCGTTGTTCGACGCGCAACAGATTCAAAACTTGCGCGGCTTTTTCAGGCGAAAGATGACTAATGATGAATGTGATGGCCTGCACTTGTTCGTCGCGCAGCAAATTAAAAATGTGACGCGGATCCATATCCGCGATGACTTGCATCGCGCCAATCGGCGCGCGCGTGGAAGTGACGCGGCTCAAAACGTCGCTCGCCTTGAAACTGCCGAACGCTTTTTCCAACGTGTTGCGCGTGGCTTCGACGCCGGCGGAAACCGAAGTGCTGGCGGAAACAGCGACGTCGGAAAATTCAATCAGGATTTCCTGCTGCTGTTCGCGCGTGATGAGATT
>DATAUQ010000148.1:0-5889 GCA_036268155.1 Verrucomicrobiia bacterium | reverse complement strand
AGGCATCATCAGCGCAAGCGAGCCACTCGACAATTCCCTCGTCGAACTCACCTATCTTTCTGGCAGCGCAAATTTGAAATCCGGCGAAAGTGTCATCACCAGCGGACTCGGCGGCGTTTTTCCGAAAGGAATTCCCATCGGACAAGTGGTGGATTCGCGTCCGGTTGAATTCGGCCTTTACACCGAGGCACGCGTGAAACTTTCCGCCAACCTCGGCGCGCTCGAACAAGTCTGGGTTTTGTTTCCATGAACTTGCTGAACACCATTTTAATTTTCGCCGCCGCGTTTCTCGCGGTGTTCGGCGAGGCCGTGTTTCCCGGCGTGCGCCATCTGCTCGGCGCGCAGGTGGATTTGTTGCCGGCGATCATGGTCTATGCGGCGTTGAACGCGAACATCGCCACCGTCGCGCTGCTCGCCGTTTTTGGCGGACTGTGGTTCGACGCGCTCTCGGCGAATCCGCTCGGCATCACGATTCTGCCGCTGTTCGCCGTCGGTTTCGCAATTTTTTCGCAGCGCGATTTGATTTTGCGCGGGCTTTCCTTCGCGCAGATGGTTCTCGGCACCGTCGCCAGCGCCGTCGTGCCGGCATTGACGGTTTTACTTTTGCTGACTGCCGGAAAAGAGCCGTTGCTCGGCTGGGGTTCGCTCTGGCAATGGCTCGTGATGACAGCAGGCGGCGCGGTGGCGACACCGATCATTTTTGCGCTGTTCGCATGGTGCAACCACGCGCTCGGTTATCAGCCGCGCACCGAAACCAGTTTCCGCCTCGACCGCGAAATCCATCGCGGCCGAAAATAAAATGCTGATTTTTGACGAATTGAAAAAGAACGACCCGCAGCTCCGCCTCGTGGCGATGGTGCTGGCGGCGGGCTTGTGCATTTTGCTGGCGGGCTTGTGGTGGGTGCAGGTCGTTTCCGCGCACGAATATCAATCGCATCTGGAAACGCAGGCTTACCGCACCGTGCGGCTTCCGGCCATACGCGGAAAAATCCTCGACCGCGAAGGCCGCGTGCTGGCGGAAAACCGTCCGCGCTACAACTTGAGCCTTTACCTCGACGACCTGCACGATGAATTCCAAAAGGAATACAACCGCCTGCGCCCGGTAAAAATCGCGACCAATTCCCCGCCGTTCTGGAAATTGTGGCTTGGCTCGGTCTTGGTGAAAACAAATTATGCGCCGATGAGCAAAAGCGAGGTCGCAGCGCTGACATTGCAGGCGCGTTACAATGTCGCCAACAATCTTGTCGCGCAAATGAGCCGGACATTGCAGCAGCCGCTCGTGCTGGATCCGAAAAATTTCGAGCATACCTACGCTAACAGCCCTTATGCGCCGTATTCAATCCTGTCGGACATGAGCGGCGATCAAATCGCGCGCTTCGAGGAAAATTTTTCCGTCGGCAGCGGCGTGAACCTGGATTTGCAGCCCGCGCGCGTTTATCCATTCGGCACGACGGCGGCGCATCTGCTCGGATATTTGCAGCGCTACGATGAATCCATCGAGGGTGAAGACGCGGTTTTCAATTACCGGCTGCCGGATTATCGCGGCCTGGTCGGCATTGAAGGCGGCTTTGACGCGCAATTGCACGGTCACGCGGGCACGGAATCCATGCTCATCAACAGCCGCGGTTATCGCCAGTCCGAAAACATCATTGATCCGCCGCAATCCGGCGACAATGTCGTGCTGACGATTGACCTCGACATCCAGCGCGCGGCGGAAAATGCAATCGCGGCGCATCAGGGCGCGGATGCGCGCGCGGCTGCCATCGTCATGGACGTTCACACTGGCGACGTGCTGGCGATGGTTTCATCGCCGGCGATCAATCCGATTTATGTCTCGAACAACCCAGCGTATTTGAACGATCCGAAATTGCAGCCACAAATCAACCGCGCGACTTACGGAAATTACGCGCCCGGCTCCATTTTCAAACCCATCGTCGGCCTCGCCGCCTTGGAAAATGGACTGGATCCAAATGAGATTTATCATGTGCAGTCGGATCCGGCGGAACCGTGGCACGGTTACATAAAAGTTGGCACCCGGACAATCAAGGACACGGTGCCGCCCGGCGATTATGATTTCCGTCGCGCCATCCAGCAGTCGAGCAATTCATATTTTATTTTCAACGGCCTGCGCACGGGCATCGAAAAAATCGCCCGGCTCGCGGAAAAATTTCATTTCGGCGAACGCACCGGCCTGCCGACGCGACAAGAATCGAGGGGAATTTTTCCGACGTTGAATCAGGTTGAAGACTCCTCCAGTTGGCACGCCGGCGATTCGGCGAACATTTTCTTCGGGCAGGGCGAAATGGCCGTGACGCCGATGCAAATGGCCGTCGCGTATTCGGCGATCGCCAACGGCGGAAAAGTTTTGAAGCCGCGCCTCGTTGAACGAATCGAGCCGCAAGATCCGACGAGCGGCGAAGCGGCGACGGATTTTCCATCCGGCGTCGTGCGCGATGAGATCGGCGTGAGCGAGCGCAGCTTGAAAATTTTATACGATGCGATGCTTTCCGAAACCGAAGACCCGAAAGGCTCCGGTTACGCGGCCTTTCACCAAGCCGGTTCTGTCTTGAATATTCGCGTTTGCGGCAAGACCGGCACGGCGCAGGTGGAGAATGAACGCGGGCAAAAAACCGGCTGGAATTATTGGTTCGCGTCCTTCGCGCCTTTTGAAAATCCGCGCTACGCCGTCGTGGTCATGGTTCAATCGGATGTCACCATTGGTTCCGGCGGCTCCGTTTGCGCGCCGATTGCGCACGATATTTACGAGGAAATTTTGAAGAAAGAAAACGCCGTCGCCGCAAAAATCGTGGCGCGAAATTAAAATGGTCAACCCATCCATCAACGAACGCGGGCCGAAGCTTGACGCGCTGCAATTGGTTGCGCTCGCATTGCTGATGTTCATCGGCGCGATGTTCGTCTACAGCGCGACGATGGCGAACGCCCCGGCGTCGCTGCCGTGGTATGACCAGAGCTGGGTGCGGCAAATCATCTGGTATGCAATCGGGCTTGGCGCAGGGACGGCGCTGTGCATCGTGGATTATCACATTCTGGCACGATGGTCGTTCGTGGCGTATTGGGCGACGATTTTCTTTTTGGTCATAGTTTTGGTTCCACATATCGGCATGACACACGGCTGGGGCGCGCGGCGATGGATTGACCTCGGCCCGTTCCAATTTCAGCCGAGCGAATTTGCGAAACTCTCCTTCATCCTCGCGGCGGCAAATTTTTTAAGCCGTCCGCCGGATGAATTGAAACAGGCAGGAATTTTTTGGAAGGGCATCGGACTGATGCTGCTGCCGTTCGCGCTGATTTTGAAGGAGCCGGACATGGGCTCGGCGCTCGTTTTGATCCCGACGGGATTGGTGATGATGTTCGTCGCGGGCACGCCGAAAAAATATCTGCTCACGCTGGTCGTCGGCGTCGGTATTTTGGGCGCGTTGGTCCTGGCGGACATTTTGTTTGCGCCGCCGGCGTTGCGGATCAAGATGCAGGATTATCAGCGGCAAAGGCTGCTGGTTTATTTCGGCGCAAATTTTGCGGACGCGAATGCGACGCCGGAACAAAAGGCCGAGGCGCGGCGTTTGCAGGCCAAGAGTTCGTATCAGGGCAAACAGTCGCTGATCTCCGTCGGCGCGGGTGGTTTTTTTGGCGCGGGCTGGCGCAACGGAAAGCAAACGTCCCTGCAATTCATGCCGCCGGGCGCGGCGCACAATGATTTCATTTTCTCCGTCATTGCCGAGGAGGAAGGATTCGTCGGCTCCGTCGTGGTGCTGACGCTGTATGCGGTGGTTCTCTTCACCGGTTTGAGAATCGCCGGCCAGGCGCGCGATCGTCTGGGAAAACTCGTGGCTGTGGGCGTCGTGACGCTCCTGTTCAGCCACGTTTTCATCAATATCGGCATGAACATTCGCATCGTCCCGGTGACGGGCATCCCACTGCCGCTGTTAAGTTACGGCGGATCATCAGTTTTGTGCTCGTTGATCGCGCTGGGCCTGATGCAAAACGTCCACATCCATCGAAGAGGATATTAAATATGAGCAACAGCAACAACTTCTCGCGGCGTCGTCGTGGAATGCGCTTCAAGCCCAAAGGCGGTCTCGCACCCAACCCGCAAAAAACAGACCGCGACGCGACACAAGCGCGCGCCGAGGTCGTGGCGGAGCAGGGCGGCAAAGAGCGTGTGTTCGACAAACGCTACACGAATGAAATCGAACGCGCGGAAAACATCGCCGCCGGTCTGCCGCCCGAAAGCGTGGAAAAACCACAGACGCCAGCGAACATTCCCGACAAAAAAGATTTCCGCGAGCCTCATCAGGAAATTCCCGCGCAAGTGCAGGAAGAAAAATTCGAGCCGGTGGCTTTCAAGGAACAGCCCAAGGGATTGATTGAAACCATCAAGTCCACCGCCGCGAATCTCGTCAAAAAGGTTCAGAAGATGATCCGTCCAGAAAAGAAAGTTCACAAGGAAGTCATCATTAACGCCGAGACGCTCGAAACTCGCGTCGCGGTGACGGAAGACGGAAAATTGGAAGAATTCAACATCGAGCGCACGACGGAAGAGCGTTTGGTCGGCAGCATTTTCAAGGGCAAAGTCCGCAACCTCGAAGACGGTTTGAAAGCCGCGTTCGTGGACATCGGCTTCGAGAAAAATGCGTTCCTGCATTATTGGGATATCGTGCCGAATCAATTTGATTCCGGCGTTGAAATCGTCGAACGCGAAGGCCGTCGCCGCGACAAGCCAAAAATCACGCAGCGCGACATCCCGCGTTTGTATCCGCCCGGCAGCGAAATCATCGTGCAGGTCACGAAAGGCCCGATCAGCACCAAAGGCCCGCGCATCACGACGAATTTGGTTTTGCCCGGACGCTATTTGGTTCTCTTGCCGAACTCCGACCAATCCGGCATTTCGCGCAAGATTGAAAGTCAGGAAGAACGCAAGCGCCTGAAAAAAATCCTGCGCGAACTCGCGATTCCCGACGGCATGGGCGTCATCATGCGCACCGCCGGCGAAGGCCAGCAGTTGCGTTATTTTGTGCGCGACCTCGCGCTGCTGCTCGAAGAATGGCGCGGCGTGCAGGACAAAATCAAAAAGCAGCCGATGGCGACCTGCGTGTTTCAGGAACCGGATTTGATCGAACGCACTGTGCGCGATTTTCTCACGGAAGATGTCGAGCGCATCGTGGTGGACAATCAAAAAGCCCACGACCGGATGCGCGAGATGATTTCCAGAATCTCCAAGCGCTCTGCGAATAAAATAAAATTCTACACCGAAGCACAGCCGGTTTTCGACCGCTTCAACGTCAGCAAGCAATTGGAGAACACCTTCTCGCGCCAGGTGCATTTGAAGGGTGGGGGTTACATCGTCATTGACGAAACCGAGGCGCTCGTCGCGATTGACGTGAACACCGGACGCCATAAAGGCAGCCGCGATCAGGAAGCAACCATTCTGAAAGTGAACCTCGAAGCCGCCGAGGAAATCACACGCCAACTCCGTTTGCGCAACATGGGCGGACTCATCGTGCTCGATTTCATTGACATGAAATCCCGGCGCGACCAGCAGTCCGTCTACCAGCGCATCAAGGACGGTCTGCGCCGCGACAAGGCCAAGACCCACATCCTGCCCATCTCGCAGCTCGGCCTCATGGAGATGACGCGCCAACGCCACAGCGAAAGCGTCCGCTCCGCCGTCTATGACGATTGTCCGTATTGCAAGGGCCGCGGCAAGGTGAAAAGCGTCGTGACCATGAGCGTCGAGATCCAGCGCAAGCTGCAGGAGATCCTGAAGAAACGCACGCGCGACGAATCGGATTTTCAACTGCGCATCGTCGTGCATCCGACCGTGCTGGACCGGCTGCGCACCGAGGACGAAAAACATCTCATCGAGATGGA
>DATAUQ010000147.1:0-23638 GCA_036268155.1 Verrucomicrobiia bacterium | reverse complement strand
TCATCTTAGTCAGGTATATAATAACCCGGGTGAAGCACAGATTATTGCCAAGGCTAATTCGACCAACGCGACACAAGTTCCTTATACGCCTACAGCAAATACATATCAACACATTACATGGCAGGCAAATGATCCGCTGGTTCATTATTTGGCTAGTGATTTAACTGTGCCCGCCAACAATGGAATTGACAAAAATTATGGCTGGCCGGGAAACATCGGTGTGTTGAACGTCCGCTATTTTCCTTGGGGCAATTTATCGCCTGCCGATACAAATGCTTTTAATATGGCATTCAAAGACCCACAGATAATTCCTAGCGGAGGCACGGCTTCATCGGACAATTGGGATTTCCCGACCAATAAATTCCCAACGGTCGGCTGGCTTGGCCGTGTGCATCGCGGCACACCGTGGCAAACGGTTTATTTGAAAGCTTCGGGGGTGAATGCGAATGGTTGGAGCGCTTGGACCGGCGATCTGAATTTGTTTGATGCGACGAACATGGTGCCGGGCAAAGACCGTCTGCTGTTCGATCTTTTTACGACTGAACTGAATGACAATGCGACGCGCGGGCGGCTGTCGGTCAATGCGGGTGCGAATGGCAGCCCCAGTCTGGCGGCATGGTCGGCGGTTTTCAGCGGACTCGTTGTCCCTACGAACCGTGTCGGCGGTTACACGGTCATCTCGCCCGCCGGGACTGCCGGCACCAGCACAAATTTTCCGATGGGCCAGTTGGTGACGGGTATCAATAACACGCGGGCAACTCTCACGAATGCCGATGGAGTGGCGGGAACATTCGAACACATCGGCGATGTGCTGCGCACGCCGCAATTGACGGAACAATCGCCGTTTCTGACGCCATTTTTTAATTCGTCAGCTACAAATGGTTTCAATGACGAGTTATATGAATGGCTGCCGCAGCAGACGATGGGACTGCTGACCGTGAGCACCACGCCGCGCTATGTGATTTACAGTTACGGCCAGACGCTCAAACCCGCGCAAAACGGCATTGATACGGCGTCGGCCACTGCTGCGGGCACTTCAATTTTCGGGATGGTCACGAATTATCAGGTCGTGTCGGAAGTCGCCACGCGCGCGGTCGTGCGCGTGAACACGGTGCTGACGACGAACACGAGCAACACGGTGACGACGAATTATTCCACGACGGTCGAGCAGTTCAATATTTTGCCGCCGGATTGATTAACCGCCAAGGCACCAAGGCGCGAAGATGAAAACAAAAAAACAATTTTTGAAAAAAGACAATAAAAGCGTAATTTGGAAAACGCTTTGTGTCTTGGTGCCTTGGTGGTTAAATTAGTGTCTTAAATCAAGTATGCGTTCGCGCCCGACATTTTGGATTTTGCTGTGCCTGCTGCTGCTGGGTGGCGCGTGGTTTTTTTGGTCGCGCGACATCGCGCGAAAACAAAATTCCGTGACGCAAAAAATAGTTGCGCAGAAAAAAACTTTCGCTGCCCCGAGTTTCACCACGACCAAATCCGGCTCGACCGCACCGCAATTTCTCGCCGGAAAAATTTCCACCAACGCGGTGGTTGCTTCCGCGAAGACGAATCAATTTCCATATCGGTTGAGCAACACCAAAAAGTCCATCGGTGAATTGACGGGCGACCGCCGCGCGATCCTGCTGGAGAACGCGCTGATTGACACGGGCGTGAAATTGAACCTGGCGATCCCGAAAAATTTGCAGGCGCAGGGCGATCCGGGCGCCTACATCGTGCAGGCGCGCGGGCCGATTGACGCGGCGTTCCGCGCGCAGCTCGCGGCGGCGGGCGCGCAAATCGTTTCCTACATTCCGAACGACGCTTATCTCGTCCGCGTTTCGTCGGGCGGCGCGAATCAACTTTTGGGATTGCCGCTCACGCAATCGGTGATCCCGTATGAACCGTATTACAAAATCAGTTCATCGTTGCTGGGCATGGCGGTGCAACAGCCTTCCGTGCTGCCCGGCGCGCCGTTGACGCTCGGTTTGTTTCCAGACAATTCGGACGCGACGATTGCCGCGATCAAAAATCTCGGCGGACAGATCATCGCGACCGGCAGTTCGCCGTTCGGGCCGACGGTGCAGGTCATGCCGCCGCAAAATTGGACGGCGTTGGCAGTTTTGCCGGGCGTGCAGATCGTTGAACCGTTCCACCAGCGCATTCATGCGAACGATTTGAGCCGCCAGACGACGGGCGTGTCCGTGGATTCGGTCACCACAACAAATTACATGAATTTGAGCGGTTCAAACGTGCTGGTGGCGGTGGATGATACGGGCATTGATGCAACACATCCTGATTTGGTCAATCGTGTATTCGGGGCTGTGGGGAATTTGACGGACACGGACGGACACGGCACGTTCGTCGCGGGCCAGATCGCGGGCGATGGGACGGAATCAACGACGGTGACGAATGTCCCGGGTTCGATATTGACCAATGGTGTCGGATACCCATTCCAATTTCGTGGCAAAGCGCCGTTGGCGACTTTGTTGTCCTTAAATTTTGGCGATTCAGACGAAGCATTGCAGGCGGCGGCGGCATTGACGAATGCGCTGATTTCCAACAACAGTTGGAACTACGGTGACTCCACTTATGACCTTGCCGCTGCAAGTTATGACGCCGCCACGCGTGACGCGTTGCCGCGCATGACGGGTTCGCAGCCGGTGTTATTTATTTTTTCGGCGGGCAATGATGGCAACGGAGACGACACCGCTGATCCAGGCGGCGGTAATGCAGATACGATTTTGTCTCCGGGCACTGGCAAAAATGTCATTACGGTTGGTGCCATTCAACAATTGCGCAATATCACAAACCAAGTCACCGAGGCTGATGGCACGACCAATGAACCGTGGGCGGCCATGACTTCTACGCCTGATCGAGTGGCTGCGTTTTCGAGCCGAGGCAACGTAGGCATCGGCACGGAAGGCACGACCGGACGCGACAAGCCGGACGTAGTTGCCCCGGGAACATTTGTCGTTTCAACGCGTTCAGCACAATGGGACATAGCCAGCTATTTCTTTCAAAATCCGACGAACCATGATGTGCAGGAGTTTGATAATATCATTGCACAGCCGGATTCGATATTTGCCAGCTCCTTTCCATTTGTCCCACTTAACGCGATACAGGCCACTATACAAGTCCTGCCAAACGCGGATTCGCCGGTTCCGTTTCCCAACCTGCCGATTTATGTGGGGCAGGAAAGTGCTCCAGGATATTCTTTTTTCACCACAAACAATCAGGTTTCGATACCGCCCGACGGTGGGCTGACCATAGCTGACATCCAAAGCAGTGAAGAATTCGTGGGTTTTAATTTTGGCGTCAGCAACATCACCACCGAGCCGATCAGTTTTGATTTAATCACCGATGTCGTCACGACGAACGACGTTGGAAATGAATTGCTGGTTTTGAGCAATTTGGATCAGTCAATCGGCACTCCGAGCACTGTTCCAAACAGCACTGGCCCCGGGCCATATTACCGCTATGAATCCGGCACGAGCATGGCGGCGGCGGATGTGTCCGGCGTGCTGGCGTTGATGCAGGATTTCTTCACGAACGCTTTGCACGCGACCCCAAGCCCGGCGTTGCTGAAAGCCATGCTGATTAACGGCGCGCGTCCCACGCGTTTTTACAATTTTGGAAGTCAAAATACCATCAATTATGAAGGGTGGGGATTGATCAACCTGCCGAATTCGCTGCCCCTCACAATCACGAATCTTGTAAATCCGTCCAGCGGAACAAACATCTCGATTTTCTTCCTCGACCAAAGCCCGACTAACGCACTCGCGACGGGCGACAGCCAGACCTTTCTTGTGGCGGTGAATACCAACGCAACTATATTGCCGCTGCGTGTGACGCTGGCGTGGACGGATCCGCCGGGCAATCCCGCCGCCGCCATCAAGCTCGTCAATAACCTTGATCTCGTCGTGACAAACCTGGCGACGGGCGATGTCTTTTTTGGCAATGACATCCCATCGGACAGCGTTTTTAACTCCGCGTGGAACACCAACGAGATGCCGAACCTGGACGTGGTCAACAACATTGAAAATGTTTTCCTGCCGCCGCTGCCCACGGGAAATTATTCCGTCACGGTTGTCGGTCGCGACGTGAACGTGAATGCCATCACTGCCCAGACGAACAATTCTGCGGGAAATTTCGCGCCCAACGTGGTGCAGGATTACGCGCTGGTAATCAACTACGGCAACAGTGCGGATTTGGGCGGCATCACGGTCACGGCCAACCCGATAGTTTCCAATCCAACAGGCGACCAGCAAATCACGTTCGTGACCGCCACCAACACGCCATTGTTCAATCAGTTCGCCGGCGGGAACACGCCATTGCTCGGCACGAACACGGTGCAAATTGGCGGGACGAATGAACTGGTGACGCTGGGCATGACGAACCAGTGGCATTTCTATGTCGTGACGAACAATGCGTTGGACGGCTCCGGGTCGAGCGTTGATGTCACCAACGCCGCGTTCATCACCTTTTTGCCGGACACGCTGGCGATCCCGCGCATGGGCGCATTTGCGGATTCGGCGGCGGACGCGACGCAACCGGCGGCTGACATTGATATGTATGTGACCACGGATCCAACGCTGACCAACCTGAATCCGGTTGTCATTTCCAATTGTGTCAACGGCACGCAAATCGGCGCGTCTTCCGCCGGTCCTGTGTTCAACGGCGCGTCGCTGTCGCGCGGAGGAATTGAACTGGTCGTGGACACGAACTCGACGCCGGGACAGATTTATTACATCGGTGTGAAGTCGGAAGACCAGGAGGCGGCGGAATACGCCTTCGTCCCGGTATTTACCGCGCAGCCGTTCAGCCAGATGAATGCCAATGGCGATGAAACCGTTTTTGGCGTGCCGCTGCCGGTCAACATTCCCGATGGCAGCCCGAAACATCCGGGAACGGGCTATGTATTTGCGCTCGCGCTCCAGCCGGTCGAAGTCGGAAACGTGGTCGTGACCAATACGATCACGCACGAAAATTTCGGCGACCTCATCGGCGTGCTTACTTTCAACGGCATTTCCACCGTGTTGAACAATCACGATTCGCTCGACAATCCGCCGGGGCCATATCAATTGATTTATGATGACAGCGGCGTCACGGTCGGGTCGCAACCATCGGATGGTCCGGGAAGTTTGAATAGTTTTGCGGGACAGCAAGGTGTCGGCGCGTGGATTTTGACGGAGACGGACGATTCACCGACACAGACCGGTTCGGTAACGGGCTTCAATATGTTTCTTCAGAAGCATCAAGATCCGAGCAAGGGAATCTTTATCAGCATTCAACCGGGCACCTGGTTCTACACATTTGTTGACGTGGCGGCGGGATTCACGAACCTTACCGTGGCGGCGACGAACACCGTCCCGCCGACTTCCACGCCGCCGTTGCAGCTTTATTTGAACTTCGGCGTGCAGCCGGATTTTTCGAACTTCCTTGAATCCACGGAACTGACGAACGGCATTCCGCAGGGTAATTCCCTTTCCTTTGGTCCGCCGCTCACGCCGGGACGATATTTCATCGGTATTTTCAATCCCAGTCTGACAACGACTGCGAATGCTTTTGTGGTCACCACGTTGAGCGGCACGGCGTCAGCCAATGTGCCGGTTGATTTCAGCACCAACGGGCCACCCCTGCTGGATGACGCGGCGAACAGTTCCACGATTTTTGTCCCCACGGTGCAGCCGATCGCGTCGGTGAATGTCGGCGTCGTGGTCAACCATCCGCGCATTTCGGATTTGACCTTCACGCTGGTCAGCCCGACCGGCCAGCGCGTGCTATTGATGGAAAATCGCGGTGGCTCGACCACCAACGGCGCGGGTGATGTCTTTATCGCCACGAACAGTTTTGCGCCCGTGACGGCGAATGGCGGCCCGGCGGCGCAGACGAATTTCCTGAATGTCGGCCAGACTTCCGGCCAGCTCACCATCAACTATGATTTCTTCACGGCACCGGACGAGATGACCGTTTATTACGGAACCAACAGCGGCAATTTCACCCTGCCCAATGCGCTTTATGATTCCGGCCTGACCAACGGCGCAAACACTGTCACCGTCAATTTCGGTCCCGGCACTTCGACATTTGTGACGATCATCATGAATCAATTCGGCAATCCCGCCCTGACCAATGGCGGCGGCACGGCCTGGACTTACACCGTCGGCGGCGTGCAGACGAATTTTAATTACCTGATGTTCACGGAAGACACGAACCTGACGACGATCCCCATCAAATTCGCCGTGCCGCCTTACACCCTGACCGAGACGGGCACGAATTATACCTTGAGCGATTTTGAACTGGCGACGAATGGAGATTATCGTGCGCCGACAAACATATTTGACGCCTTTGGCGGCTGGAACGTGCCGACGAATCTGTTTGTGCTGACCAACATAAATACAGGCACCAATATTATCATCGGCACCAATTCAGTGCTTCTGACCAACAATGAGGTGAGCGTGGTCACGGATTCCACCATCGCGGGCGGCGGCAGTAATTTCCTGGCGCTTGCCGATGGCACGATCATCCGCCAGATACCGATGACGGTGGGAAGACAGTTCAGTTTGAATTTCCAGTATCGCGGGCCGGATATTTCCGCATGGTATCGCGGCGAAGGCAACGCGACGGACAGTTCGGATCCGGAAACCAACGGGAACAACGGTTCGTTGATCGGGCAGTTCAATTTTCCCGCCGGCGAAGTCGGCCAGGCGTTTCAAATGGAAGATGCCGGAAACGAATTTCAATTTGCTGGCACGAACAGTTACGTTCAAATCCGGCAGGTGCCGTTCCTTGAACAAGTTCCCGGCGCGACGGAAACCAACGCCTCGGTCACGGTTTCATCTACGGCTCTAAATGTCGGCACTGGCAGCGGGTTCACCATCGAAGGCTGGATCAGCCCGACCAATGTTTCGTTCCAGCAACCGTTGGTGGAATGGCTGGCGGGCGTGCCGACCAACAATGCGGCGGTGAGCAACGTGGTCATCGAGGCGGGACCATTTTTGGACCGCGCCACCGGCCACTATTATTATATGCTCGGCAGCACCAACTGGACGACATCGGAATTTTGGGCGACGCAATTGGGCGGGCATCTGGCCACGATTGACACCGCGAACGAACAGAACTGGGTCTTCGACACGTTCGCGCAATATGGCGGCACCAACCGGAATTTGTGGATCGGGCTTAACGACTTCACCAATCCCGGAACCTTGGTCTGGTCGGGCGGATTGACCAATTACACTTATACCAATTGGTTGAGCGGCCAGCCAAACGCCTGCACCGGCAATGAGCATTACACCGCCATTCTTGGGTCAACCAACGTGGAATCTGGACTCTGGGTGCTCGCGGACGACAATGGGATCATTTGCGGCGTTCCACCGACCAATCAAGTCTATGGCGTGGTCGAGGTGAATGACATCCAGACCAACGGCGTCCAGTTCTGGATTTCCGTCACCAACGTGCCCGGCACGACAAATCTGGTCACCGGCACCAATGGTTGCCTCTTCGCGAATCTGGTGGACGTGACGAACGGGTCGCATTTTATTTTCTCCGCGCCGGGACTGATCCAGAGCAATGTCTTCCAGCACGTCGCGCTCACTTACGACACGAATTCCGGCATCGCCAACCTTTATTATGAAGGGACAAACGTGGCCTCGACCAATCTTGGATACTTCATCCCCAAAACCACCGGCGATGTTTTGCTGGGCAAGGACATGAGCCGTCTGACGAACAATTTTTACGGCGGGAAAATGGATGAGATGAGCATTTACGGACGCGCCTTGTCCGCGTCCGAAATCGCCTCCATCTATCAAATCTCGGCGTCCACGACAAACCGCAACACCGGCAAATTTGATCCGGCCATCACGCCGGGATTGAGCCTGGCCGAGGCGCAGGTATCGCTGGGCGGATTGACCAACGTGATTTTGGGCATGAATGATTCGTGGCAGTCGCAAAGTTTCTCGTTCCCCGCAACCACCAACTCGTTGCCGATGCTAATCACCGGGCTGGAGCCGGGAATGTTGCTGGATTCATTCAGCATCGCCGAAGCGCCATTGGGGAACCTGTATTATCAGCCGGAACAGACACTTGATTCACTGCAAAACACCAGCACCTTCGGCACTTGGACGCTGGAGATTTTGGACAACCGGACGGGAGCCATCATCGCCAATGGCAATCAACTGGTCAGTTGGCAGCTTCAATTCGTCCTTGCAAGCAACACGCCGCCGCCGATCCCATTGAGTCCGCAAGACCCGTCGGCGATCTCGGTGCCGCCGGGACAAATTGTGTATCTCACCGTGGCAGTGCCATCGTGGGCGACCTTTGCCACCAACATTCTTGTCTCGTCCGACTTGCCGGTGGACTTGCTGTTCAATCCGACCAATCCGCCAACGGGTTCCAATCCGGGCGATTTTCCGCTGGTTTCAAATTCAACCGGCGGAGCCAGCGGAGTTGGAATTCCGGTTTTGAGCGCCGCGAGCAGTCCGCCGTTGCCTGCAAATTCTTATTATCTTGGCGTGAGAAACAATGGCGCGCACGCGGCTTCGGCGGTTGTCGAAGTGGATTTCAACATCACCGCCTTGACGAATGACATTCCGCTTTCGAGCACGCTGAACACCAACGATCAGGAACGCTATTTCAGTTTCAATGTTTCCTCGAACGCTTCGGAAGCCACGTTCCAGCTTTTGAAATTGAGCAGCAACGCCGATCTGGTCGTCCGCAAAGGAGGGCCGCTGCCGACGCTGGTGAGTTCCGATTATGGCAGTTTCAATGTGGCCAGCTCGGATGAAAATATTTATGTGCTCACGAATTCCTCGCCGGTGCCGTTGTCGTCGGGAATCTGGTATCTGGGCGTGTTCAAGCGCGACGCGGGCGCGGTGAACTACACCATTTTGGCGAAGGAACTGGACACCAATCAGCCGGTGAACATCATTTCCCTGACCAACGGCGTGCCTTTTAATTTCAGCGCGGGACCGGGCGCGGCGTTGACGAATTTCTTCAGTTTCACCGTCACCAATGCGCCCGCGTCCATCCAGTTTGAACTTTTTAATCTGACGGGCAATGGAGATTTGACGGCGCAGACCAACGGTCTGCCGCTGTCACCGCCATTCTTTCAAACCAGCCAGCAGCCGGGACTTGATCCTGAATTGATCTTTATCCAGACCAACAGCGCGTTGAGCAGCCTCACTAACAGCACGCTCACAAACCTGAATGCGACATGGTTTCTGGGCGTGCCCAACAACGAAGCGACCAACATCAACTATACTATTCTGGCATTGATCAATACCAACCTTGTTTTCCCGGCGTTTCCGGGCGCGGAAGGCGCGGGCGCGGGCGCGTCAGGCGGCGGACGGCTTGGACTTTCCAACACGGTTTATCACGTCATCAATTTGAACGATTCCGGTGCGGGCAGTTTGCGCGACGCCGTGAGTTCCACCAACCGAACCATTGTGTTTGACGTTTCCGGCACAATCACTTTGGCGTCGCCGCTAATCATCACCAATTCGTTCCTGACCATCGCCGGGCAGACCGCGCCGGGCTGCGGCATCACGGTCGCGGGTTATATGACGACGGTGCAATCCGCGCACGATTTGATCATCCGCGACGTTCGCTTCCGGCGTGGAGCAATTGATGATTCATTGATGTTCACGAATGTGGCTAATGTTATTGCCGACCACGTTTCTGCCGAGTGGTCCGATACTGTGATGTCCACGTTGAATTCCTCCAATGTCACCGTGCAATGGTCCATTCTGGCTGATAGCCTTTATATCACCAACAACCCGCCGTCCCAAGGTTCGTTACTGCGTTATGGGTCGGGCGTTTTAAGTTTCCAGCATAATCTTTACGCAGACAATTACAGCGCCAATCCGCGGTTGGGCGACAACCTCAGCCTGGATTTCGTGAATAATGTCATTTACGACTGGGGCACCAACGCCGGTTTTTCCACGAACGATATTTCTGACAACCCGTCCGGCTTCACGAATGAACTCAATTATGTCTGCAATTATCTCATCGCCAGCTCGAATTCCGTGATGACGAACATCGCCTTCTGGGGCGGCACGACCAACACATGGATTTATCAGACGAACAATTTCATTGATAGTGATACCAATGGAATTCTGAACGGCGCCGACACGGGCTGGAATATGTTCACCAATCTTTTCACGAAATTCGACCGGCCGTTTTCGCTGCCGCCTGTTTCCACCGATGAAGCCTTTCTGGCGTATGAGAAGGTGCTGGATTTTGCCGGGCCGGACATGACACTGCGTGATTCGGTGGACACGAACATTGTCACCAGCGTTCGCACCCAGACGGGCACGTTTATATCCACCCCGCCGCTGTCCGGCATGGTTGGCTGGTGGCGTGCAGAGAATAATGCTCTTGACAGTGCAGGCACTAATAACGGCACGCTGGTAGGCGGAACCGGCTATTCGCCTGGCATGGTCGGCACGGCTTTTCAATTCATCGGAGGAAACAGCGGAGTTGCGTTGGGTGATCCGACCGATCTTCACTTTACCAACTCATTTACAATTGAAGGATGGGTTAAAGTGCAGATTCTTCCAGGGCCCGCTGGATATAATTTGGGCCAAATTATATTTCGCGGCGATACACGCACATATTTTGATCCTTACTTTTTATGCGTCTTGAACACGGGTTCTTTTCGATTCCACTTGGAAGATGCTGCGGCCAACGGGGTAGATCTTGACACTGCGCCTTTTTCGATAAATCAGTGGAAGCATGTGGCGGCAGTTTTCAACGGGACAACCGGCCTGATGCAGATTTTTGTTAATGGGCAACTGGCTGCGCAAACAACCACCGCAATTCGTCCGTTTCAAGATTTAGATCCAGGCTACAATCCAGGCATAGCGATTGGCAATACCGAGAACGGTATTGAACCTTTCGTTGGTTTGATCGACGAATTGACAATTTTTAAGCGTGCAATTTCATCAAACGAAGTAGCCTCTATTTATAGAGCTGGCAGTGCGGGGAAATTCCCGACTGCTGCCTTCGGACTGCCGCCGCTGGATACGGACCGGGACGGCATCCCGGATTATTGGGAAACCACCTTTGGCCAGAACCCGACCAACGCCAGCGATTTCGTCGCCTCAACCAATGCCATTGGCTACACAGATCTGGAAGAATACATTAACTGGCTCGCTGTGCCGCACGCGCTCACCATCACCAACACTTCAGTCGGAATAGATTTGCAGCAACTTTTTGGCAAGACGGGCAGCTTGAGTTTTTTCGTGACCAACGGCGTCAACGGTTTCGTGTATCTCACCAATGTCTTGAATTTCACCAATAGTATGGGGGTCGTGACTGCCATGACGAACACCGGCACTTACAGCAACAGCATTGCCGTTTTCACGCCGACGAACAATCCGCTTTTCGCGCCGACCAATTACAGCGGCTATGCGTCGTTTGATGTCTATGTCACGAACACCGTCACCGTCGCCAATTTCGGTCCAGTGACCGTGAGTGTCGTCGTCAGCGCCGTGCCGGTGATTTATGCGCCGATCAACACGAATACTCCGCCCGTATTTACGACGAACAATCTTCCCAATCAGACTATAAATGAATTGACGACGCTGACCGTGACGAACACTGCTACGGATACCAATGCGGGTGTGACGTTGAGTTACGCGGTGTCAATGGTCGTTGACACTGCCGCGATGGTGGCCAGCAACTGGCCGACAATTTACGCGACCACAACTCCATCGCCGACCATTGACACCAATGGCATCATTACTTGGACGCCTACTGAAGCTCAGGGACCGGGAGTTTATACCATCACTACCGTTGTCAGCGACAATGGTATTCCGCCGGCGAGCGCAACGAACAGTTTCACCGTGACGGTGAACGAGGTGAACCTGCCGCCGGTGTTCGTCGGCACTCCGCCTAATCAAACAATTCCTGTGTCGAGCACGCTCATCGTGACCAACGCGGCAACCGACCTGGACATTCCTCCGAATCCGCTGACTTATTCTTTCTTGAGCGCGCCTGCTGGCGCGACCGTTGACACCAACGGCGTCATCACTTGGACGCCGACTGCGCCGGGCGTTTACACCTTCACGAATGTTGTGACGGATACGAACGCCTATGCGCTGTTCAACCAAAGCTTGAGTGCCACGAACAGTTTCACTGTCACCGTGTTCTTTGTGACCGCACCGTTTGTGTTCTCGCAACCAGCCCAATTAGTCACGGGGATCAGCGCTCAATTGAACGGCATGGTCACGCCGAATGGTCTGCCAACCACGGCTTGGTTCCAATGGGGTCTGACCACCAACTATGCAAATCAAACAACGCCGGTCAGTGTCGGCAACATCTTTAATGTGGTTTATACCAACAGCCAGATCAGCGGCTTGATCCCGAATGTGCCGTATCATTTCCGGTTGGTGGCCAGCAATGCCGTGGGGACGAACTATGGGTTCGACCAGATTTTGGACGAAGCGAATGTCGTGACGTGGGGCGCCAACTTTGTCGGGCAGCTTAACGTGCCTGCAGGTTCAACCAATATGACGGCCATCGCCGCTGCTTACGATCACAACCTCGCGTTGAGAAACAATGCCACAGCCGTGGGCTGGGGCGACAATACCTTTAATCAGGCCGCAGTGCCGCCCGGCTTGAGTGGTCTGCTGGCCGTTGCGGGCGGTCAGTCTTACAGCCTCGTATTGAAGAACACCGGGACCGTTGTCGCCTGGGGCGCGAATATTTTCCCCAACGAGACGAATGTGCCGGTTGGTTTGAGCGGGGTGGTGACGATTGCCAGCGGGCAATATTCAAGTCTGGCGTTGAAAAACAATGGGACGGTGGTGGCGTGGGGCGCCAATGTCTCCGGCTTGACGAATGTGCCCGCGAGCTTGACCAACAGCGCGGTCGCCATCGCGGGCGGAAGTTTTCACAGTCTGGCGATCAAGAACGACGGAACGGTCGTGGCTTGGGGTGATGACAGCGACGGCCAGACGGACGTGCCCGCCGGCCTGACCAATGTGGTGGCCATTTCGGGCGGGAGCTTTCACAGTCTGGCGTTGAAATATGATGGAACGGTTGTGGCGTGGGGTGATGACGGAGCCAACCAGATAGACGTGCCAGCCGGGTTGAACAATGTGGTGGCCATCGCCGCCGGTGGCTTTCATAGCATGGCTTTGAAAAGCGACGGCAGCATTGTGGCTTGGGGTGATAATTCGGCTAGTCAAACAACTGTGCCGACTGGTTTGACCAATTTTGTGGCCATCGCCGCCGGTGACCTTCACAGTCTGGCCCTGACACCGCAGTCCATCGCCAGCTTGACCAACATTGTTCTGAACCTGACCAATGGCGTGCCGGAGACGAATAATATTTCGCCCGGCGGCATCACCTATTACAAGGTCAACGTCCCGACGAATGCGGATTTCGCCACCAACAATTTGATTTTTGCCGGAGCACCTTTGAACGTCTGGTTCACCACCAACACACCGCCCACTATCGCCACCATCAATGACTCGTTGCTGCTCGCCGGGGTTACGAATGGCGTTTCCATTTTGAACACCACCAGCGCGCCGCCGAACATCGTGCCCGGCGCGACTTACTATCTGGGTGTGCAAAATACGAACAGTTTCTCGGTGGGTTACGCGGTTGAAGTGGATTTTCATCTGTTGACCACGCCGCCCATTGTCATTTCCAGTATTGTTTACACAAACATCAGCGGAACGAACGGTTTCCTGTTAACGTGGTTCGCGCCGAGCAATGACTTGTTCCAGGTGCAATGGAATGACAATCTTGGCTCAACGAATTGGACCACGTTCACCAATCCGCCGGTCATTAGTTACAACACGAACTTTCTGGCCACCGCGACGAACGCGCAGTTCAACTTCTTCGACGACGGCTCGCAGACCGGCGGATTGCCGCCGATGCGTTTTTATCGTTTGATACTTTTAACAAATCCTCCTCCGCCTGCCGCCGTGTCCATCAGCAGCATCACTTCGACAAATAGCAGCGGCACGCCCGGATTTTTGCTGACATGGTTCGCGCCGACGAATGATTTATTCAAAGTGCAGTGGAATACCAACCTTGCGTCCACAAATTGGGTCACATTCACCAACATTGTCGCTTACGACTTTTTGATGACACCCTCGCATAGCCAGTTCAATTTCCTGGACGATGGCTCGCAAACCGGCGGAACTCTCGGTTCGATGCGTTTCTATCGGCTGATTTTGTTGCAAACGACCAACTCGCTGACTCTGCCATTGCAGACCAATTTTACCGCCATTGGTTCGGCGACCGTCACCGTCACCAACACAGCAGTTGATTCCAGAACTGGGGCCATCCTGACCTACAGCCTTACAAACTCGCCCGCCAATGCCAGCATCAGCACGAACGGCATAATCACCTGGACAAACGCGACGCCGTCCGGCCTCGCCGCCCGGTTCAATACGGTCGTCACCGACGACAGTTTACCGCCTTTGACGGCGACTAATACATTCACGATTTTCGTCGCTCCATTGCCGTCCATCACGAATGTCACAGTGACGGCCACAAATGTGGTTTTGCAATGGTTCGCGCCGACGAATGATCAATTCCAAGTGCAATGGACGACCAATCTTACACCGGTCATCAATTGGACACTATTCACGAACATCATCACCTCGCCCACCGGAACATTTATGTTCACGGACACCAACGCGCCGTTGCTGATGAAATTCTACCAGCTCATCCTGCTGCCCTAGGCGCGGCAATTTTTTCTTCGCCGGGACAACTCCAACTTTGCATCCGCGCGGTTTTGATGTAAAATAACAGGTTCGTTCAATCTGAAATTTTACAACTGTGAGCAAAGAATTTATTCGCATCGGCGGCGCGCGTGAGCACAACCTCAAAAACCTCTCGCTCTCGATTCCGCGCGACAAGCTCGTCGTCTTCACCGGCTTGAGCGGCTCGGGAAAATCGTCGCTTGCGTTCGACACGATTTACGCCGAAGGCCAGCGCAAATACGTCGAATCGCTTTCCGCCTACGCGCGGCAATTTCTCGACCAATTACAAAAGCCGGACGTGGATTTCATCGAAGGTTTGTCGCCCGCGATTGCGATTGAGCAACGCAGTTCCGGCAGCAGCCCGCGTTCAATCATCGCCACGACGACGGAGATTTACGATTACCTGCGCCTGCTTTACGCGCACATCGGAAAATCCCATTGTCCCGAAACCGGCGTTCCCATCTCCACTCAAAGCACGAGCGACATCGTGGATAAAATTCTCGCGTTGCCGCCGAAAACCAAGGTCATGCTGCTCGCGCCGATCATTCGCCGGCAAAAAGGCGAGTTTCGCGATGTCTTTGAGCGGCTCGCGCGCGAAGGTTTTGTCCGCGCCCGCGTGGACGGTGAATTGATTGAACTTGGCGAAAACATCGCGCGCGCGAAGCTCGACAAAAAGAAATTTCACAACATCGAGGCCGTCGTGGATCGCCTCGTGATTGACGACAAAATCCGCGTGCGTCTCGGCGATTCCGTCGAGACGACCTTGCGCTGGGGCGAAGGCGTGATGTTCACGCTGCATCAATTGCCGGACGAGTCCAAAGTCCAAAGTCCAAAGTCCAAAGCCGGTGAAAATTGGATTGAGACGCTTCACTCGAACAAAATGTGTTCGCCCGCGACGGGCAAAAGTTACGATCCGCCGACGCCGAAACATTTTTCCTTCAACGCGCCCGCCGGTGCGTGTCCAGTCTGCCACGGCCTCGGCCAGAAAATGATTTTTGACGAGGCGCTCGTCGTGCCCGACATGGAAAAATCGCTCGACGACGGCGCGATCCAGCCGTGGCGTCGCGCGGGCAAGCGGCTGACGATTTATTACAAGGCCATGATCCGCTCGATTGCGTCGCATTTTGGCGCCAGCCTTGAAGCGCCTTACAAAAATCTGCCGGACGATTTCAAAAAAGTTTTGATGAACGGTTCCGGCGAGGAGGAGGTGGAATTCAGTTTCTGGCGCGGCGGGAAAATCAGCAAAATTTCCCGTCCGTTCGAAGGCGTTCTGCCGAATCTGGAACGGCTCGCGAACGAAAGCGAAAGCGAATTCGTCCGCAACCGCCTCAAGCAATACATGAGCCCGCATTTCTGCGAGGCGTGCAACGGCAAGCGGCTGAAACCGGAAATCCTCGCGGTGACCTTGCGCGGCGAACAGTTTGTTTCCCAACTAAAAACTAAAAATTCAAAACTCAAAACTCTCAAAATTCCCGGCCTGTCCATCATGGACGTCTGCGGTTTGTCCGTGGAAAAGGCGGATGATTTTTTTGCCGCGCTGAAATTGACCGAGTTCGAGAAAAAAATCGCGGATGAAGTCGTCAAGGAAATCCGCGCGCGGCTCGGATTTTTGAAAAACGTCGGCCTCGGTTATCTTACACTCGACCGCGAGAGTGGAACTTTGTCCGGCGGCGAGGCGCAACGCATCCGGCTCGCGACGCAGATCGGCGCGGCGCTCGTCGGCGTGCTTTATGTTCTGGACGAACCGAGCATCGGATTGCACCAACGCGACAATGACCGCTTGCTGCACACGCTGAAAGGCCTGCGCGATTTGGGCAACACCGTTCTCGTCGTCGAGCATGACGCGGACACGATTCGCGCGGCGGATTACATTTTGGACCTCGGTCCGGGCGCGGGCGTTCACGGCGGCGACTTGGTCGCGGCGGGGACGTTGCCGGAAATTTTGCAGAACAAAAAATCTTTGACCGCGCAATATCTGACCGGCGAACTTTCGATCCCCGTTCCCAAAAAACGGATCAAACCGACCGAGGAACGCGGCTGGATCGAAGTGCTCGGCGCGACGGAAAATAATTTGCAAAACATTGACGTGCGGATTCCGCTCGGCACTTTTACTTGCGTCACCGGCGTGAGCGGTTCGGGCAAATCCACTTTCGTGGACGACATTTTGCGGCGTGCGCTGTTCCGAAATTTTTACGGCTCGAAGGAACGTCCCGGCGAACATCGCGCGCTCACGGGTTCGGAAAAACTCGACAAGGTCATCGTGATTGACCAGTCGCCGATCGGCCGCACGCCGCGCAGCAACCCGGCGACTTACACGGGAATGTTCAATCACATCCGCGACCTGTTCGCGCGCTTGCCGGCGGCGAAAGTGCGCGGTTACGAGCCGGGCCGTTTCAGTTTCAACGTCAAGGGCGGTCGCTGCGAAAAATGCGAGGGCGACGGTTTGCTGAAAATCGAAATGAATTTTTTGCCTGCGGTTTATGTGGCGTGCGAAGTGTGCGGCGGAAAAAGATACAATCGCGAGACGTTGGAAATAAATTACAAAGGAAAAAATATCGCGGACGTTCTGGACATGACCGTGGACGAAGCGGTGACATTTTTCCGCGCCGTGCCGAAAATTTACGACCCGCTGTTCACGTTGACGGAAGTCGGCCTCGGCTACATCCGGCTCGGCCAGCAGGCGACGACGTTGAGCGGCGGCGAGGCGCAACGCGTGAAGCTGGCAACGGAACTGGCGCGCAAGGCGACGGGCAAGACGTTTTACATTTTGGACGAGCCGACAACCGGCCTGCATTTTCACGACGTGGCGAAATTGCTCGAAGTGCTTTTCAAATTGCGTGCGACTGGCAACACATTGCTCGTCATCGAACATAATCTCGACGTGATCAAAACGGCGGATTGGATAATTGACCTCGGCCCGGAAGGCGGTTTGGGCGGCGGAAAAATTGTCGCGGAAGGTCCGCCGGAAAAAATCATTCACTGCGCCGCGAGCTTCACCGGGCATTATTTGAAAAGTGTTTTGGATTGAACCGCAGATTAACAGAGAGAAAAACTCGACAATTTACTTTTCAAATGCAATTTGATTTCAAATGCGTTCCAAAGTTAAAAAAGTGGTTGCTGTGATTTCCGTCGTGTTTCTTCTTTTGTTTGTAGTCCTTTTTTACATCACCTACGGATATGGCTTGTCTCTTCGCAAGGCAGCCATATTCAATGGATGGAACGATCTTAAAGAAGCGCAACTGGAATTGCAAAAAGATGGCAAGCTCTCAAATAATTATGGACACGACTATGTTTTTATCTGCACCAACAATATCGTAATTGGCAGCACTAATTATCAGTGCGCGATTGCTGTCGAAACTGAACGATTTAACGGCGAAGGCATCTTAACTGTTGCCACCAATCAAGTTTTGATTTGGTTGGACAAAAAGCGCGGCCCAAAAATTATCGGCATTCCTCCAAATTATAATCCGCCCATTTTTCTTTCGAGCTTTTAAGAATTAACGCATTCGGTATTTCCGCTTTTTTCATTTCGCAATGTCGTTTAGATTCAACCCATGGCTTTTTTGCGGCAATCGCTTTTGGTTTTGTTCGCGCTCGTCTTGAGCGGTGAAACAATGCTCGCCGCCAGCGCGCGGGAAAATCGCGACTACGCGGCGGCGGCGGGCGCGTTTCAGAACGGGATGTATGATCGCGCGGAGATGGCGTTCGCGCAGTTCGTCGAAAAATATCCGAATTCCGGCCATTTTGCCGAGGCGGTTTTGCTGCAGGCGCAGGCGGAATTAAAACAGGGAAAATTTGGAGACACCATCGCGCTGCTGACCGACGCGAACAATCAGGCGAAAGCCGGAAAACTGGCTGACGAATATTTCTATTGGACGGGCGAGGCGCAGTTTCAAGGCGCAAATTATTCAGACGCGGCGGAAATCTGGATGGCGCTTGTGCAAAAATTTCCCGAATCACGATTGCGGTTGCGGGCGGTGGTCGAAGCGGCCTCGGCGTTCGCGAAACTTGCCGAATGGTCGCAAGCAGTTTCATTGCTGGAAACAACGAACGGCGTGTTCCAGCGCGCCGTGAAAACCGAGCCGGTCAGCGATCAAACTGTGCGCGGGAAATTGTTGCTGGCGCAGGCGAAGCTTGCATTGAAAGATTTTGGCGGTGCGTCTGCAATTCTGAAACCGCTTCTTGACGCGAAGACGATTGAATCAGAGTTGCGCCGTCAATGTGCGCTTCTGCTTTATCAAGTCAAACTCGCGGCGGACGAGCCGGATGCGGCGCTGGCGGTCACGACGAACCTTTTGCAGATTGCGAGGTTTGAAACGAACGACGACTGGCGTGCCGAGAGCATGGCGTTGCGCGCGGGCGCGCTGGAAAAATTAGGGCGGCCGGCCGAAGCCATCGCCGCGTATCAGGAAAATCTGACGGATGTGCCGGTGGATCGCCAGCGCGAGGCGGTTCTGAAAATCGCGGAACTGGCCATCGCGCAAAAACAATTTTCGGTCGCGACGAATGCGCTGGAAAATTTTCTCGCGCAGTTCCCGGATTCGCCGTCGGTGGACATTGCTCAATTGACTTTGGCCGAATTGAATTTGAAAAATTACATCGCGCAATCGCCGGCGACGAATCAATTGCCGGAAGTGCAGGCGAAATTTGATGAGTTCATCAACACATTCACGAACAGTCCGCTCATGGGCAAGGCGTATCTGGATCGCGGCTGGTGCAACTGGCTGGCGGGAAAAATCCCGGAAAGCTTCGACGATTTCAAGACCGCCGCGCAAAAAATCGCCGCGCTGCAACTGCCGCCGTCCGAGGATTTGCTGGTGGCGTGGTTTAAGATGGGTGACGCGCAGTTCGCGCAGGGGGATTTTGTGGGCGCGCTGGAAAATTACCGCGCGGTGCTGGACAGCCTGAAATTGTTTCCCGAGGCGAGCGCGACGCTCGGCGACCGGGCGCTTTATCAAAGCCTGCGCGCGAGCCTGGAATTGCGGGACATGGCGGGAGCGACGAATGCGCTGTCACAGATTTTGGAGAAATTTCCCGCGAGCGAACTGGCGCAGGGCAGCGCGCTGCTTGTCGCGGAAAGCCAGACGGATTTGACTCAGCCGGCGAACGCCCGTGCGTTGCTGGAAAAATTCGAGGCGACGTTTCCCAATTCGGCGTTGCGTCCACAAGTCGAATTGGCCGTGGCGCGCACTTACGAGCAGGATCAAAACTGGCCTGCTGCCGCCGGCAGATACGAAGGTTGGCTGAAAAATTTCCCCGCGAATGATTTGCGTCCGCAGGCGATTTATTCGCTGGCTTGGGCTGATTTTCAGGGTGGCAATGAGACGAATGCGTTCGTCCAGTTCACCAATTTTGTCGCGCAATTTCCGACGAACGATCTCGCGCCGCTCGCGCAATGGTGGGTGGCCGATCACTTTTTCCGCGCGGGGGATTTCGTGGACGCCGAGAGAAATTACAAATCCGTTTTTGAAAACTGGCCGGCGTCCAACCTCGCGTATCCGGCGCAGATGATGGCCGGGCGCGCGGCTGTTGGGCGACTCGGCTACTCGGACGCCATTCTCTATTACTTCACGAAACTGGAGCAGGACACGAACTGCCCGATTGACCTGCGGGTGCAGGCGACCTTCGCGCACGGCGACGCGCTGATGCGTTCGGATTCGACCGACACCAATAATCCGCTGGCGAATTTTGCACTGGCCACCAACGAGTTCAGCCAGATCGTCCAATTGAATCCAACCAACGAAAATGGCGCGCTGGCATGGTTCTATATCGGCGAGTGCGATGTGCAGCTCACGAATTATGACGCCGCCACAAACGCCTACGCGCAGGTTTTCAATTCACCGTCCGCAAACATTTCCGCGCGCAGCCAGGCGCGGATTGCCTTTGGGATTGCGCTGGAAAAAAAGGCGGCCATGGCGTCGGGCGGTGACCAGACCGCATTGCTCAACCTGGCCTTGGACAATTATTCCGCTGTGATTGACGAGAATAAATACAATTTGCAACACGGGCTGCCTTCGGATTTATTTTGGATGAAAAAAGCCGGATTGCAGGCGGCGCCGCTGGTGGGAATTTTATACAAACCTGACGTGCAGAAAAAATTTTACAAGGGACTGGAACAGGCTTTGCCGCAGTTGACGGATTTGATCGAGCAGAAAATCGCCGCGTTGCCATCGGAGAAAAATTGAATGCAACCGATGTTTGACACGCGCATCAGGCAAGTCTAGCTTTAATTGTGGAAACCATGACTGAAACAATTTCAACCGAAACCGTCGTCGGGCTGACTGCGCGCGCCGCCGAGGAATGCAAGTCGCTGTTGGCGCTGCCGGAAAATGCGGGGAAAAATTTCCGCGTCTATGTGGAGCAGGGCGGCTGTTCGGGGATGCAATACGGAATGGTCTTCGACGAAAAGCGCGAGGGTGATTTGGGCGCGGAGCAGCATGGCGTGGAAATCGTAGTTGACCCGATCAGCGCGCAATATCTGCGCGGAACGCAGGTGGATTTCAGTGACGCATTGACAGCGGGCGGTTTTAAGATCTCCAATCCGAACGCGAAACAAAGCTGCGGCTGCGGAAAATCTTTTGAGGCTTGAGCGAATTTGATCAACTTGCGCAAGCTTAACAACGCCGTTCAGTGTGATGCTGGACGGCTTTTTCTTTTAATGACGGGTGGCGGGTGACAAGAATTTTGCAGATGCGTGCTTTTTTCTCTTCACTTGTCACACGCCACTTGTCACTTTTATTTTGTGATTGGAAACCTGCTCATGCCTGAACTGGCGGAACTCATCCGCCAGCGCGACTTCAATGGACTCCGTGAAATCCTCTGCAATTTTCCACCGGCGGACATCGCGGAAATTTTTGTGGATTTGAAGCCGGACGACGAAGCGGTTTTGCTCCGGCTTTTGCCGCGCGAGCTGGCGGCGGAAGTTTTTGAATATCTGCCGCTCGATGACCAGGAAAAAGCGCTCAAGGCGCTGGGCAGTGAACAGGTCGCGCAAATTCTCAATGACATTTCGCCGGACGACCGCACGGCGTTGCTCGAAGAACTTCCCGCCGCCGTCACGCAGAAATTGCTCGCGCTGCTGAATCCTGAACAACGCAAAATCGCGACGGAGCTTTTGGGCTACCCGGAAAATTCCATCGGCCGGCGCATGACGCCCGAATACGTCGCGGTGCAGCAGAACTGGACGGTGGCGGAAGTGTTTTCACTGCTGCGCCGTGAAGAACATAAGCGCGAGACGATGAACCAGCTTTACGTCGTGGACGGCAAAGGCCGGTTGGTGGATTTTGTGCGCCTGCGTGACATCGTGGTTTCGCCGCCACAAACCTCGGTTTTGGAACTGTTGGAGAACCAGCAGATTTTTTTGCGCGCGACCGATGATCAGGAAACCGCCGTGGCCGCTTTCAAAAAATACGACGCGACGATGTTGCCCGTCGTGGATTCCAACGAAGTGCTCGTCGGCGTCGTGACGGTGGATGACGTTTTGGACGTCGCCGAAAAAGAAGCGACCGAGGACATCCAACGGCTCGGCGGTGTTCAAGCCCTGGACGCGCCGTATCTGAAAACCAATGTGATGGCGATGGTCAAAAAACGCGCGCCGTGGCTCGCGGTTTTGTTCGTCGGCGAAATGCTCACGTCCGTGACGATGCAAAATTACGGCGGCGAAGTTCAAAAAATCGTGGCGCTTTCGTTTTTCATGCCGTTGATCCTTTCGTGCGGCGGCAATTCCGGCTCGCAGGCCACGTCGCTCATCATCCGCGCGATGGCGGTGGGCGATGTTTTGTTGAGCGACTGGTGGCGCGTTTTCCGGCGCGAACTGGCCGGTGGATTTTTTCTCGGTTTTATTTTGGCGATCATTGGCGCGATCCGGGTGGTGCTGTGGCAATGGTTTCATTTTTGGGATTACGGCTCGCATTATTCCCTGTTCGCGCTGGTCATCGGCGTGAGTCTGGTCGGCGTCGTGCTTTGGGGAAGTTTGGTCGGCGCGATGCTGCCCTTTGTTTTGCGCACGGTGAAACTTGACCCGGCAGTTTGTTCCGCGCCCTTTGTCGCGACGCTCGTGGACGTGACCGGCTTGGTGATTTATTTCAACGTCGCGCTCTGGTTGCTGCCTCATTCACTGTTTCAATAATCGCCGCCGTCCGGCTTGACGCTGCCGGTGAATCGCTCTAGCTTGGCATCGTTGGGGGAGCCAAATCGCCGCGAGGCGACGCTGAGAGTTTTGCGCGAAAGTGCAATTGACCCGTGAACTTGAACCGGATAATGCCGGCGCATGGATTTCGCACTCTCTTTGGCTTTCCACCAATAAATTTTCGCGCGAAGAACGCGAAGTCAGCGAAGGAAAACATTCCTCCCTTCGCAACCTTCGGGCTCTTCGCGCGACCCAAAGAACAATTATGATCACATCCAAAGAGTCCTTTGAACCGCACAGCAGCGAACAACTGCCTGCCAGTAAAAAAGTGTTCGTGGCCGGTAAACTGCATCCCGACATCCGCGTGCCGATGCGCGAGATCGAAGTCAGCGACACCAAATCTTACACCGGCGCGGTTGAGAAAAATGCGCCGGTGCGCGTTTATGATTGCAGCGGGCCGTGGGGTGACCCGAATTTCTTTGGCAAGTCGGACGAAGGCTTGCCTGCGTTGCGTCGCGATTGGATTTTGAAACGTGACGACATGGAAGAAATCGACGGTCGCGAAATGAAGCCGATGGACAACGGCTATCTTTCCGGCAAGCACGCGGAATTCGCGAGCAATGCGGAAAAAAATCGGCTGGTGGAATTTCCCGGCTTGCTCGGCCAGCGCCGCAAGCCGCTGCGCGCGAGCCAAGGTCATCCCGTCACGCAGCTTTGGTATGCCAAGCAGGGCATCATCACGCCGGAGATGGAATTCATCGCCATCCGCGAGAACATGAAAATTGCGGATTGCGGATTG
>DATAUQ010000146.1:0-53838 GCA_036268155.1 Verrucomicrobiia bacterium | reverse complement strand
CGAGCAGGTGCCGATCAAAATAAAATCCAATCCGCACAACGAACGGTATTTGAAAACGAAGCGGGAGAAATTGGGGCATTTGCTTTAAGCCGTGGATATACATTATGAAAAAATTATTTTTTATATGTTTTGGAATTGCGTGCACTGCGTATTGCAGTGATTTGCATCTAGTGCCTACAAATTCAATTGTCGCGGTTCAACAAAGCATTGAGGCTTATAAGGAGGCTTTGGCTGCTGGCCATTTTACGATTACAACAAATGAAGAAGCTTATATTAAACAAAAAATTGACGCTTACGATCAGGGGAAACTCACAATCAAAGATTTGAATGAAAATGCCGGCGATGAAGGAAATAGAGAGCTTATGGGTTATTACTTTTTGCACACGAATGACATTTCAACGAAGGCAAAACTTCCAATTAGCCGAAGTTTTACATTTGCCAGTGCGTATCCAGAAGCTGCTCTACTTGCAGAGGCGTATGTGAATGTTTATTCAAATGATTCGATTGGATGGCATTGTTTGGCATATGACTACACAGCGATGCATGTGTTAGGAAGCATGAACGACTCCAATAAGATATTTTTTGCCTACAACAGAGCGGTAAGATTGGGCGACACGGAAAGTCTTCAGCCAATAATTCTTTCGGCCTTGGTATATGACCGTCTAGATATTGCTGATAAATTCGTTCCGCAATTAATGAAGTTGTATCAATCTAATAAGATTCAGAGCAAAGATAGGCTTGGGGTTGCATCCTTGTTGCTTGGTTATTCGTTAAAATCAAAACGGAAAGACATTTTCCTAGAAACATTAAAAGGAGAAAACTTAAAAGAATTTTTGCGCGATGAGAGATTAAAATGGGAAATTGAATTAGGCTGTAAAATATTTGAGGGCAAAGATATTGATAAAATTCACAATGAAGTAAGCGCCTTGAATTAAAAATTGAAGGCCAATGCAATTTTCAAAACCCATCAAAACCAAAACGGCACGCGCCAGCGGCGGCACATTCGCCATCGTCGCGATTGACAATGCAGGACGGCGATTGTTTCATTAAGTGACATGGCCAAACTTGTTGTCATCAATAAAACCCTGACCACCATGTCCCACGAGTTGGGCGAGAAATGGGTCACCATCGGTCGCCACGACGGCAATACGTTTCAGATTCCAGAAATCTCGGTCTCCGGCCGGCATTGCGAAGTGCGGCTGCGCGACGGCGAACTCGTCGTCCGCGATCTGCAATCCACCAACGGCACGTTCGCGGACGGCAAAAAAATTTCCGAGGGCGTCGTGAAGCCGGGACAGATGTTGCGCGTCGGCGAAGTGGAATTGCGTTTTGAAAATTCTGTTCCGGCGGCAGCGGACAAGCCGGCCACGTCGTTCGTCACCAAAATGCTGGCTACAAATACTGCGGCCAACGCGTCGAAGCCTGCCGTATCCGAGCTGCCGAAAGCTGCGCCCGTTGCGGATGCGAAGCCGGTCAATCCGCCGGAAACTGTCAGTGTGCCGGGAAAAAAATTTCAAGTGCTGTTCGTGGACGACAGTCTGGCATTTTTGGAGACGTTCACGGAATTGTGCGGCGTTTTGTCGAACCAGTCTTGGGAAATTCATTCCGCTCCGTCTGCCGACCGCGCGCTGGCGATTTTTCAGCAGAGCCACATTGATTTGGTCGTCTTGGACATCGGCATTCCGATGGTGGATGGAATTCAATTGCTCGGCATCATCAATCGCCGTTATCCCGGAACAAAAATCGCCGTGATGACCGGCAAGGCCAATGAAAGCAATCGCGCGGTTTGCCTGGCCGGTGGCGCGGAATTATTCATCGAGAAACCGGTTTCGCCGGAAGGCATCAAAGTTGTTTTCAATATGTTGAACGATCTGGTTTCGTGGACGCACCGCGAAGGTTTCAGCGGCGTGGTGCGGCAGGTCGGTTTGCAGGAACTCATCCAGATGGAATGCATCGGGCGTCATTCTTCGATTCTGGAAATCCGCAACCAGCAGATGCACGGCCAGATTTACATCGAGGCGGGCGCGGTCACGCACGCCGCCGTGGGAACTTTGACCGGCGAAAAAGCTTTCAATCAATTGCTGTCCATGACCGGCGGCGAATTTCAACTGAAACCTTTCAAAGCACCGCCCCAGCGAACAGTGCAAAGCGGCTGGGAAGTCCTGCTCATGGAAGCCGCGCGCCGCACCGACGAAGACACCGTTTTGATTTCCAGAAAATCAGTGGAAGACGCGGCCAAATCGTCCGCGCCCAATCCGGCTCCGGCAGTGGAACACGGCGTGGTCGGCGATGACATCGTGGTCGGCGCGACTTACGACGGCCAGTGGAAACCGTCGGACGATTCAAAAAAATAATTCCGCGATGCTCCGCAAAACCCAGCCAAAAAAAATCCGCGCGGACGGTGGAAAATTTGCCATCGTCGCCTCACGCTACAACGCGGAATACGTGGACGCGATGTTGCGCGCGGCGCGGGAGACATTGTTTGCGGCGGGCGCGCACATCCGCATCGTGCGCGTGCCGGGCGCGTTTGAGATTCCGGCGGCGGCGGCGAAGCTCGCGCACAAGCCGAATTATTCGGCGATCATTTGTCTGGGCGTGATTTTTCAGGGCGAGACCAACCACGCGCAGCACATCGGCTGGGGCGTGACGCACGCGCTGGCGCAAATTCAAATCGAGCAAAAAATTCCCGTCATCCACGGCGTGTTCGTTTTTGAAAAAGTGAAGCAGGCGAAAATCCGTTGTCATTCAACAAAGCACAATCGCGGAACCGAAGCGGCGCAGACTGCGCTGGAAATGGCGCGCGTGATGAAGGGCTTGTGAAAAATTTCACAAATCACTTGACCCGAAATTTCCGGGTGGTAAATTCAAGGCGATTATGAAATTTTCTTCAATTTTTCTTTTGATCGCAGCCTTGGCCGCGACTCCGGTCTTGCACGCGGCGGACATCACCGGCGTCATCATTTTCAAAGGCACACCGCCCGCCGAAAAGGAAATCACGCCGCTCATGGACAACGCGGATTGCGCCGCGATGTATAAAACGACGCCTACGACGCATTTTTACGTCGTCGGACCGAAAGGCGAATTCGCCGACGTGGTTGTTTCACTCAAAGGCGTCACCGGCAAATCCACCGGCGCGAGCGCGCCGCCCGCCGTGATGGATCAAAAAGGTTGCATGTATTCGCCGACAATTCTTGCGGTGCAGACGGGTCAAAAAATCATCGTCAAAAATTCCGATACTTGCATCCATAACGTCCACACCAAGCCCACCGTGGACGGCAACCAGGAATTCAACGACGTGCAGATGCCCGGCGGCGCGGACTTGACCTACACGTTTCCGAAGCCGGAGATGTTTCTGAAATTCCAGTGCGACGTGCATCCGTGGATGTTCGCGTGGGTCAGCGTGTTTGACAGCCCGTATTTCGCCGTCAGCGACAAGGACGGAAAATTCACCATCAAAAATGTGCCACCGGGAAAATACACGCTTGAAGCCAACCATCGGAAACTCGGCGCGCAAACGCAGGACGTGGAAGTCGCCGACAAAGACGTGACCGTGAATTTTACATTTGAGGTGAAATAAATTTAAGTTGGGGGAACCGCTGCGCTTGAAAAAACGCGGCGGTAGTTTTTCAATGTGAACGCAAACGCGCAAATGAAAACCAATCCGTGGCTGTTCCGTTTCGCCGTGCTGACGGCGTTCGCGACGTTTTTGCTGATCGGCCTCGGCGGGCTGGTGACGAGCAACAACGCCGGGATGTCTGTGCCCGACTGGCCGACGAGCTACGGCTACAATATGTTCGCGCTGCCGATCAAATTCTGGAAAGGCGGCGCATTTTTTGAACACACGCACCGGCTGCTGGCGTCCGCCGTCGGATTTTTAACGACGATTCTTGCCGTCTGGCTTTGGCTGAAAGATTCGCGCCAATGGATGAAATGGCTTGGCGTCATTGCGTTTTTGCTCGTCATTGCGCAAGGAATTCTCGGCGGTTTGCGCGTGACGATGAAGATGAACAGCCTGGGAATTTTTCACGGCGCGGTCGCGCAAACTTTCTTCGTCCTCGTCTGCGCCATCGCACTTTTCACGAGCCGCGCATGGAACGAACTGGCCGCGCGGAAAATAATTTTCATCCCGCGCGGGTTGCGCAGCCACGTTTTGTTCGTCACGATTTTGATTTTCATCCAATTGCTCATCGGCGCAACGATGCGGCATCAACACGCCGGCCTGGCGATTCCTGACTTTCCGTCCGCCTACGGAAAATTCTGGCCGGACACGAGCGCAGTAGCCGTCGCCGGTTACAACGCTCACCGCATGGAAATCAATGGCGAAAATCCCATCACCGCGTTTCAGATTATTTTGCAAATGGTTCATCGCCTCGTCGCATTTTTAATTTTGGCTGGCGTTGCGGCGGCGGCGTGGCTCGCGCGCAAACGTCTTGGTGGAAAAGATTCGCTTACGAAGCTCGCCATTTTTTGGCTCGCATTGATTTTGACGCAAGTCGCGCTCGGCGCGGCGACGATCTGGACGAACAAAGCCGCCGATGTCGCGACGGCGCACGTCATGGTTGGCGCGCTTTCGCTCGTGACAGGCGCGCTCTGGTGCATTATTGGTTTTGGCCGTTCGGCGTCGGCATTGCCCGACGCGCAGGCGTTCGGGGTGTTCGGCGTGCAAACGTCCATGATGGCAAACAAGTGAAATGAAAGAAGTCTCCGCAGAAATTTTAAGCGCGACCACGGCTGAAAAAAGCTGGACGGCGGTTTTTTCCGAACTGATCAAGGCGCGGCTGACGACACTCGTGCTGTTGACGAGCGCGGTTGGGTTTTATGTCGGCGAAATTGGCGCGATGAATTGGCTTTTATTTTTCAACACGCTCGCGGCGACTGGACTTGTCGCAATGGGCGCATCGGCATTGAACCAATTGCTCGAACGCGAATACGACGCAAAAATGCGCCGCACGCAAAGCCGTCCGCTGCCTTCAGGCCGTTTGCAGCCGACGACGGTTGCGATTTTTGGCGGCGTCACTTCAGTGGCCGGTTTGGTTTATCTCGCGCTCGCGGTGAATTTGCTCACGAGTGTTCTCGGCGCGGTCACGCTCGTCAGTTATCTTTTCATTTACACGCCGCTCAAGCGCGTGACGTGGCTGAACACCATGATTGGCGCGGTTCCCGGCGCGTTGCCGCCGTTGATGGGCTGGACGGCGGCGCGCGGCGAGTTGAGCGGCGAAGGCTGGGCGCTGTTTGCGATCTTGTTTTTCTGGCAGTTGCCGCATTTCTTCGCCATCGCATGGATGTATCGCGACGAATATGCGAAGGCCGGATTCAAAATGCTGTCAAACATTGACGCCAACGGCAAACGCACGGCGGAACAATCCATCAGCAACACGCTCGCGCTGCTGGCGGTGAGTTTGTGTCCGTTCGTTTTCAAAATGGCGGGGACGACTTATCTCATCGGCGCAATCATTTTGGGCGCGGGATTTTTATTTTGCGCGGTTCAATTTTCGCGGCAACTGACTTTGCCGCGCGCAAAGCAATTGTTTTTCGCTTCAATCATTTATCTGCCGCTGCTGCTGGTGTTGATGGTCTGGGATAAAATTAAATAACATGGAAAAACTTGTTCACCAATTTCCGCCGTTCCGCGAGGCTGATGCCCATCACGGCCACGACGACCATGGCCATCATGAGGACATCGGCTTCCTGCGCTCCTATGTTTTTTCCACCGACCATAAAATCATCGGCATCCAATACGGCCTGACGGCGCTCTGCTTCCTGCTGTTCGGATTTTTCCTGATGATCTTGATGCGCTGGCAGATCGCGCATCCGGGATTGCCGGTTCCGTTCATCGGCCCAATTCTGGAAAAAGCCCTCGGCCAGCCCGCCGCGAAAGGCGTGATTTCGCCCGACCTTTACAATTCGCTTGGCGCAATGCACGGAACCATCATGGTGTTTCTCGGAATCGTTCCGCTCGCATTTGCCGCATTTGGAAATTACGTCGTGCCGCTGATGATCGGCGCGGTGGACATGACTTTTCCGCGCGTGAACATGGCGAGCTATCAGGCGTATTTCATCGGCGGCCTCGTGATGCTCGTGAGCTTTTTCATTCCCGGCGGCGCGGCGCAGGCGGGCTGGACTTCGTATTCGCCGCTGGCGACTTCGATCCCGACACACGGACAACTTTTCTGGATCATCGGCATGGTTTTTCTCATCTCGTCATCGCTGCTCGGCGCGGTGAATTTCATCGCAACAATAATCCAACTCCGCGCGCCCGGCATGACGTGGATGCGGCTGCCGTGGTTCGTCTGGACGCAATTTGTGACCGCATTTATTTTGCTGCTGGCCTTTCCGCCGCTCGAAGCCGCCGCCGTCATGCAATTGATGGACAACGTCGCGCACACGAGTTTTTTCCTGCCGACCGGTTTGGCCGTTGGCGGACAATTGGCAAACATCAGCGGCGGCGGCAGTCCACTTTTGTGGCAGCATTTGTTCTGGTTTCTCGGCCATCCCGAAGTTTACGTTTTGATTTTGCCGGCGATGGGCATCGTCTGCGAAATCCTCGCCAATAACACGCGCAAGCCGATCTGGGGCTACAAATCGCTCGTGTATTCGGTGCTGGCCGTCGGTTTTCTATCCTTCATCGTTTGGGCGCACCACATGTATCTGACCGGCATGGGCACGAAAATTTCCACGTTCTTCCAGGCGACGACGATGATCATCTCGATTCCGTCCGTGATTATTTTGACGTGCTTTTTCATGTCGCTTTGGGGCGGTTCCATCCGCTTTAACACGCCGATGCTTTTCGCGCTCGCGTTTTTGCCGATGTTCGGCATCGGCGGGCTAACGGGTTTGCCGCTCGGCTTCAACGTCAGCGACGTTCATTTGCACGACACATATTATATCATCGCGCATTTTCACTACGTCGTCGCGCCGGGGACGATTTTTGCGCTCTTTGCCGGAGTTTATTTTTGGTATCCGAAAATGACCGGACGGTTCATGAATGAATTTTGGGGCCGCGTGCATTTCTGGGGTTCGCTCGTTTTCATGAACGTCGTCTTCATGCCGATGTTCGTGCAGGGCGCGGCGGGGATGCTGCGGCGCATGTCGGACGGCGGCTTGAATTACTCCTCTGCGGTCAACAGCCGCGCGGGCGCGGCCGTCATCGGCGGCTTGAGCGACAACATCATGGCGCTGCACACGCCGATTTTCTGGGGCGCGATTTGCCTCGGCCTCGCGCAAATTCCTTTCATCATCAATGTTTTTTGGAGCATCAAGCACGGCGAAAAAATCAAGAACGACAATCCATGGGACGCGACGACGCTCGACTGGCAGACGCCCACGCCGCCGCCGCACGGAAATTTCACGCGCGCAATAAAAGTATATCGCGGCCCTTACGAATACAGCGTGCCCGGCCACGCGACCGATTTCACGCCGCAAAACGAACCGCCGGACGGTCTGCCTGCAACGGCCATTTCAACCGCGCACTAAATTTAATTCATGGACATACCCTATACAGTTCAACCGAGACCTGACATCGGGCTTTACAACGCCAAGCTCGGCATCTGGCTTTTTCTCGCGTCCGAAGTCATGCTCTTCGGCGGCCTTTTTTCCGCCTACGTTTTGCTGCGCGTCGGCGCCGCGCCCGGCTACTGGCCGCACGGCTGGCTCGATGTCCGCTTTGGCACGCTCAACACAATCATTCTCGCGCTTTCGGCAATTACAACGTTGCTCGCGTGGGTCGCGTGCAAGGTCGGGCAATTCGGGAAATTCAAATTCTTCCATGCCTGCACCCTGGTTTGCGCGCTGACGTTCTTGTGCATCAAAATGTATGAGTATCACGACAAATTGATCCATTACGAAATCAAATTAAATGACGGCACGTTCGCTGACGGACATTTTGAAAGCGCGGTCTATGTGGACAAGGCGACGAACAAGGAAATTGAAGAACACAGCTTTCGTGGAAATGCTTTTTCCAAAATTTCCGGCGGCTTCACTAATAATTACGAACTGGCTTCCGTGACAATCGAAGGCCGCATCGTGAAGGACGAAACGCTGCTTTACGATTTGCGCTCGCAGAAAAACATCCCTCGCGATGAAGTCAAAATTGAACGCGCGCAAATCAAGTCCATGCAGAATTACGGCCCGTGGCACAACACGTTCCTCGCGATTTATTTCACGCTCACCGGCCTGCACGCGCTGCACATCCTCGGAGGCAGCATTGTCATCGGTTATTTGTGGGGCCCGGGCAGCAAATTGTGGAAACGCGACCCGGAGCGTTTCACCAACCGCATCGAGGTCTCCGGCCTGTTCTGGCATTTCGTGGACCTGGTCTGGATTTTCCTGTTCCCGGTATTATATTTGACGTGACGAATTTATGAGCCAATTACATCAAGTTGAGCATCCAGTTGAACATCCCATCGGACATGACGATGAGCACCCGGTTGATTTCAAAAGTTATGTCCGGCGCTGCATCTACATCTTTATCGCCGTGCTTTGCGCCATATCGCTGATGATCTTCATCTCGTATTTGCCGCAACATTACACTTGGGCGTTCAAGGTGACGCTCATCCTTGTGGTCGCGTGCGTGAACGCCTTTCTCGTCGCCGGTTTTCTGATGCACTTGCTGTCCGAAAAAAGGGCGATATACACCACGCTCGCCTTCACCGTGTTTTTTTTCGCCGGCCTGATGGGATTGACAATGTGGGCACTGCACGATTTTCCGACCGGAACCCAAATGCACTAAAATGTCGCTGAAAGCCTTCCATCTTATTTTCGTGACGCTGCTGACTTCATTGTCGTTTGGCTGCGCGGCGTGGGCGTTCGCGGACGGCAGCCCGGTTTTCGGCGGAATCGCCGTCGCCGCCGGAATCCTTGTCATCATCTATGGCGTTTATTTTTTGAAGAAATTGAAAAAAATCAGTTACCTGTGAAATCATCACATAAATTTTTGAAAACAATTTTTCTCGCCGTCGCACTGACAGTGTTCACGGCGTCACAATTATTCGCGTGCGCCGCTTGCGGCAGCGCCAACAGCGACATGCCGGCATCACCGCTGACCAATGGCATGAATCTCGGCATCCTCACGCTGTTCGGCGTCATCGCCAGCGTGCTGGGTTCCATCGCCGCGTTTTTCGTTTTCATCATCCGTCGCGAAGCCGCGCTGGCTGCGAAAGCCGCCGCCGGAAATCTTTCTGAAGTCAAAGTATGAATCAATGGTTTGGCAAATACATCCTCGGCCTGCCGCCGCTCGCCTCTGAAAACGGGCAGGACGTTGACAACCTGATCATCTACGTCCACTGGCTGATGCTCGCGCTGTTCGTCGGCTGGATCATTTATTTTTTTTACGCAGTCAACCGCTTTCGCAGTTCGCGCAATCCGAAGGCCGATTACGTCGGCGTCACCGGCCACACTTCAACCTATATTGAACTCGGCGTTGTCGTGGCCGAGGCCGTGCTGTTGTTGTTCATCGCCGTGCCGTTGTGGGCCAAGGCCGTGGATAAATTTCCGGCGGCGAAAGATTCCACCGTCATCCAGATCGTCGCGCAGCAGTTCGCGTGGAACGCCCGCTACGCCGGACCCGACGGAAAATTCGGCGCGCAGGACATGAAATTCGTCACCGCCGACAACATCTTCGGCGTTGACACGAATGACGTGAACGCCAAGGACGACATCCAGGTGCTGAACGAAATCCACGTTCCCGTCAACAAGCCCGTCATCATCTACGTCACCTCCAAGGACGTGATCCACTCGCTGAAAATCATCGCCATGCGCGTCTGTCAGGACGCGATTCCCGGCCTGCGGATTCCCTGCTGGTTTGTGCCGGTGCAAGTCGGGCGTTACCAGATCAACTGCGCGCAGCTTTGCGGCAATGGCCACGCGGCCATGACCGGCGGCTTCCTCGTCGTGCAAACGCAGGAAGATTACGACAAATGGCTGAAATCAAAATCCGGCGCGGCCACGAGTTTTGAATAAATTTTTGCGCGCTGGCGCGCGCAACCCAATCGCGGGCATGGCTGAAACTCCCCAACAACTTCCGCGAACGCTCTGGCTTGGCGTCAGCCTTCTCTTTGGCGTGCTGGGCTTGACTTATCTGCTTTCGCTCGCGGAAATCAGCCGCGTCGTCAAGCACTCGCTGCCCGTCCTCGGCCAAGTCGCGGACTTCACGTTGACGAATCAAGATGGAAAAATCACGACACTCGCCGATTTAACCAATCATGTCTGGGTCGCCGACATCATTTTCACGCGTTGCGCTGGCCCGTGCCCGCGCATGACCGGCCAGATGAAATCGCTGCAAGATTCATTGCCGCAAAACAGCAACGCGAAATTGGTGACGCTCACGACCGATCCTGATTACGACACGCCGCCGATAATGAAAAGATATGGCGAGCGCTTCAACGCGGATTTCAATCGCTGGACATTTCTGACCGGCACCAAAAAAGAAATCGCCGCGCTCGCAAGCGGCAGTTTGAAATTAGGTTCCACGCCGGTGAAGCTGGAAGATCAAAAAGACGTCGCCGACCTGTTCATTCACACCACGATTTTTGTCATCGTTGACAAACACGCGCAACTGCGTGGCATTTTTGAGACCGGCGGCGACGACGTGGATTGGACGAATGCCGTCGAACCGAAGTTGCTCGCGACCGTTCGCCAGCTTGAACGCGAACCATGAGCATTTATGACCTGCCCGCAGTCAACGCCTCGCTCAATGGCTTGAGCGCCTGTTTTTTGACCGCCGGATTTATTTTCATCCGCCAAAAAAAAATCGTTGCGCACCGCAACTGCATGATTTCGGCGTTTTGCACATCGGTAATTTTTTTGATTTGCTACGTCATTTATCACGGCTATCGCTACTATGTATTGCGCATCGGGCCGACAAAATTTCTAAACCCGGAATGGTTTCGACCGATTTACCTGACAATTCTTCTGACGCACACCATTTTAGCCATTACCATTGTGCCGATGGTTTTGATCACCTTGAGCCGCGCATTGCGCGCACGTTTTGACGCGCATAAAAAAATCGCGCGCTGGACGTGGCCGTTATGGATGTATGTTTCCGTGACGGGCGTGGTCGTTTATCTTTTGCTCTACCAAATTTTTCCGCAAAAGTAGACAGATGAAATCTGCGGCAAACATTTTAATCCACGAAAGCCAGTTTCCAGAAAACGTCCGGCGCGATTTACTCGCCTCGCTGCGCGCGCGGAAAATAAATCACAAGTTTCATTACGACAGCATCAAGCAGGCGCAAAAGTGGCTCGCACTGCACCAAATCTATTCACCCACACGCAACGATAAAAATGTCCGCGCGATTTACGAACAAAGTTTTGAAGCCGCCGCCGCGAAAATAAAATCCCGAAGTGTCCATGCCATCGGCCTCGGGTGCGGCGGCGGACAAAAAGACGCGAGATTGTTGAAATTATTGAAAGCCCGCAGCAGGAAAATTTTCTACACGCCGTGCGATGTCAGCGCCGCGATGGTTCTGGTCGCTCGCCAAACCGCGCTCGCCGTTTTGCCGGAGAAAAATTGTTTTCCATTTGTCTGCGATCTGGCGGTGGCGGACGATTTGCGAAAATTTCTTGCCGCTCGCCACCCGTCATTCGTCACTTTCTTTGGAATGATCCCGAATTTCGAACCGCAGGAAATTTTGCCAAAGCTCGCGTCCATGTTTCGCCCGGAGGATTTTCTTTTGTTCAGCGCCAATCTTGCGCCCGGAAACAATTACGAAAACGGCGTAAAAAAGGTTTTGCCACAATACGATAATCCGCCAACACGCGACTGGCTGATGACTTTTCTGCGCGACCTCGGTGTTGAAAAGAATGACGGCAAGCTGAAATTCACAATTGAAGCCGGCGGTTTTGGTTTGAAACGAATTGTCGCGCGATTCCATTTCATTCACTCGCGGCGGATTGAAATTGAAAACAAGCGGTTTGAATTTCATCGCGGCGAATCCATCCGGCTCTTTTTCTCGTATCGCTACACGCCTGCGCTTGTCCGAAAATTGCTCGGACAACATGGCCTTGAGATTTCTGGTGAATGGATCGCAAAATCGGAAGAGGAAGGAGTTTTTCTCTGTCGCAAAAAGACAAATCCGAAGATCAAAAAACTTTCATCGCATCCAAAACGGCTTTGATGCGCGGGACTTCATGCGTGCGGAATAAATCCGTTTTGCCGAGCGCGGCGAGCACGGCAAAAAACGGTTCGGCGCAGCGGACTTCATCGCCGAAAAATTCAAACGCGTGCGGCAATGCATGACAGATCGGAAATCCGAGTTCGCGTAACCGGAACGTGTTCAGAAAAACATTCATCTGATGCCGGACGCGAATGGCGCTGTCCTGCAAGTTGCGATAATAAAAGCCGAGGCCGGGGTCTATGAAGATTTTTTCGACGCCGCAGCGTTGCGCAATTTCGATTTGCCTTGAAAAAAACCCGGACAGCATCGGAATCGGGTCGGCACTCAAATCAAAATCGCCGACTTCTCGGACGTTTTTGCCTTGCACGAAACAGATGATGACGGCGGCGTCATTTGCGGCGATCATTTTGAAGATTTCTTTCGAGGCGGCGGTTCCGGTGAAGTTCAAAATGTTCGCTCCAGCTTCAAGCGCCGCGCGCGTGACTTTCGGCGAATAGGTTTCGACGGAAACGAGGATTTTTTCCGCGCGCAATTTTTTTATGACCGGAATCAATTTGGATTTTTGTGATTTGTCATTTGCGCGCGCCGCCTTTGCCAAAGTGGATTCCGCGCCTATGTCCACGATGTCCGCGCCTTGGGCGGCGAGAATTTTTCCGTGCTGAACCGCTGATTCCGCCGATAAACAGACGCTTTCGCGATACCACGAATCGGCGGACAAATTGACGACGCCCATGACGGCGGGTTGCGAGTTGAAATTGAATTTTCTGCCGCCGATGGAAAATTCCCGCACGCGCGCGGACGCGGCGACGCGGTTTTTTTCCAGCAGTTCGGAAAGTTGTTCAATGTTGAACACGCGGCGGCAATCTTAAACCGTAAATTAGGAATCGTAAATGAGGAATGGCAGGGCAGCGAAATGAAATTTTTTGTGGGATTGTCATTTTTTATAACCGGTAAAAAGCCTTTCGTTGGTTGCCAAAAAAGTTTGGCAGGACGGCGGGATGTTGTAATCTCGCCCCATGAATCGAAAGTGGATTGGCACGCTGGCCGTGCTTTCAGCGGTTTTTTTTGGCGCGAATGCGGGTAAAATTTCGATCATTTCCCTGCGCGCGGCGGATTTGACGAACGCGGAAGTTTCGTCCGCGTTGCAAATCCCTGTTGTCAATGGATCGGAAATCTGGAGCGATGACTCGCAGCCGGTTGCGGCGCGCGTCAAAGACCTCGTGAGCCGCCTGTCGCTCGCCGAAAAAATCCAGGAGATGCGCAACAGTGCCGCGCCAATTCCGCGGATGGGCATTCCGGCTTACAATTATTGGAGCGAATGTCTCCACGGTGTCGCGTGCGCGGGAACGGCCACGGTTTTTCCGCAGGCCATCGGCATGGCCGCGACTTGGGATTTGCCATTGGTTCACAACGAAGCGGACATCATCGCCACCGAGGCGCGCGCCAAGCACAATGAATACGTCCGCACGCACGACGGCGACAGCGCGCAGTATTACGGCCTCACGTTTTGGACGCCGAACATCAACATCTTCCGCGATCCGCGCTGGGGACGCGGCCAGGAAACTTACGGCGAAGACCCGTTCCTCACCGCTCGCATCGGCGTGGCGTTCATCAAGGGTTTGCAGGGCGATGATCCGAATTACATCAAGGCGATGGCCTGCGCAAAACATTTTGCCGTCCACAGCGGGCCGGAATCAACGCGGCACACGTTCGATGCCGAACCGCCCGAACGGGATTTTTACGAAACATATCTGCCGCAATTCGAGGCCGCCGTCCGCGAAGGCCATGTCGGCGCGGTGATGGGCGCCTACAATTCCATTTACGGCAAACCGGCCTGCGCAAACCCGCTGCTGCTCACGGAAATTTTGCGCGACCAATGGGGTTTCGACGGCCACGTCGTCTCTGATTGCGGCGCGATCCACGACATTTATGCGAACCACAAATTCACCGGCACGCCGGAGGAAGCCGCTGCCGCTGCGGTGAAGGCTGGCGACGATTTGTGCTGCGGCGCAGATTATGATTCGCTCGCGCGCGCCGTGAAGAAGGGATTGATTTCGGAAAAGGAAATTGACACAGCGATTGGTCGTTTGCTGGAATCGCGCTTCCGGCTCGGCCTTTTTGATCCCGCGTCCAAAGTGCCGTTCGCGCAGATTCCGATTTCGGAAAACGACACGCCCGAACACGCGGCGCTCGCGCTCAAAGTCGCGCAGGAATCCCTCGTGCTTTTGAAAAACAACGGCATATTGCCGCTGGACCGGGCGAAAATAAAACACATCGCCGTCATCGGCGCCAACGCGGATTCCGTCCCCGTTTTGCTCGGCAATTACAACGGCACGCCATCGCATCCGATCACGATTCTTCAAGGCATTAAGGATGCGGTTGGCACGAACGTCGAAGTGGTTTTTGAAACAGGTTGTCCGCTGGCGACACAAAAGGACGGACAGATTCCGAGCGCGGAAAGCCGCGCGAACGCCATCAAGGCCGCGATGGTTGCGGACGTGGTGATTTATGTCGGCGGCATCAGCCCGCAACTCGAAGGTGAGGAGATGAGGGTCAACTACGACGGTTTCAGCGGCGGCGACCGCACACAGATTGAATTGCCCGCCATCCAAAATGATTTGCTTCAGGCGCTGCAGTTCACCGGCAAGCCCATCGTGTTCGTGAATTGCAGCGGCAGCGCGATTGCGATGCCCTGGGCGGCAGAAAATCTGCCCGCTATCGTGCAGGCATGGTATCCAGGCGAGCAAGGGGGACGCGCCGTTGCGGACATTTTATTCGGTGACGAAAATCCGGCCGGACGGTTACCCGTCACATTTTATCGCGCGACTTCCGATTTGCCCGCATTTGAAGATTATTCGATGAGCAACCGCACCTATCGCTACTTCAACGGCACGCCGCTGTTTGCGTTCGGCCACGGCTTGAGCTACACAAAATTCGATTACAGCGATGCGCAATTGAACACGGCCAATTCCGACACCGATGGCACGGTGAAAATCTCGTTCACCGTGAAAAATTCCGGCGTGCGCGAGGGCGACGAGGTCGCGCAGGTTTATTTCCGCCACGTCAACTCCGCGCTGCCGCAGCCGAAAATGGCGCTGTGCGGCTTCACACGGATTCATCTGCAGCCGGGTCAGAAGGCGCACCTCGCGCTGTCAATTCCGCCGGAACGATTTCGTTATTGGGACACGGCCAAAAAACAATATGCCGTTGAGCCAGGCGATTACGAGATCATGGTCGGCGCGGCGTCCGACGACATCCGGTTGCGCGTGCCGCTGAAAGCCGTCGCCGCGCAATAAAAAATCGCTTGTTCCGCGACCGCTGGAGTTTCAATTTATTTTAACGCCGCGTTTTCGCAGTCGGCGTATTTCTCAACCAGCTTGTTGTAGATTCGCGCGGCTTTTTTGTCCGGGCGGATTTCGCTGTTCACGACCGGCGCGGTGAAGCCGGCGACGAGTTTTTCCCATTTCGGATTTTTGCCCGCCGCCGTAAGCCAGCCGTGCGCGGCCTGCAAGGCGGCTCCGAGCGCCGCGCTTTTCGAAACTTCGATCCGCAGCACGCGGCAGTCCATCACGTCCGCCATGATTTGCAGCAAAGCCAAATCGTTCGACGCGCCGCCGGTCGCAAAAATTTTCTCCGGCGCCACATTCATCCACTGCGAATGCAACCGCATCGAAAGCATTTGCGCCTCAAAAATCGCGCGACAATTCGCGGCGGAATTTTTTGCGTCGAGGTCAAAGCGATGAATGCCCGGCTGATTTACGCGCGGGACAATCTCCGCCTCGAACCACGGCAATAAAATCCCGCCGTCGTTGCCGGGTTTTGTCGAGGCGACGAGTTTTCCAAATTCGTCCCAGTTTTTAATCCCGTAAAGTCCGCGGATTTTTTCGCGCGCGAGCGAGCCGTTCTTGAAACAGATGAGCGTCATGTAACCGCCCGTCGGCGAGCCGAAGACGTGGCCTTCGCCATTTTCATCGGTCTGGCATTTTTGCATCGTGCCGAAAAATGTGTCGCTCGTGCCGAGGCTGATGGCGACCTGGCCGGGCTTGATGAGGCCGAGGCCGATGACGCTCGCTGGATTGTCGCCGGTCCAAGTTGTTGCAACTGCTTCGGGATTCACTCCAAATTTTTCGACAAAATAATTGCTGACCTTGCCGATGACTTGTCCCGAAGCGACAAGCGGCGGTAATTTCAATTTCAAACTCGGCGCGGTCGCCTTGAGCGCTTCCATGTTCCAGACCTTGTTGCGGATGTCCATCAGGTTCATGCCCGCGCCGTCGCCGAAATCAATCGGCGCAATTTTTCCCGCGAGCAGTGAGGCCATGAACGAACTGACGAGTGCGATGCTGGAAGTTTTTGCATAAGTTTTCGGTTCGGTCTTGAAAAATTTTCTAATCTGCGGGCCGGTGAATCGTTCGAAGGTGTCCGAGCCGGTGCGCGACGCGGTGTATTTAATGCCGCCAAGTTTTTTGCGGATCTCGGCGCATTCGACAGCCGTGGAGGAATCCATCCAGATGGGCGAAGTCTTGCGCGCGAAAACGCCGTGCAGATTTTCGACGAGAGATTTTTTAGAATCCAGATTTTCCAACGCGGCGGTGATTCGTTCGTTGAAATAAACCGAGCCGTGCTGCTGGCCACTGCCGCTGATCGCAAGAATTTCGCCAAGCGCGACGCGATCCTTTTTCATTTCGGCAAAAATCAAATCCAACGCCTCCGCCCACATGAGCGGCGAACCATGTTTGATAAGAGGATCACGATTGGGCAAAACGCCGTTCTGCGTTTTGTAGTGCGGCAGCGCTTGGTCAAAGTTCAGCGATTTTTCATAGACCAGCTTGCGCGTGTTGAGGTCAATGACGACCGCGCTCAAGCTTTGCGTGCTGGAATCAAGTCCGAGAAATAGTTTGGCCATAAAAATCCAGATGACCTGTTTAACGCAAGAATGCTTCGTGCAAACCGCCGTCCACGGTGATGATTTGTCCGGTCGTTTTGCTCAAGCGCTGCGAGACCAAGAGAAAATATGCTTCGGCTTGGTCGGCAGGCGTGATTGGCGCTTTCGTGAGCGTGCGGTCGGCGTAAAATTGCGCGAGCTTTTTCACGAGCGATTCAGTGGCTTCATCGTCTTTGTAAGGGATGTTGTATTTCGCGAGTGAGCCGATGACGCGGTCGCGCGGAAACATCGCCGAGCCTTGCACCACGGTCGCGGGCGCGACGCCGTTCACGCGCACGAGTGGAGATAATTCCATCGCGAGTTCGCGCACGAGATGATTTGCCGCGGCTTTGCTCGTGTCGTAAGCGAGCGAACCTTTTTTGGCGACGGCGGCATTGGCCGAAGTTGTGAGAACCAACTGGCCTTTCAATCCTTGTTCCTTCCACGTTTTTGCTGCTTCGTCGCCGACAAGATAACTGCCGGTGACATTGATGTTGAATGTCAGCGACCATTTGTCGTCAGGAATGTGGCCGGTCGTGTCCGGCGAAACAAAAATTCCAGCTGTGACGCAGATCGAATCAAAGCCACCGTAAGCGAGTGCAACTTGATCGAGCATTTTGCGGATGCTCGCGCGGTCGGTGATGTTCGCTGCGAGTCCGATGGCCGGGCCGCAATTGGAAATTCCCGTTCCGGCAACGCCGATGCCCAAACCATATTTGTCGGTGATTTCTTTCGCGGTCGCATTCGCGGCGTCGGCGTTCAAGTCCACGCAAACGATGTGCGCGCCTTCTTTTACGAGGCGATGCGCCGTTTCTTTGCCGATGCCAGAACCCGCGCCGATGACGACGATGATTTGCCGCGCCAATTCTTTTTCCGCCGGCATGCGTTTCAATTTCGCTTCTTCGAGCAGCCAGTATTCGATGTCGAACGCCTCCTGCTGCGGCAGCGCGATGTATTTGTCAATCGCCTCCGCGCCGCGCATGACTTCGACCGCGCAGTTGTAGAATTCAGCCGTGACGCGCGATTCGGATTTGTCCTTGCCCCACGCGACCATGCCGAGGCCGGGAATCAAAACCACGGTCGGATTCGGGTCACGCATCGCGGGCGAATTCGCGTGCCTGCACTTGTCGTAATACATCGCGTAATCCTTGCGATATTGCACGAGGCCGTCCGCGAGTTTTTTCTTCAACGCCGCCGCGTCTTCCGTCTGCGGATTCCACGCGACATACAACGGCTTGATTTTCGTGCGCAGAAAATGGTCAGGGCAGCTTGTGCCGAGTTCGGCGAGACGCGGCGCATCGTTGGAATTCACGAAACGTAAAATTTTCTCATCGTCCTGAACCGTGGCGATGAAACGTTTCTGCTGCGAAACCTGGCCGCGCAACCACGACAAAATCGCGGCAAAAACTTCGTTGCGCTTTTCCGGCGCGAGCGTCTGATATTTTGCGCCGCCGAACGCCTTCGCGTCGCCGCCTTTGTCTTGATATTTTGCCTCGATGAACTGCGACGCCTTCTCGATGAAATCCAGCGTGCTCAAATAACATTCCTTGTCGTCGTTCGCCCACGAAATGAAACCGTGTTGACCCATCATGATCGCCGTCGCCTTCGGATTGTGCTTCACGATTTCCTGCATCGCGAGGCCGAGTTCAAAACCCGGGCGCATCCATTTCAAATAATCCATTTCGCCGCCGAAAATTTCCTGCGTGAGCTTCTCGCAATTCGCCGAAGCCGCAATCGCGATGACCGCGTTCGGGTGCATGTGATCCACAAACTTCGCTGAAATAAAACTGTGCAGCGGCGTGTCAATAGACGACGCGCGCGGATTCAAATTAAAAGTCGTGTGATTGTAGGCTGCGACCATGTCGTCCTCGGCCCGCGATTTCAAACCTTTGTCGCCACGCGCGGCATAGGATTTTTGCAGGCCGATCAATTTGTCCTGGTAGAGCGAAGAAAAATTTTCGCGCAAACTTGTCCGCAAATCGCCGCCGGAACCTTTGACCCAAAGCACTTCAACTTTTTCACCGGTGAGCGGATCGGTCTCTAAAATTTTCGATGAAGTATTTCCGCCGCCGGTGTTGGTGATGCGAAGGTCGCTGCCAAGTTTGTTCGAGCGATAAACGAGACGATCCATTCCTGTAAGTTTTACGGTTTCGGCATCGTTCCAGAGATTGTTGACGTGTTGAAAATTTCTATTGCTCATAGTTAAAAAGTCGGGCAGGTATGATGCCAAAAAAAAATGATTGGGCAAGTTTCGTTAATCAGCGCCAAAGACGAAAAACAATTGCTTGGGACGGAACGATTTTTCCAATAACCTGCGAGCCATACGATGAAATCCATTTCTCCCGCTTCCACGCGCGGACAACTTTTGAAGTCACTATTCCGCCTCTCGCACGAATTGGGCCGGGACGACCGCCAATTGGCCATTCTCGCCGAGGGAAACACATCGGCAAAAATTTCCGCAGAAACTTTTCTGGTGAAGGCCAGCGGATGCAACCTGGGCACACTTGATAAAAACGGCGTGGTGGAATGTCGCGCAGCAACCTTGCTTGCCATGCTCGACAAAAGAAATCTGGCTGACGCGGAGATTGACGGCGGACTGCTTGCCGCGCGGGTGGATGCCAAGGCAAGAAAGCCTTCGGTTGAAGCGCTGTTTCACGCCTATTTGCTTTCGCTGCCGGGAATTGAATTTGTGGGACACACACACGCGCCGCAGATCAATGCAATCCTTTGTTCTCCACGCGCCAGGGAATTCGCGGCCAGACGGATTTTGCCCGATGAAGTTGTCTGTTGCGATGTCGCCTCGGTGTTCGTGCCTTACACCGACCCCGGCTTGAAGCTCGCGCAGGTCATTCGCGATGAAGTCGAAAAATTTCGCGCCCATCACAATCGTCCGCCGCGCGTCATACTTCTCGAAAGCCACGGAGTCATCACGCTGGGCCGTTCCGTCGAGGCGGTGCTGTCGGCGATGTTGATGGCGGAAAAAAACGCGCGCATCTGGCTCGGCGCGGCGGCACTCGGTGGACCAAATTTCATGTCGCCGGAAAATGTCGCGCGAATTTCCGGTCGCCCTGATGAAGCCGTGCGCCGGAAAATGTTGAAACTATGAATCCATATCAAAAATTCGTTTCCGCTTTTGTCCAACTTGTCGCCGACGGCAAGAAGCTTCCGCTTGGAAAAATTCGTCCGCCCGGGAAAATCAAGGTCAAGCCGGATGCGCCGGCCGCGATGATTTTTTCGCCGCATCCGGACGACGAATGCATCATCGGCGGTCTGGCGCTGCGATTGGCGCGTGAAGCCGGAATGCGCGTCATCAACGTCGCCGTGACGCTCGGCAGCAAAAAAGAGCGGCAGCAGGCGCGTTTGCAGGAATTGAAAAAAGCCTGCGGCTGGATCGGTTTTGAATTGGAACAAACCGCGCCGAACGGCTTGGAAAAAATTAATTTCGAGACACGCACAACCAATCCGAAACATTGGGCGCACGCGGTAAAAATCATCGCCGCCACGCTCGCGAAAAACCGGCCGCGCGTGATTTTATTTCCCCATAAATTGGACTGGAACGTCACGCACATTGGCACGCATTTTCTGGTGATGGACGCGCTGAAAACCTTGCCGCCGGATTTTCAGACAACGCTCGTCGAGACGGAATTCTGGGGACAGATGCCCTCGCCGAACCTGATGGTGGAATCCAGCGCGGCGGACGTGGCGGATTTGATCGCGGCGCTGTCGTTTCATGTCGGCGAAGTGCGGCGCAATCCTTATCATCTGCGTCTGCCGTCGTGGATGCAGGACAATGTCCGGCGCGGCGCGGAACTCGTCGGCGGTCAGGGCGGTGCGGCGCCGGACTTCACGTTCGCCACGCTTTATCGCGTGCGCCGATGGAAAAGCGGGCGGATAGAAAAATTTTTCACTGGTGGCAAACAAATTGGCACGGGAGACAACCTCGTCAGCTTCTTCAAATAAAATTTATTTTGAACTGGAGACATTGCTCAATTTTTGAACAGAACTTCGCGTGGGGCATTTCAAATTTTTCACCTCGCCTGAAATGTTGGCTGCCGGGCCGAAGCTCGAATGTAAAGCCGCGCTGATTTTGTCGGGTTTGCGAGAGTTCCAAGTTCCAAAAATTTAGACAAAAGAAATAACGCGCGATTTAGGCTCGCGTTTTTACCGTCAATCCTGCAAGGCAGGAAAATTCAATAAGGATTCAAGGCGCGCTCTTTGCGCCTGGTTTTCGCATTCAACGTTCGTTGCAGTGCTGCGCGGTATAGGTGCAATGCGTGTGCATCGTCACGGCCGTTGGCAACTTTCTTGCGGATGGCTGCGCAATATCCCTGGCCGAATCCAAGCGCGGCCATTTCCTTTTCCAGATCGGCAACGGTGCGGCCGGAATTTAAGCCAGTCCAACGGTCGCGACTGGTTTCTTGATTCGTGTTTCGCGCGGCCCAAAACCCACGCTGCCGAAATACGGCAGTGGTGCTGCCACACCGCTGCAATGTGCCGGCGTCCACCGCGCGCCAATGGATCGCTTCAAAGTAGCCGAGTAGTTTATCCAGATGCCGATCTGTCAGCGCCGGCGATTTGCTGGATTGGCAGCCGGCAATCATTTCGAGCGCTTCGCGGTAGTCATCGTCAGACGATGCGGCTTCGCGCTGCGCGCGCTTAAGCAAAATTTGTTGTGGGCGTGAAAGCATCGTTCAGCCTTTGACTAATTCAGCGATGCCGCCGGCAAGACGTGAAATGGCAGGTTCAAATTCAGTGGGTGGATTATTCGCGCGATTTGGTGGAATTTTAGTTTGCACCAGGGCGACCGGCTTCGGCGATGGTAATAAGCGCGTGCGAGTTGTCTTGTTTTTTGCCTGATCCAAGGCATGAGCCAACATTGTGTCGGATGGAATCACTGATTCTTTCATAGCGGTGCGAATATCTTGTGTGCTGCAATTTTCGCGACCTGCTCGTTCCGCAATATATTTTGCACGTTTGGCGATGGTGTCCACGGCCGCAAGATAACGAGCCGACGTTTTCGCGTAGATGGACAGTGCTTTCAAAACTTCATCATTTGCTTCAGGCAAAACAGAGCGACTTACAGCCATCAAATCAGAGGTTTCCAGTTCGGTGGGCAAAAATTCGTAGTAACCGTTGCGGCCGGTGAGTTGGTCAGAATTCCAACCGCTTTTTTCAATCGCCTTTTGTGCCAGGATAAACTGCGGCGTGGAAACCATGCAGATCGGCACACCTGCATTGGCAAGCGTCATCACCCAAATAATTCGACTCGGAAAACTATAGCGAATTCTCTGCGGCCATAGCCGCTGCGCTTCATCCAGCACCAGAATAATATCTCCCGTCCGCAAGACTGATTCAACACGATCACGGATTTCCGCAACCTTGTAGCTTAAGAAATTTCCCAGCCCGATGCCGCGCGCCAGTGCGCGAAAGAAAGCCGCGTCATCATTCCCGCCCGGCACTTCAACAAACCGTGCTTTACCTGGATGCTGTTCGCACCAGGCGCGGGCGGAAAACGATTTCCCCATTCGCGCATTGCCTTCAAGCAAAGTCAGGCTGTGACTGTGAAGAGTGTAATCCAGAGTTTCATAAACTTTTTTGCCCAACGTGGTAACCACCACGTTGCTTTTTTTCTGAATCCATTGCTGATGATATTCGCGAAGAACATTGAAGAGGTCGGCAAAATACCAAGGCCCTGATTTTTTCAGGTCACAAGCTGGATCGAGACATAGACGGAACAATTCTTTTTCCAGAGTCAGAAATTGATTTTCCTGGCTATCACCGTGCTCGGCAGCCTGCCGGCAAAGATCGCGAAATTCGGCCACTGGATAAGCTGCCGGATTTTTCTTTGCCTCTTCGCGTTCTTGCGCGTCCATCGCATCAAGTTCAACCTGACGACCCGCGTCAATCATTGCGAAACGGTGAAGTGCGAATTCGGCCATCTGACATAACCGCCTAGAGTTATCAGCCTGCCGTTGTAAGCGTTCAAACCTGTCTTCAGAAATTTGATACAGTTCTGATTTTGTTTCGCCGCGCAACGGAAATTGCCGCCGCAACTCGCGCGGCATTTCCATCCTGATTTCCCGCACTTCGTCCACATTAAACTTTTGTGATTTCCGATTTTCAAACGTCACCATAGAGGGTGTGCCCAACCGGTGCGGATACATTTTCAGCAAATCAACGGCGACGGCCGCAAGTCCCCCATCTTTGTGCGAAAGGTGATGAACAAACCAAACCAGTTCACGATCTTTCTTGTCATCAAGGATGGCGCAGCGCTTGGCTGCACCCGTGGCGATAACGCCGCGCTCAAATTCCGGGCTGCTAGCAAAACGATTTTGGTGCAAGACGGAATTGTCTTTTGATTTACGCGTGCTCATTAAGTTTTCTCCCCGTCCAAAAATTCAGACAAGAATTTTGCGTCGTCTGGATTGAAATGATCCTGCGCTCGATCCGGCACAGTGATTCCCGTGCGTTGCGCAAATTTATTTGCCCGGCCACGTTGCCGCTGCCGGCGCGTGGCAACTTCAGTGATTTCGTTTTTCTGTGCGGCAATTTCTTCGCCTAATTCCACCACTTGCGCGGCGGCGAGCAGTTGCCTTTGCGGCAGCGGGAATTTTGCTTTGATGACATTGAAACGTGTCTTCATGTGTGACGCCTGGCCTTCGATCCGGGCCAGCTCGCGGCCAAGCGTGCCGGCGTCCGGTGCAATCAGGCTTTCCAGCGCGTTCGGATTTTCGGAACGTGAAACGCAAATTGGATTTGTGCGGTCGGGATTGGTGACGGTAATTATTTCTGGATTCTCCGGGTCAAACCAGGCGAGCACTTCGCAGCCAACCAGGTGCGCGATTTCCTGCCCGCGATAATTAAATTTCTGTTTTCCGATCTGAATCGTGATGCCGTTCAGGGTGACACGCGCCAGGCGTTTATCATTGGCGAGCAGGTAACGCAGCCCGGCGGTGAATTGCATCGGCGGATTGGTTTTATTCATGTGCGCCTCGAAAGCCTGCTCCGGCGACATGCCGGCACAAATGATTCCCTGCTGCGATTCACCGTTGTATTGATTCACCAGTTCGCGAATGCGGTCGTTCCATTGCTCCAGGGAATAAAAGTATTTTGACGGGTGAGTTTTCCGCGTCTCAACTTCAGCCATTTGTTTACGGAGCGATTCCGGCGCGTCCTTCATTTCCATTCGGCCGCAGTAACCCGGCTCAGCTTCGGCGATGTCCTGAAACAGGCCGCCGATACGCTCCACCGTTTTGGTGCGCGGACGAATCGCGTGTTTGAATACAATGCCGAACTCGCGCAGTCCCTGACTGATCTGCGTGAAATCAAACGGATCGGTTTTTCCCTTCAGCAAGGAAGCGCTCTTCCACAAGCCGCGCTCGAAATATAAAATTTCCGGCACGCCGAATTCACCAAAGACGTGAGTGCAAAGACTGCGGATCGTGAGCGAGCTGTAACTTTTGCGCGGCTCCAATGCACAGCCCAAAATTCGCGAGCTGCGGAAGTCAATAAACAAGATCACCTGGCCACGCGTAAGATTGAACCAGCCATTGCCATCCGGCACATAAAAGTAGGTGTTCAATGTGAAGTCATCACCGGAGATGCACTGCAATGAGGAAATACCATCATAGCTGCGCGTGACGTGTCCTTTGATGGCATCAAAAGCGCGCGGCCCACGATGTTTGATCGTAAGGATTTCAACCTCTGAACGGATGGAATCCATCACCGACGCCGGCACATGGGATTTTCTTTGCGCGCGGCCGGCGTAGCGTTCAACCACTTCCTGCGAAAAACCTTTGCGGAGCAGATCGCGCCAGGCCGGGGCGATGTCCCCTCGATAATAAAACACGGCGCGATGAATTAGCGTGTCTCGGTCGTTTTCCGGTAGCTCAAAATTCGCGCCGTTTTCTTCGCGGCCATCGCGGAACGCCTTTGCGTCACCTTGGAAATTTTTCAGCGCTTTAAGTTTCCGTTTGAACGCGACCCACAACGCATCACGCGACACGGCCAAAAATGATGCGCGGGCAAATAGGAATTGCCGCACACGTCGGGCAGCGGATTTTTCAGGTTCGCCGGCGTTGACCAGCGATTTGAATTTTTCCAACGTCAGTGTCCACACAGCGGCGCATTCGGTTTTATTGGGCGCGTGTGGGTCAGTGCAACCGGCGATGAAACTTTCCAGTTCGGCAAAATCTTCAGCCAGCGCTTTGGACACGTCGGCAGTCGGAGCATCTTTTAGTTTCAACCGATCCGGCAAATAAATTTCCAATCGGTTCCACTCTTCCGCACCGTTGTCACGCCGCAAGGTTCGCATGAATAATTCACGCCAATAGCGGGTTGAAATTCGGTTGCCAAAAATGTGGCGATAATCCTCCACTGCCCGTCTTTCCATTTCCGCTGCTGACAACCTTGGATCGTGCTGCTGAATCAGCCAAGGCTTCAGCGCGTCGCGACGTTTAGTTGCGATCTGAATGTCCGCGTCCGAAACTTTATTCCGGGGAATGGCCGGCTGCCATTGTTTGCGGGGCATGGCGAGCACCGCCTCAACCGTGCGGCAGCGCTGCTGCACCGCCTTGGCAGCCAAGCGTTCTCGCAACTGCACCGGCAACTGATCTATGGAGAACGCAACGGCTTCATTGCCTGCCACAATCTGCACGCCAGCCGGTTGCACATCGCGCAATTGCCCGCGAACCGACTGTGGCTTGATGCCCAGCGCGGCGGCGATCTGGGCGGCGGAAAAAATGATTTGTGATTCAATCATTAGTAACGGCTACTGTTATTCCCTGTTCGGGATTGGAGAAGGTCAAGTTTCCGTTCGTGATCTTTTAATGTTTGGTGGATATCAGAAAATCCGCCAAGAGTCTTATCTAGCACATTTTTAAGGGCTGCATTTGTCTGGCCTGAAGCTGCTTGTATTTTGCTGGCCGACTCTTCATGCAAACTCGCCACATATTTATCAACCTGCTGTTGCCGGCCAAATTCATGTTGATCAGCGGCGGCACCTGAACGCAAGCCAACCGCTTTGCCAGATTCCTCTCCAGCACCTTTCATCAAATCTTCGCGCTGCTTTTGAGCGGCATCCTCGCGCGTTTTGTAATTTTGTCCGGCATTGATCAAAGCCTCGGCTTGAACTTTGCGCTGCTCTTCGTTGGCGAGATTGCCAGAAAAATCCGCGTTGGTGCCCCCATACCGGTTATAGTATTTAAATTGATCCCACCTTTTTTGAGCACCGCCCCATGGTCCTGAATAATCTGCCTGACCGTCAGGAGAGGCGACTTTTTTAATGAATTCAATGCGGTCGTTTATTTCCAAAAGCGCCTTTTCAGCCTTCGCGGATTGCTCATCATAAAAATTTTCATTCGTTTCCACCGTGCTTCTCGGCGCTCCCTTGATGCCCAGCGCTTGCGAGGTTTTTGTTTTGGCATCGATCTCAAGGTTTGCGGCCTCGTCATATTTGTTGGAAATCTGCTGCTGTTGTTTCTTTTCCTCCGCCTTGATTCCCGCCTCGGCAAAAATGTTTTCGATGTTGGCGCGGGCTGATTGATAGGCTTCGGGCGAGAGTGTTCCTTTTTGAAGATCCAAATCTGCCAGTGCTTTTTCCTTTTCAGCCGTCAACACTTCCTTGATCAATGTCAGTTCGTTCGTGAGTGCTTTCTCGCGCGCGCCGGCGGCGGATTCAGGTGAATTTTCAGCAGCGATCACCTTCGCGCGCGCCGTGGCATAATCATCCCAAGCTTGCGCGGCGGTGGAAATGATGTCGCTGGAGCCGGGCAACAATCCGATGTCAATCGGGCCGTTTATCGTGTCTTTAAGTCCCTGCCACGTTTCCTTTAGAAATCTTATTGATTCCGTCGCCGCAACTACCGTCGCAAACAATCCTCCCACCAACAGCCCGCCGATGCGGCCCAAGCCAAACGCTTCGCTGATTTCATTTCCAATGGCGCGAACTTCGCGCCGGTTGGTCATAAATTTCTCGGTCGTTTTATCCACCTCGGTTCCAACATCTGCAATCGCCCCCGTGGTCTTGCCGATCTCCGATGCGGTCCGCCCGCTGGAGCCGTCGTCATCGATGATCACTTTTACTTCGCCGTCGGCCATATTATTTGAGTGGTGGATGGTTAAAATGATGGTTAATAAAAATCGCGCCAAAACTGCCCGCAATGGCCGTGCGCTCGTGTGGCGCGTCTAAATCGCCAAAAGCTGTCCTACGGCGCTGCAATGCTCTGCACCGAGCGGTTTGCTTTGCTTCCAGAGACTCAAAAAACATCAAATTCATGCGAACCTCCGTTTTTCCAGGAGCCTCACCAAACTTTGCCGTGTGAATCGCGGGCTGGCGTTAGGCCCGACTGACGGCAGCTTTTCTGAAACCCTTTTGATTTCCCCGGCAGTGCTCAAATCGCGGATCAGGTTTGCGCTGGCGTGAAACAGCCGTTGCAATTCTGCGCCGCGCAAGGTCTCACGTTTCTGGGGCAAGATCAGGTTCACCACTTCAGGCAGCTTCAGATTCCGCGTCGCGCCGATTTCTTTCAGCGGCCCCATTGCTTTTTCAACCACGCAGTGCGCCAGGATGCGAACTTCTTTGCGCGTGCGGCCGGTGGAAAAATCCCATGCCCATGACAGATCGTCATTATCAATCATGGCGGCGAGATTTCTTTGGGAAACATCCAGCGCGTCCTCAACCGTGCTGGCAGCCCATAACGGACGGCGAAACAGATTCACGCGGATCGGGCCAGCAGCGCTGTCGGGGTAATGGTCAAATCATCCTCCGTTTCTCTAAAAACTTTTCCACGCTCGCCCGTTGGAAAACCGTGTAACTGTCCGGGCCGTCTTTCGCGGTGGCCTTGCGGACGATTTTGAAATTATTTTTCGCTAGGGCGTAAATGTGGCAACTGCTGCAAGATAAAATTCTTTTAAGCTCCGTGCTGCGGATATTCCTTGGCGGCAGAATCAGGTTAATCACCTTTCCCAAGGTCAATTTCCGCATCGCGCCGGTCTCCGCAATTTCGCCCATTTTCTTTTCGACCGCGCAATGAGCCAGCACGCGCGGCTCGATGCGCGAACCGCGCGTGGCAATGTTGAAAGCCCAAAGCAATCCACCGCTCTGGATATGTGCCATTACCTGCTCATATTCCAGATCAAGAAAATCACCGACACTTTTCATTTTCCAAAGCGGACGCCGGATCAATTTATTTTTGAGCGGCAGAATTGGAGCGGCGGAATTCATTTCATCAACCTCGCCAGTTTGAATTTCGTCGGCACGGCGATCTTTGTCATCAGCACGCCACGGACAGGGAACTTCACAAACAGTCGGCGCTGATCTGCGCTGGCGAATACACGCGCCTGCACGAGATGGACGCGGCCAAGGCCGGTGAGCTTTGCCGGCGCTTTGCCGGTCCGCTGCACAAAGCGTGCAGCCAATGGCGGACAGGCCGGCGACATCGCGAATTTCTGCCAAGCCGCGCGCGGGTTGAAAGGATGTTCCACAAAAAACATTTCCAGTTCGCGCAGTGCTTCTTTGGTGAATCGTAAATTCTCAAATGGTGAATGCCGGCCACAGCGCGCTGTCGCTGGCAGCAACCCGGCCAGCCCGCGTGCAGCAAAAGCCTTTTTCCAGCGCCATAGACTTACGAGCGACGCGCCGACGATCTGCGCGGCCTTTGCCGAGTGGTGATATTTTTTCAACCGATCAAAGCGGCGCAGCATTGATTTGCGCTCCCGCGCGATGGCCAGGCGCTTCTTGGCTGGGATAAATTTAGATGGCCGGCTGCCAAGGGGATCATCTTGGCGGCCGGCGAGGGCTACGGTTTGCAAGGGACGTGCTTTCCTCCGATGTGTTGTAACATTGGGCAGTCTTGTCGTAGCCAAATTGTTTTTGTGTGATCCCATGAAATTATTGTCAGGGTGCCGGGGATGGCGGATGGAAGCGCCGTCCCCGGCACGATTCGCAAACAACAAAGGAGGCCAGCCACGGCCACGGCCGCAGCCCGCCTTTCCCCGCGAATGAAGGCGCGGGAAATTCTAAAAGATTTGAGATCGGATTCATTCAGGCAAGGCGGTTTCGCAATGCAGGTTCCCTGGCAAATGCATCTTCCGGCGTGCAGCGACCGTTGGCCAGCGAGTGCAACACTGGTTCGCGATTGATGATGCGCTTCCAGGCGGCGGCAAAATCTGACTTGGTTGCGAGCTGCTCTTGATTGGCAAGCCGGCCAAACAATTTAGCCGCCTTGGATTGGACGGCCCGCGCGTCGCCGTTTTCTTTTTCCCGGTTTAACACCGGCGCGGGTTTGCGAGTCTGCCGGTTGAAAATGCGCGGTAATTTCTCGCGGACAAAATTCCAGGCGAATTCAAAATTGCCACCAGAGTCCACCCGGATGCGGTTGACCAGGTTGGCGACATCGGCGGCGGCGGCCTTTGCGTTGGGTTCGGAATCGTCGGTCGCTTCATCACCAAAAAAGGCGGCAGCGTATAAGTCGGGATGCTGCTGTTTGCACAAATCCCACGCCTGCTGATAACTCAAAGTGTAGCAGCTCTGTTCCATCAAGCCCTTATACATCCGTTTTACCCCGTCGAACCAATCGAATAACGCAGGGGCTGGCTGTCCGGTGTCGTCCGGTTGCCCGTCCCGGTTGATCAACCCGACCGCGCGGTTCGTGATCGGCTGGCCGCCGACGTTATTTGGCTGGTTCGTCAGCGTAAGGCCTGCCAGACGCATGGGCCGGACTTTATCGCCGCCCAATCTGACCAAATCTTCAGGATCGTATTCTGAACTGAAAAACCGATACTCGCCGTCGTCCACGGATTGCTGCCCCACGCCCGTCCAGCGAATTTCACCAAACGGAATGCCGTTGCGGTTTTCCATCTTCAAGAGCCAGCCATAAGCCCGCGTTTCCTTGTCCAGATCATGTCGAAAATGTTCGTGGTCAATGAGCATTCCAGGGAACGGCACACCATGCTTGCGCGCATAATCCGACGCGTCCTGGTTGAAGCGGTTGACGATGCTGCTGATGGCGGCGGCGTCAATCACCTGGACAACGCCGCCTTTTGCGTTCGGATGCTCGCCGGGCGTTTCGATCTGATACCAGCCGTCCGCCGGGTGGACAAATTCGCGGTTGAAGATTCGCGTGCTCATTTTTCAGGTAAGATGGGTTTTCTCAAACAACTCAACGGATTCCCACGTTTTCAAAATGCGCTCCGCGTAGGGGATGACTCCGCCGAGCGGATCGGACTGGACGGATGCAAACACGCCAAGGTTGTCCAGCTCTCTGAGCAACTCGGACCCGCTGACGCTCATCGCCAACGTAGTGGGATCGGCAAAATGCGGTGAAAGGGCGGTCCGGACCCTGGCTTCCGCTTTCTCGCGCAGGCTTCGTATTTTTGGTCCAATCAAGCCGGTAATGGCTTGGTAGCAGCTCTCCAAAATTCCCTGTTCGAGCGCCGGCAGTGCGTCCTTTTTTGTTTCAATCCGGCGCGGCAAAAGCGATTCAATCACTTGCAGCCGGGTGATGATGGTCAGCGCCCGATCATCGCCCAGATCGCAGTTTGCTTCGAGCCCCCGCAGCGTGGTTGCGTTGGAAGTCAGCAGATTTTCCAGGCTGGCAACTTCGGCGACGCCTTGATTCAGTTTTTCAAGGGCGGTGTGGATGGGTTTGATTTGTGAACTCATAGATTTTATTTCGTGGTTGTGGTGGAGGATGTTTTGGCGGCCGGTTCAGATTCGATCAATTGACCCAGCCGGATCAGCAAGCTCGCGCTTTCCCGCGTCCCGCGAATCACCCTGAAAAGGTGTGACGGCGTGACGTGAAGCGCCTTCGCGCACCGGACTAAATCCAGCGGCTTCGCTCTCGGCTTTCGTTTGCGGGCAATTGCCATTGGCGACATAGGAGCACATCTTTATGCTCCCCGTCAAACAAATTGAGAAAGTTTTTTCCTTTGATACTATGAGGCTGCGTGCCGCGAACGAAACCAATCCCTAAGCAAGATCGCGAGATAGCATCTCGAATCAGGGAGTTTCGGCGTGCCAGCAAATGCACCCAAGCATATTTGGCGGCTCAAATCGGGCTTAAGGCGGCGGCCATCACAAGGATTGAACTAGGCAGGGTTCCCCTCAAATACGATTTGGCCCGCATCTTGTTTTCGCTGCTTAAGGTCAATCCTAAATGGGTAGCCACAGGCAACGGAAGTCCAGACGCCCATGTTGACTTGCCACATGCGATAGCCCTTAACATCAATGGAAATGCCACATTTAGCAGCGTTTTCTTTAGTGATTTGTGGCCGATATTCAAAAGCGACAAGCCCGAATCTGAAGCTGAAGAAATTTTCCGCCACACTCGCAGCAAGATTAAGGCAGCCCAAATTGAAATATGGTTTCAATCGGTTCCTGATGGATACGCACGCGAACTGGCAAACGGATTAGAAAATTTCTGGAAAGAGTTTTATTCAAAACTGCCACCAGAAGACGCCAAAATTAAATTGAGGCGAGCACTGCGGCGCGCCTCTTTTCAAGTTAATTTGAAGCAGCGGATCGCGATGCAAAAGGAAACTGCTGGAAACAAAGTGGTGGCGAATGCTGGTTCAGGAACTGCTGTCGGTAAATCTGTTCTTGACAAAGAAAACCTGCCCGCTATGCTTCCCGGTATGAGATTGGAAGTGCCAACGTGGCCGGAACTGAAAAAGACGATCAAACGGTTGACTGCCGAGCGCGGCGAAAAAAAGGCGCTCGCGGATAAGATCGGTGTGTCTCGTCAAGTCCTGGGCAATTGGCTCTCGGATGCTTCACAGGGAGCGCCGAATGCCGATCTCACCCTGGAGTTGCTCAAATGGTCTCTTGGCAAAACAGGAAAATAAAAATGCCCACCGCGTTAGAAGCACGGCGAGCGGAGACCCAACCAAATGAAGTCATACCATGAAAACATCAAGCCGAATCCGTCCGAACCGTAGCGCGGCGCGTCCGTCGCCGCAAGGTAAAACCCCGCCAGTAAAAAACGTCACGGTCATTTTCTATTGTGAGGAAGATGACAGTGAAATGGCCCGTGTCGAGTTGCCGGAAGTTTTGCTCGCGGCCGTCCAGCGCGCGGCCAAAAAAATGAAGATCACCGCCGGCCGTTTTTTCGAGCTGGCCGTCGCGAACAAAATTGACCGGGAAATTTCCATCCCAGCAACGGGAGGTGCCCGATGAAAGCGCGCATTAAACCACAGTCAAAACCGGCGAAATCTATGGATGGCCTCGCCAAATTGAATCCTGAATTGCGGGAAGCCATTGCCGGAATGTCGTTGAAAGAAATCCGGGAGCTTAATTTAAAACTGGAGCTTGATGTTTTCCAATTGCGGACCTTTTTGAATCCCGCTGGCAACAGTTTGTCCGCGCCTCAACAAAACCCAAATGAAAAGACGGTTGTAACGGAACAAATTAATCTTTGTGAGATTCAGGCCAAAGCCTTGGATCAATGGTCACGGGAGCGATTTAGAAGCGCTGGAAATAATGATTGCGTCATTGAGTTTGCGACGATGTTTGCTTTATTGCACCCAAAACAATTCGACCGCTGGTTTGACAGCATAATTAAATACGAGAATTTAGAAGGTCTCAGCCAGTGGCAATATATTCTCAGCCGATTAGTTTCACTTTATAAAGGCAAGAATCTTAAAATCGCATGAGCGCCGCCGAGGCCGAAATCATTAAAAACTACGGCCAGGTGAGCGTGGAACAGAAAATTGACATGGCCGAGCAAATGGCAGAACAGGCCGCACAGATGTATGCGTCGGCTTGGGCGCAATGTCCTGAAATAAAAATGCCGCACGATCCGCAGTTGAATTGAGAATCGCCACGCGGAGGGCTAAAACCATGAAACTTTCAAACAACTTAAAACCAGAGGTGGCATCGTGAGCAGAATTCCCGATGGAAAATCGAACGAGTTTGATGCTGGTGATTTAAACTCATTGATTCAGCGCTTGGGCGCGGCTGGCTGGCTCGAAGGCTGGAACGGCGTCAGGCATGGTCGGGGTTGTGATTCGTTATTCAGAAGCTGGGGCAAGAAAAATGTCTGCGTTATCTGATTTTTTGTCCCTTTCCGAAAAGATTCTGTAACTGCACCGTCTGCCGCAGATTTGGGAAAACTCCTTGTTGCAATAGCAAAATTTGCGCCCGAACTAATTAAGCCGCCATTATCTGGACGGGAGTATCAGGCATTCTCTGAACTGGCGCTCGCGTTCAAATCAAACCCAAATCCGCCGACGAGCGATCCGGCTGCGCCGCCAAGATTCTAATATCTTCGCGCCAGCGCCGGCCCTGGCAACATGGCCGGCGTTTTTTATTGAACGGGCAGGGCAGGGAAGCGTCCAAAATCTGTCTGACTGACCTGAATTCTTTTGCCGCCGGCGACGCGAACGCGGTAAAGGATTTTTCTTTATCAACGGGACGGCGTTCGTCCCGAACTTTTTCCCTAGCATTTTTGCACGGCCTTCATCATCAACTGCGTTGCGCAGATCGAATGCAGACTGGTTGCCGACGCGATGCAGCGGCTCGGCAGCGCCCTTTTTTGCCCTCCACCCTCCACCCCTATTCGCCCACGGTGATTCTGTCGGGTTTGAGAGTTCCAACATTGATTCTATTGATTATTTGCGTGCTTTTGTTGGAACTGTGAAACCCGACACGTTTGAAGAAACCCGACATCTCAAAATGCCTATAATCGGATGTAAGTGGTTGGTTTTTGGGCTCCTTCAGTCTCTTTCAGCTTCCTTCAGGCATTCCCGACAACATCACCGTAGCTGTAAACGAAGAGCGAAGGCTGGTGCACCCAATAGGAGTTGAACCTATAACCTGCTGATCCGTAGTCAGCCGCTCTATCCAATTGAGCTATGGGTGCGACCAAAGGGCGGGGAATCTACGCGCGAAAATCCGTTCCGGCAATCCTTTTCCGTCAGCCGCCCGACACGTCCACGCCCAGGATTTCGCCCGGCTCGCACGTCACCGTCACCTCGAACGGGCGGCAGCACACCTCGCAATCCGTCGTGAACCGCTGGCTCGGCACGCTCGTGTCAATGGCCACCTCGGACGCCTGCCCGCAAAACGGACAGGAAATGGATTCGCAAACTTCCATGTGCAAAATTTAACCGCGCTTGAACAAAGTGCAAATGATCTTGATTCGATCACCACTTCTGATCAATTGATCCTGCGTGCCGAAAAACGACAAATCCGCCACGCGCTATAAAATCCGCCGTAAGCTTCCCGACCCGATTTATTCGCTGGATGAAATTGTCCGCACGCACGTTGTAAAATCTCCGCTTCGTCCCCGCACCAAAGAACAACTCGCCATTGCCGCCGGCAAAGCCGTTGCGCCGACCGAAGCCCAGCCGTTTTTGAAATGGGTTGGTGGCAAGGCGCAGCTCATCGCGCCCGGAATTTCCAGCACGGCTACAAACCTTTCGTCTGAATCATTTTCCCCCGCACGATGCGACCATGCAAAGCAACGCTTGGCTTTCGGATGATTGGCGAGCGTGAACACTTCCACGACGCCTTTCCAAATCAGCTTGCCGCCGAAAATTTCTTCAACCGGCACAGATTCAACCCAAGTAGGGCTGGCCTTGTGCAAGTGGAAAATCACCTGCTTCAAACGTTCAATGTAATTTTTATTCGCCACAGTGTTCAATGAGTTGTGCAACTGTCCACGCGCTATTCTCAACGCCAGCCGCTTGCGCGGGCGTCATACGCAAAGAATTGTGCTTTTTGCAAAAGTTGTAATATGCGAAGTTCAACGCAACCGCAGCCTGAAAATTTTCAAACTTCTTGCTGTATGCGTTCGTTAAGCGCGTGAGTCTGCGACAGTGCATCCGCAAAGTCAGGTTTTGGCTTTCAACGTGCGATGTTGTAATCCGATTCACGTCCGGCATACCCGAAACGATTGTGCGCTCTACTTTCACGATTTGTTTGTTCCCGTGACTTCAGTTCCTTCTGCATTTTCTCAAAATCTTCATTAGAAAATTTGGAGTCATATTCTTTTCTGCCCAAAGGAACAAAACTTATCTTCCCCTTCATGGCTGCCTCCCAATGGTCAAGGGCTTCGTAGTAAAGATTCAGAAAGGCTTCGGCAAAGGACAGCCCGCGTCCGTATTCAGAAACCCGCTGGGCTTCAATCCATTCGCCTTTTTTAGCAAGTTCAACAATTTGCTTGGCAAGCGTCTTTCTTGGATTTTTGGATTTTGATTTGATTTCATAAGGAAAAAGGCAAAATGCCGGAAAGTAAATTCAAATTAGGACAACGCCGGCATCCGCCAAAACTTGACGCCATTTCCTCCGAGTGGCAGTTTACAACCATGAAACGTCCGAATCATGTCGTCGCGTTGCCGGATTACCGGCTGGAAATTTCCTATCCTGACGGTATGGCCGGCGTGATTGATCTGTCCGATTCCGTCGGCAAGGGCGTTTTCGCGCCGTTGCAGGACGAGGCGTTTTTCAAAACCGTCCACGTCGGCAAGTTCGGCCAGATTGCGTGGTCGGAAGACATCGAGATTTGTTCGGACGCGGCCTATCTGGAGATCGCGGGCAAAAGGGAATTGCTCCATGCCTGAAGTCAGCCGGTTTTACGGCATCATCATCCGCTTTTATTACCGCGACCATCCGCCGACTCATTTCCACGCGATTTACGCCGAGCATGAGGCGTTGATCGAAATCGAGACGGGCAACATCCACGAAGGTTATCTGCCCAACACGGCGCACGAACTCGTCAGACAATGGCGGCTGCTCCACTTGCAGGAATTGCGGGAAGACTGGAATCGTGCGCGGACACAAAAGCCGTTGCTGCCGATTGAACCGCTGAATTAAGTCTCGTCGCGGGAATTTTTGGAAATTGCCACTTCCGCCAAATTCAGAGATAGTGTCCATCCGTTTTTACGGCATTTATGAAACCCCAAGTCGAAATCTATGACACGACCCTGCGCGACGGTTCGCAGGGCGAAGGCATCAATTTCTCGGTCGCGGACAAACTCCGCATCGCCGAGAAGCTCGATTCTTTCGGGGTGCATTATATTGAAGGCGGCTGGCCGGGCAGCAATCCCAAGGACATCGAATTTTTCGCGCAGGCCAAGAAGCGTAAATTCAAAAACGCGAAGCTCGTCGCGTTCGGTTCGACACGCAAAAAAAATACGCCCGTTGAACAGGACGACCAGGTGCGTTTGCTCATCGAAGCCGGAACGCCCGTCGTCACGATCTACGGAAAAACTTCGATGTTACACGTCAAAGAAGTTTTGCGCTGCACGCCGGAAGAAAATCTCGCGATGATCGGCGACACCGTGCGTTTTCTGAAAGACCACGGAAAATTTGTCATCTACGACGCCGAGCACGCGTTCGACGGATTCAAACTGGATTCAGATTACGCGCTCGCGACGTGGCAGGCCGCAGAAAAGGCGGGCGCGGATTTTGTCGTGCTGTGCGACACGAACGGCGGTTGCCTGCCGAACGAAATCGCCGCCATCACGAAAACCGCGCTGGGAAAATTGAATTGCAAAGTCGGCATCCACACGCACGACGACATCGGCCTCGGCGTCGCGAACGCTCTGGCCGCGCTCGAAACCGGCGCGGTTCATGTGCAAGGCACGATCAACGGTTACGGCGAACGCACGGGCAATTGCAATCTGACGAGCGTCATTCCCTGCGTCGCGTTGAAGTTGAAAAAAACTTCAGTGCCGGTGAAATCACTGGCGAAGCTCAAGGAACTTTCCGGCTTCGTGGATGAAGTCGCGAACATGCGGCACAATCCGCGATTGCCGTGGGTCGGCGCGGCGGCGTTCGCGCACAAGGGCGGCGCGCACGTCAACGCCGTGCAGAAACTCGCGTCGAGTTACGAGCACATTGACCCGTCGCTCGTCGGCAACGCGCGCAACGTCCTCATCAGCGACCTCGCGGGCCGCAGCAACATCGTCATCAAGGCGCAGGAACTTGGTTTCAAACTCACAAACGATACGCCAGAGTTGAAGGCGATCTTGAATCGCGTCAAGGAATTGGAAAATCAGGGCTACGAATACGAGGCCGCCGAAGGTTCGATGGCGTTGCTCATCAGCAAGGCGCTGAAGCATCGCGAACCGCCGTTCTGCGTGGACGCGTATCACGTTTCGATGCGGCGCGACGCGAAGGAATCCGTTTGCGAAGCGACGATCAAAGTCAGCGTCGGCAGCAAACGCGCGCAAACCGTGGCCGAGGGTGATGGGCCGGTGAACGCGCTCGACGGCGCGTTGCGTCTGGCGTTGGCGAAATTTTTTCCGCAGCTGAAAAAAATTGCGCTCACCGATTACAAGGTGCGCATTCTTGATACTGCGACCGGCACCGGCGCAAAAACGCGCGTGCTCATCCAATCCAGCGACAGCAAGCGCGAATGGGGCACGGTTGGCGTAAGCGAAAACATCATTGAGGCCAGCTTGCAGGCGCTGGTGGACTCGATGGAATATGCGTTAATGAAAAAATCTTGACGCATATACATCACGCTGTATATTTGGCGCATGAAAAAGCAAAAAACAATCAAGTATCCGGCGTTAAAAAGTTCCGTCATGGAACTGAAAGAAGCCGCAGTTGCCTATGAAGTCGAAGAAGCGCCGATGATTCGCACGCAGATTTATCTCAACAAGCACGAATATGATTTTGTGCAAACCGAGGCGAAACGTCGCGATCAGCCGATGGCCGCCGTGATTCGGAATTTTATTGATGAGAAGATGGAAATTCCCGAAGATGCGTGGACGAATAACCCGATGCTTGAGCCAACGCCGCATGATCCAGCGTTTGTTGGACATGAGGACAGCGGCATCAACCACGATCATTATCTTTATGGGACGCCAAAACGCTGGATGAAACGCAAAGGCAAATGGATCAAATCACCGCCGCTGCCGGAAGATTATTATTCCAGTCTCAAAAGCCGGGCCGCTTATGATGCGATGATGAATCGTGAAACATGAACCGGCGCATTTTTTTGGACGCTTCGTTTTGGATTTCGCGGCGCGATGACCGTGAAGTCCGCCATCGCGAAGCGGTTTCTATTTTGGAAGATTTGGCCGCGCAGCGCGTCAGCTTCGTCTCTTCGACGCTTGTATTTGCGGAGGTTCACGCGCGCTTCTCCCGGTTTCCTAAAATTAGAGAAACGGTCATCAACGATTTTTGGCAAAACCGACTGCTGCATCTGGAACAGCCTTTGCACGCAGATCATGAAGCTGCGTTGAAACTCTTGCGTGAATATGGCGACAAGGAATTTTCCTTTTGCGACGCAGTTTCTTTCGTTCTGATGCGACGGATGAAAATCCGGGAAGCCGCCGCGCTCGACGATCATTTTCATCAAATGGGTGAATTTGAAGTATGGGGTTGATTAAATCCATGAGCGAAATTTCAAAAGCTTACGAGCCTCAATCGGTCGAGGACAAGTGGTATCAATTCTGGCTGGACGGAAAATTTTTCGTCGCTGATGCGCAATCCGCCAAGCCCGCGTATTCCATCGTCATTCCGCCGCCGAACGTCACCGGCGTGCTCACGCTCGGCCACGTGCTCAACAACACCATACAGGACATTCTCGCCCGCAAGGCGCGCATGGACGGCAAGGAAGTTCTCTGGCTGCCCGGCACGGATCACGCCGGCATCGCCACGCAAACCGTCGTCGAGCGCGCGCTCAAGAAGGAAGGAAAAATAAAACATCGCGACGACCTTGGCCGCGAAAAATTTCTGGAAGAAGTCTGGAAATGGAAAAATGAAAAAGGCGGCATCATCATCCAGCAGTTGAAGAAGCTCGGCGCGTCGTGCGACTGGACGCGCGAACGCTTCACGATGGATCCGGAGTATTCGCGCTGCGTGCAGCGCGTGTTCGTGGACCTCTACAAAAAAGGTCTCATCTATCGCGGCAAGCGCATGGTGAACTGGTGCCCCGCGTCGCTCACGGCGTTGTCCGACGAAGAAGTCGTGATGAAAGAGCAAAAAGGTTTCCTCTATTATTTCAAAGTCGAAGTTGCGGAAATTCCCGGAACTTTTCTGACGATTGCGACGACGCGACCTGAAACAATTCCCGGCGACACTGCCGTGGCCGTGAATCCGAAAGACCCGCGTTACGCGCATCTCATCGGCAAACACGTCGTGCGTCCGCTGCCGGTGGAATTGCCGCGCGAACAGAAGCTCATCCCGATCATCGGCGACGAGCATGTGGATTTTGAATTCGGCACGGGAGTTTTGAAAGTGACACCCGCGCACGACAAGGCGGACTTTGAGATCGGTGCACGGCACAAGCTGGCGACGGTTGAAGTCATCGCGGCGAATGGCCAGATGAACGATGCGGCGGGCGCGGACTTGCGCGGACTCGACCGTTTCAAGGCGCGCAAGGTGGCCGTGGAAAAACTCACTGAACTCGGCGCATTGGAAAAAGAAGAACCTTACACGAACAACGTCGGTTTCAGCGAACGTGCTGACGTGCCGATTGAGCCGCGCTTGAGCGAGCAATGGTTTTTGAAATATCCGAGCGTGGAAAAATCTCGAGCGGTGGTGGCGAAGGGCGAGATGAAATTTCATCCTGATCGCTGGGCGAAGGTTTACGACCACTGGATGGGCAGTTTGCAGGATTGGTGCGTCAGCCGCCAGCTTTGGTGGGGACATCGGATTCCGGTGTGGTATTCCGAGGGTTGGAAGAAACTTTCCCAGAAAATCGTGTTCGTGAGACTCACCGGTCACGAGTTGGCCGGGCGAAACGTGAAAGAGTTGCGTGAGGCTGCTTTCACATTTGCAAAATCACACGGTATTCTCGGCCAGAGTTTCCTCAATCTTGATTCGCACCAGAACATCACCGTTCACAAAGCGAGTTTGGAACACGCCTTTTCGAATTTTGGCGTCGCCAATGTCAAGCTCGTGCCAGGCTTGCCAGACTTGCTTCGCCATGCGGTCAAGGTGGCGAGTGAACCCCATTTGCCGCCGAGCGAATCGGTGATTTCCGTCGAAACTTATTTTTCCGCGCTTCAAGTGGGTGATCAAATATTCCGCGTCAAATTTCGCGTGAAAGTTTTCCCGGACAACTTCCGCCTTTATGACCATCAGGCTGTGATGCTTTGGCGAGAAAAAGAAAATGAGCCTGACGGTAACAAGTCTCCGGAGGCGCAATTCCCGAAGGAACAAACCTCACGGCCTGCATCAGGCTCAACATTATTATTACGCGACCTGGTGCAGGATGTCAATTCAGACCCAGCATTCACGCGTAGCCAAATTGAACCACCGGCAGAAAATTGGGTTCAAGACCCTGACGTGCTCGACACTTGGTTCAGCTCGTGGCTGTGGCCATTTGCGACGATGGGCTGGCCGGAGCAGGCCGACACGTTGAAGAAATTTTATCCGACCACCGATCTCGTCACCGGGCCGGACATCATTTTCTTCTGGGTCGCGCGCATGATCATGGCCGGCTACGAATACATGGGCGCGCTGCCGTTCCAGAATGTTTATTTCACCGGCATCATCCGCGACAAGCAGGGCCGCAAGATGTCCAAGAGCCTCGGCAATTCGCCCGACCCGCTCGACCTCATCGCGAAGTTTGGCGCGGATGCGTTGCGTTTCGGCGTGATGCGCGCCGCGCCGCTCGGCCAGGATATTTTGTTCGATGAACAGAACGTCGAGCTGGGCCGTAACTTCTGCAACAAGCTCTGGAACGCCTGTCGCTTTCGGCAAATGCAGGGCGGCGAAGTGCAGGGCGAGATCGAACCGACGCTGCTTTCGAGCGATGACAAATGGATTCTGCTCAAGCTGGACGCGGCCATCCGCGAAGTGACCATCGCGCTGAACGAATATAAATTCAGCGATGCGACGGCGGCGCTCTACCGCTTTTTCTGGGGCGAGTATTGCGACTGGTATGTCGAGGCGACCAAGGCGGTGTTCTTCGGCACGGATGAAAAGCGCAAGGCGAACACGCTGGCGGTGATTGATTTTGTGCTGTCGCACACGGTGCGGATGTTTCATCCGTTCCTGCCGTTCATCACGGAGGAATTGTGGCACGGCATGGGTTATGCCACCGACATGCCGGACAATCAGGGCGGCAAGACGATCATGTTCGCGCCGTGGCCGATGCCGCTCGACGAGGACTTCAAAGGCCACTACGGCCTCGATGATTGCTACTTGGAAATCGCGGGGGCAAAATACGAACTTGTTTCGCAAGGCCGCAACCTGCGTCGCGAAGCGAACATCTCAACAGGCAAGAAAATCAAATACGTCCTGAAGCCGGTAAATTTCCTGCCGCCGCACGACGTCGAGGTGATCCGGCTGCTGCTGAACGCCGAAACCGTGGAAGTGAACGAAAATTTTCAACCGCCCAAGGGCACGCTGACGGCGCGCACGGAACTGGGCGAATTGTATCTGCCGCTCGAAGGTTTGCGCACCCCGGAAGAACTCGCCGCCGAGAAAGCGCGTGTGGCTAATGAACTCGATAAGATCGAGGCAGAAATCGCCAAGGTTGAACAGAAGCTGGCCAATCCGAAGTTCATGGAGAAAGTTCCGCCCGCCGTGTTGCAGGAACATTCGCAGCGCCTCGCCGAATGGCTGGCGAAGCGTGACCATGCGAAGGCCGCGCTGGGTGCGTTGAGCTGAATTACCCCCACCTCACCCCGGCCCTCTCCCCTCCATCCGATGGAGCGGAGAGGGAGAATCGTTTCCGGTGTCCCCAGTAAAACTACGACTGGCTTCTGCTCAATAATCGTTCGGGGGTTTAAGAATGAACAGCGGCTGTTCCCTCGCCCGTCGGACGGGAGAGGGTCAGGGCGAGGGCGAGTTTTCCTCAATTCCTGCTTTCCTAATTTGATTGCTCGTTTAACTTTTTGTCCGCATGGAGCACGGACTCGTCACCGACATCGCCATCTGCATCATTGCCGCGTGGGTCGTGGCGGTGCTGTCGCATGTCGCCCGCCAGCCGCTGCTGCTCGCATATCTCGTCGCCGGCTTCGCCATCGGGCCGTGCGGCTTCAAGTTCATCACGAACATCCGCGACATCGAAACCATCTCGGAGATCGGCCTGTCGCTGCTGCTGTTCATGATCGGGCTGGAGATTGACCTGAAAAAAATGTTGAGCGCGGGCCGGGTCATCACGCTCACCGCCGGCGTGCAGATCCTCGGCTGTTTTTTGCTGGGCTGGCTGGTCTTTGACGTCTGCGGTCCGGCGAGAAACGGGCTGGAAGCGCTCTATCTGGGTGTGGCGGCGGCAATGAGCAGCACCATCATCATCGTCAAAATCCTCTATGACAAACGCGAACTGGAAACGCTCGCGGGCCGCATCACGCTCGGCGTGCTGGTGTTGCAGGACATCGCGACGATCCTGTTCCTCGCCGTCCAGCCGAACCTGAAGAATCCCGCCATCGGCCCGCTGGCAAAGGCATTCGGCTGCGTGATCCTGCTGCTGGCCGTCGCGTTTCTGGCGAGCCGGTTCGTGCTGCCGCCCGTTTTCAAGGCCGTTGCGCGCCTGCCGGAACTCGTGCTGGTCGGTGCGCTCGCGTGGTGTTTTGCGATGGCGGGATTCGCCGGCTGGCTCGGTTTGTCCACGGCCATGGGCGCGCTCATCGCGGGCGTGATGATCTCCACCTTTCCCTACACGCTGGATGTCGTCGCCAAGGTCACGAGCCTGCGCGATTTTTTTGTGACGCTGTTTTTCGTTGGCCTCGGCATGAAAATTCCCATGCCGACCTGGGGTTATGTTCTGTGGACGATTTTTTTCTGCCTGTTCCTCATCGGCAGCCGGCTCGTCACCGTTTTTCCGGTGCTGTATTCCATGCGGCAAGGCTATCGCGTGAGCCTGCTGCCTGCCGTCAATCTTTGCCAGATGAGCGAACTTTCCCTCGTGCTGCTTGCGCTTGGATTCAAGAGCGGCGACGTTTCGGAAAACACCATCGGCATCGCGGCATTTTCATTTGCATTCCTCGCCGTCGGCTCGACTTATGCGATTCTCAAAAATGACCTGCTGCTCCGCCAGGCGATTCCGTGGTTCAGGAAAATGGAATTGCACGATCTCGATCACACCGTGTTTTTGACCCACGACGGTGAAAAATCCAAACGCATCTGTCTCCTCGGTTTTTCGTGGACAGCCAGTTCGTTGATCGAGGAAATCCACCGCGAACAGCCCGCGCTCCTGGCGGAAATCATCGTCGTGGATTTCAATCCGGTCGTTTATGACCGGCTGCGTGCGCGCGGCGTGCGCGCCGTTTATGGCGATATCACGCAGCGCGACGTCCTGCTGCACGCCGGCGTGGGCGAATCCAAAACCATCATCTGTTCGCTGCCTAACACGGTTTTGCGCGGCGCGAATAATCTGAAAATTCTCCGGCAGATCCGCGAACTGAACCCGTCTGCGAACATCATTGTTCACGCCGAATTGCTTTCGGACATCCCGGCGCTTTACGAAGCCGGTGCGAGCTATGTCAGCGCGCCGCGTTTGCTCGAAGCCGCCGATTTGATCCACGCCATCGAAGCCGCCGAAAAAAAATTGATCGAGGAAAAACGCGCCGCGCAATTGGAACAACTGGAAGCGCGCAACGAAGTCATTCCGTAAAAATTCATGAAAACTATTCCAGCCAAATCAACCCTCGCCACCGCCGTCAAAGCCGCGCGCGCCGCCGGAAAAATCATGCGCGACAACTGGCATTTGCCCAAGCGTGTGAACTCCAGCGAGGCTCATGACATCAAGCTCGAACTTGATGTGCGCTGCCAGAAACTCATTGAGAAAATTTTCTTCGCCGCGTTTCCGCAAATCTCGCTGCTCGGCGAGGAAGGTTGTTCCGGCGATGAGAACGCCGAATATCGCTGGGTCGTTGATCCGATTGACGGCACGGTGAATTATTTTTTTGGGATGCCGCACGCTGCGGTTTCAATCGCGCTGCAACGCCGCAAGGGAAAAATTTACGAAACGATTCTTGGCGTCATTTACGACCCGTTCGCTGACGAACTTTGGACGGCGATGCGCGGCGGAAAAACAAAATTGAACGGTCGCGTCGTGCGCGTGAGCAAACGCGGCAACACGGGCAAAGCCGTTGTCGCGATGGGATTTTCCAAGAGCAAAGAAAATCTGGAGAAAAGCCTGCCGCACTTGATCCGTCTGGCGCGGCGCACGTTGAAAATCCGGCTCATGGGTTCCGCCGCGCTCGAACTCGCCTACGTTGCGTCCGGCCGACTCGACCTTTATGTCGAGCGGAGCATTAACTTGTGGGACATCGCGGCGGGCGCGCTGATGGTGGAATGTTCCGGCGGCGAATGCTGGACGCGGCCCGCGCCGGCCGGGAAATTGCGGATGTGCGCCGACAACGGCCTGTTGCGCCGCAAACTTCAACTCGGAAGTTTGCTGAAATAAATTTTCAACTTCTCCAGCGCCTTCGCGCGGTGGCTCAATTTATTTTTCACTTCGTCGCCCAACTCCGCGAATGTTTGATCAAATCCGTTTGGCACGAACAGCGGGTCGTAGCCGAAGCCGTTTTTACCGCGCGGCTCAAAAAGAATTTTTCCGGCGCACGCGCCGTCAAACAATTGCGTCGGTGATTCCAGTTCGTTCGCGAAGCAAACCGGCGACGTATTTTCATTTTCATTTTTCAAAAGCGTCGCCAGCGCGATCACGCAACGAAAGCGCGCCGCGCGTTTTTCCAGCGGAATATCTTTCATCAGACGCAGTAACTTGGCGTTATTGTCCGCGTCAGGTGAATTCGCAGACGAGCCGTCCGCGCTCCGGTCTAGCGCGGTAAAGCGCGCGGAATGAACTCCGGGTTTTCCGTCGAGCGCATCCACTTCCAAACCGGAATCGTCGGCGAGAATTAAAATTGTTGAATTGTTGAATCGTTGAACCGTTGAACCGGACGCGAGCCATTTCGCCAGTTCAACGGCTTTTTTCGTCGCGTTGCCGGCAAATGTGTCAGCGTCCTCGATTACTTCCGGCGCTTTGGGAAAATCGTTGAGCGTGAGGAATTGAAATTGTCCGCCGAGAATGGCGCGGATTTCACCGACCTTGTGGGTGTTGCGCGTGGCGATGAGCAGCGTTGTCACGCGGGCACGATACCAACAGCGAAAAGGCGCGCAAAAAATAATTTCAGACATTTCCTTTGCAAACTGGATTGACAAGCCGCCGGTTTTCGTCCCTATTTTGCCTGTGATCGAACCGCCTGATGCCCACGGTGACCCGCGCATTTACATGGCGGCGGAGCGCACGTTTTTGGCGTGGCTGCGGACGGGCATCGCGCTCATGGGACTGGGTTTTGTCGTGGCGCGTTTTGGTTTGTTCCTGCGCGAAATTGCCGCCAGCCAGACGTCCATCAAATTGCCCCACGCCGGTTTTTCGCTGCCCGCCGGCATCCTGCTCATCGCCCTCGGCATCATGGTCAATGTAGTTGCGAGCATCCGTCATCATCGCTGTGTCCGCGCCATTGACCGGGGACAATTCCGCGAAAAATTCGGAACGGCTTTTGGGTTATGGCTGGCGGGACTGCTCGCGCTGATCGGACTAGTTGTGGCAATTTATTTGGCAGCCTTGTAATCTCAATTTCGATTTGCCGGAAAATTTCTGCGGCGAAAAATCATTTGCCGTCGTCTTTGAGTTGCGGCGGAACTACGCGTTGCTCCCGTTTCCGCAATGCAATCACGGCGATGACGCACGCTGTCCAGGTCGGCAGCATATCCACGACCGGAAAAAATTCCGCAAGGAACGTGGGTAGCAGCAGCAAATGAAAGCCAAGTGCCCAGGCCGTCAACACAAACGCAATCAGATCAATTATCTGATCCACCGGCGCCCATCCGAGCGGGCCGAGGAAAAATTGCAGGCCGTCGGCGGTGACTGCCACCACCAGCGCGACAACAATCCGTGTTCGCGTCAATTTTGGCATGCGAAACATCCGGCTTAACTTGTCCGAAGATTTCATGGTTTTCGGCGGAGGTAATCCATCAAACGCCGATCAATGCCGCGCCGATGACGCCGGCGGAATCGCCAACTTGATGTTTGACGATTGGAGTCTCAAGCGAATCGCTGAAGACAAACTTTGCCACTTCCGCGATGCCGTCAGTGTAAAGCGCGTCGAATTTTGAGACGCCGCCGCCGAGCACGATCACGTCAGGGTCAAGCACGTCAATCAGGTTGGCGATGGCGCGGCCAAAGTTACGGAAGAAAATTTTCATGAACGCCACGGCCTGCGGATCACCTGCGTAAAATTCCTTTTCAATTTCGCGGAGCGGCTTTTTCATCCCGAACTGCTCGAAGTAGCGCGCCTCCAACCCGCCGCCGCTGATGAGCGTTTCCACGCAGCCAAGCTGGCCACAGAAACATTTCGGGCCGTTCAGATCAATGGACATATGACCCCACTCGCCCGCGACGCCTTGCGGGCCAGTGATGACTTCGCCGTTATAAACGATGCCGCCGCCGCAACCCGTGCCCATGATGACGCCGAAAACCAATTTCTTGCCCCGGCCAGCGCCGAGCAACGCCTCAGCCAGCGCGAAACAATTCGCGTCATTCTGGATTTCGATTTTTCTGCCGAGAAGATTTTCCAAATCGGATTTCACCGGCTGGCCGATCATGCAGACCGTGTTGGAATTTTTCAACAACCCGGTGCGCGGCGAAACGACGCCCGGCGCGCCGATGCCGAATGTGTGCGGCTCGTTTTTTATCCGCGCGGCCAGTTCGCGGTAAAGTTCGTGGATGCGGTTGAGGATGTGGCGATAGCCGAATTCCCGCTGCGTCTCGACGCGTTTGCGGAAAAGTTCCCCGCCCTGCGCGTCCAGCACAATGCCTTCGAGTTTTGTGCCGCCAAGATCCATGCCGATGCGAAACATATTTTTCCAATCTTCCGCAATGGCTGCGGATTGTTCAAGCGCACAAAGAAAGGTGAATGTTTTTTTGTTCGCCTTCCTTTTTCAAACTTGAATTCGTTTAATAGCGATAATGTTCCGGTTTGTAAGGCCCATCAACCGGCACGTTCAAATACTCGGCTTGCGCGGACGTGAGCTTGGTCAGCACGACACCAATTTTTTCTAGGTGCAAACGCGCGACTTCCTCGTCGAGTTTCTTCGACAGGCGATAGACCGTATTCTCGTATTTGTCCTTGTTCGCCCAGAGGTCGAGTTGCGCGAGCGTCTGGTTCGTGAAGGAGTTGCTCATCACGAAGCTCGGATGGCCGGTGGCGCAACCGAGATTCACGAGGCGACCTTCGGCGAGCATATAGATGCTCTTGTTTCCGGGCAGATGGTAGCGGTCGTATTGTGGTTTGATGTTCTCGATGCGGATGCCTTTGGTCTTCTTCAATTGATCCACCTGGATCTCATTGTCGAAATGGCCGATGTTGCAGACGATGGCCTGATCTTTCATCGCGAGCATATGCGCGGCGGTGATGATGTCGCAGTTGCCGGTCGTGGTGACGTAGACGTCCCCGACGCCGAGCGTGCTTTCGACCGTGTTGACTTCGAAACCTTCCATCGCGGCTTGCAACGCGTTGATGGGGTCAATTTCGGTCACAACGACGCGTGAACCGTAGGCACGGAGCGAGTGCGCACAGCCTTTGCCGACATCGCCATAACCGCACACGACGGCCACTTTGCCAGCGAGCATGACGTCGGTGGCGCGCTTGATGCCGTCCGCGAGGGATTCGCGGCAGCCGTAAAGATTGTCAAACTTTGATTTCGTGACGGAGTCGTTCACGTTGATGGCGGGCACGAGCAATTTGCCCGCTTCCTTCATCTGATAAAGACGATGCACGCCCGTGGTCGTCTCTTCGGAAACACCTTTCCACGATTTCACGATCTTCGTCCAGAGGCCGGGTTTTTCTTTTGCGAGACGGCGCAAAAGGGATTTCACGACGGAAACTTCGTGGCTGTCGCCCTTACCTTCGTAGGCCCACTTGCTGCCGTTTTCCAATTCGTAGCCTTTGTGGATGAGCAAGGTCACGTCGCCGCCGTCATCAACCACGAGTTCCGGGCCGAGATCGCCGGGAAACAAAATCGCCTTTAGCGTCAGTTCCCAATATTCCTCGAGCGTCTCGCCTTTCCACGCAAACACCGGCGTGCCGGTCGCCGCGATGGCAGACGCCGCGTGATCTTGCGTGGAAAAAATATTGCACGAAGCCCAACGCACATTTGCGCCAAGAGCCACGAGCGTTTCGATTAGCACCGCCGTCTGGATGGTCATATGCAACGAGCCGGTGATGCGCACGCCTTTGAGCGGTTTCTGCTTCGCATATTTTTCGCGCACGGACATGAGGCCGGGCATTTCGTGTTCGGCCACGGCGATTTCCTTGCGTCCCCATTCGGCGAGCGAAAAATCGCGGACGATGAAATCTTTGCCGGCGGGAGTCTGCGCGGCGTATTTAGAAAAAGTTTCGCTGACTTCGTTCAAAATGGATTTCGCGTGGCCGTTGGGTTTGGCGATTTTAGCACGGGATGGCGAAAGTTTGATGGCTGGCATAATTTTGTTAAATCGTTAAATTGTTAAATAGCTTTTTTCAGCGCGGTGATTTTGTCCGTCTTTTCCCACGTCAATGCCGGATCGTTTTTTCCGAAATGACCGTAGTTTGTCGTTTTGCTGTAAATCGGACGGCGTAAGTTGAGTTGCTCAATGATGTCTGACGGCTGGAAGCTGAACACGCGATTGACCGCGCGGATGATTTTGCTGTCGGCAACCGTGTTCGTGCCGAACGTCTCGACATGAACGCTGACGGGATCAGGATAACCGATCGCGTAGGCGAATTGAATTTCGCACTTCGCCGCGAGGCCGGCGGCCACGATATTTTTAGCGACCCAGCGTCCCATGTAAGCCGCGCTGCGATCCACCTTCGTCGGGTCTTTGCCGGAGAACGCGCCGCCGCCGTGACGACCCATGCCGCCGTAGCTGTCCACGATAATTTTGCGTCCGGTCAAACCCGTGTCGCCTTGCGGTCCGCCGACGACGAAGCGTCCGGTCGGGTTGATGAGAAATTCCGTTTTGTTCGTGAGCAGACGTTTCGGCAAAACTTTTTTGATGACGTTCTCGATGCAGAATTTTTCAATCTCCGCGTGCGTCACTTCGCGTCCATTGATCTTGTCCGCGTGCTGCGTGGAGATGACGACGTTGGAAATGGAAACTGGTTTGCCGTTTTCATAAACGACCGAGACCTGCGACTTCGCATCCGGCCGCAACCACGGCACTTTGCCGCTCTTGCGAATCTTCGTCAGCTCGCGACCGAGACGATGCGCGAACATGATTGGCGCAGGCATAAGTTCCGGCGTTTCGTTGCTCGCGTAACCGAACATCAAGCCCTGGTCGCCCGCGCCCTGCTTCGCGGTCTTTTTGCCCTTGGCCTTGCGCGCGTCCACGCCCTGCGCGATGTCCGGCGACTGCTGCGTCACGATGACATTTACAAAAACTTTGTCCGTGTGAAAAACGTCGTCGTCGTTGACGTAGCCGATTTCGCGGATTGCATCGCGCGCGATCTTCACAAAATCCAATTTCGCCTTCGTCGTGATTTCGCCGCCGATGATGGCGACGTTCGACTTCACATACGTTTCGCAGGCGACGCGGGAAAATTTATCCTGCGCGAGGCACGCGTCCAAAACCGCGTCGGAAATTGTGTCTGCGACCTTGTCGGGATGACCCTCGCCGACGGATTCGGATGAAAAGATGTAACGATTGCTCATGTGATATTTTTTAAGGTTTGCGCCAACAACATATTGACGTATCAAGATAGGATGATATATCTTTTCCAAAGCGCGTCAAATAATAATTTACAGAAGAAAACAAAGAGAACGAAGAATTTGCCATGCATCTGCTGTTCACCAGAGCAAATCAATTGAGCCACGATGTAATCGGCGCGGCCATTGAAGTGCATCGGCTCAAGGGCGCCGGTCTGATCGAAAGCATTTATGAAAAATGTCTGATGCGGGAACTGGTTCTCCGGAACATTGCGTGTGTCAATCAGCAGCTCGTCCAGATCGAATACAAAGGAATGACCTTTGAAGAACCTTTGCGTTTTGACGTGCTTGTGGAAAATTGCCTTTTGTTGGAACTCAAGGCCGTTCAAGAAATATTGCCCATCCACAAAGCCCAATTGTTGAGTTACATGAAGTTGCTCAATATTCCGATTGGGCTGATTTTTAACTTTCACGAATTGAAGCTGACTGACGGCATTGTTCGGATGATTCTTCCCGGAGCAAACCAATGAAAAAAAATTTACAGAAAGAAACAAAGCAAGCAAAGTTCTTAAAAATTAGCTTTTTTGCTTCCCTTTATTTCCTTCGTTTCCTTCTGTAAAAAAACTTATGTCCACCACATTGAAATCATTGCGAGCCTTGTCCGACGCCACGCGCCTGCGCGTCGTCGCGCTGCTGGAACGCGACGAGCTTTCCGTCAACGAGCTTCAGGAAATCACGCGGCTCGGCCAGTCGCGCATCTCGACGCATCTCGGTTTGCTGCAAGATTCCGGCCTCGTGCAATCGCGGCGCGAAGGCAAACGGACTTTTTACAAACTGAATCCGCAAACGAGCGGCGCGACGGCTGAATTCATCCAGCTCGCGATTCGCGGCGCGAAGGAATTGCCCGAAAATTCGCATGACCAGATCAATTTGAAACGCGTCGTCGGCCGCCGCCGCGAACAAGCGCAGGTTTATTTCAACCAGATCGCCGGACGCTTCGACCGCGTTTACGGACCAGGCCGTTCTTGGCAGGCGTTCGGACATTTGCTGTTGCGGATTTTGCCGCCGCTCGTCGTCGCCGATTTGGGCGCGGGCGAAGGTTTGTTAAGCGAACTGCTCGCGCGACGCGCAAAAAAAGTCATCGCCGTGGACAATTCTGAAAAAATTGTCGAATTCGGCAAAGCCAAAGCAAAAAAAAATCAACTCAAGAATTTGGAATTTCGTCAGGGTGATTTACAGAATCCGCCGATTGAAGCAAACAGCGTTGACCTCGTGATCTTGAGCCAAGCCTTGCATCACGCCGAGATTCCGGCGGACGCAATCGCCGCCGCGCACAAAATCTTGAAACCGCGCGGCCAGATTTTGCTGCTCGATTTGCTCAAGCACAATTTCGACAAAGCGCGCGAACTTTACGGCGACCGCTGGCTCGGTTTTGCCGAGAGCGATCTGCACCGCTGGCTCGAAGCCGCCGGTTTCAAAAAAATCGAAATCAGCATCGTCGCCGCCGAGGAACAGCCGCCGCACTTTCAGACGATTCTGGCAGGTGGAGAAAAATAATTTTGCGTGAAAATTCAACGGCCAGAAAATGCAAAGGTGATTGCACATTTAACGCGCGCTGAAAGCTACCTGATTTGTGCGGGGAACATTTCAAATTTATTCAACCACAATCAAGTTCACCATTTTCTTCGGCACGACGATGATTTTCTTGATCGTTTTACCTTCGATGAACGGTTTCACTTTCTCGGAATTTTTCGCCGCCTTTTCCAAATCCGCTTGCGTCGCGGTCGCGGAGACTTTGATGACATCGCGCAATTTGCCGTTCACCTGCACGGGAATTTCAATCTCGTTTTCCACGAGCAACGCTGCGTCAAACTTCGGCCACGGCTGATAACTCAAGTCCAAAGTCTCATGTCCAATGTCCAAAGTCGGTTTGTCGTTCGGCGTAATGACTTTGGACTTTGGACTTTGGACTTTGAACCACAACTCTTCCGCGATGTGCGGCGCGAACGGCTGGAGTAAGATCAAAAACTCGCGCAAGATGGAAATTGGTTTCGTTTCCCAAGTGATCGCGTCGTTCACAAAAACCATCATTGCGGAAATCGCCGTGTTGAAGCGCAGGCCGTCCAAATCTTCCGTCACTTTTTTGATGCAGGCGTGAAGCGTTTTCAATTGTGCTGGCGTCGCCGCGACATCTTTGATTGCCGGATTCAATTTAACCAAATCCACCAACTCTCCGCGTTTCTGCGTCTCTGCGGTGGTTTCGGCTTGTTCAAATTCCGTTTCAGATTTCTCATCCACGAACAAGCGCCAGACGCGACCGAGAAAACGATACACGCCCTCGACACCTTTGGTGTTCCAGGGCTTCACCATTTCGAGCGGACCCATGAACATTTCGTAAAGGCGGAACGCGTCCGAACCGTATTCGCCGAGCACGTCGTCGGGATTCACCACATTGCCGCGCGACTTGGACATCTTCTGTCCGTCCTCGCCGAGAATAATTCCTTGATTGACGAGTTTGAAAAACGGTTCGGGCGTCGAGACGTAGCCGAGGTCGAACAAAACCTTGTGCCAGAACCGCGCGTAAAGCAGATGGAGAACGGCGTGTTCCGTGCCGCCGACATAAAGGTCAACGCCCGGTTTCGTTGAATTGTTGAATGGTTGAATAGTTGAATTGGCTTCCGATTTAACGATTCCACCATTCAACGATTTAACGCCGCCGCTCATCCAATAGTTTTCAACTTCACTTCCAACAAAGGCGGCGGAATTTTTCGCGTCGAGATAACGGAGATAATACCAGCACGAGCCGGCCCACTGCGGCATCGTGTTCGTTTCACGCACGGAGCCGTCGGGCAAATTGACCCAATTTTTGGCGCGGGCGAGCGGCGGTTCGCCGGTGGCGGTGGGTTTGTAATCTTCGAGAGTTGGCGGCAAAACCGGCAACGAACTTTCCGGCAACGCTTCGTGATAGGACTCGCCGTCCGGGCCAATTTTCCAAACAATCGGGAACGGCTCGCCCCAATAACGCTGACGGCTGAACAGCCAGTCGCGCAGTTTGTAATTGATGGTTTTCTTGCCGAGCCATTTTGATTCAAGCCATTCGACAATTTTCTTTTTGGCTTCAGCCGTTGAAAGTCCACTGATAGAACCAGAATTTATGGCAACACCATCACCAATGAAACCTTGCCAATCAATTTTTGGGTCATTGGGTTGAACAACTTGAACAATCGGCAGATTAAATTTTTTTGCGAATTCAAAATCGCGCGTGTCGTGCGCGGGAACAGCCATAATCGCGCCCGTGCCATAACTTGCGAGAACGTAATCAGCAATCCAAACAGGAATCTTTTCGCTATTAACAGGATTGACCGCATAAACGCCTGTGAAAACACCAGTCTTGTCTTTTGCAAGTTCAGTGCGTTCTAGGTCGGATTTTTTTGCGACCGCAGTAATGTATGCTTCGACGTGAACGCGTTGCGCATCTGTTGTCAGCTTATGCACCCAAATACTTTCAGGGGCAACGACAAGATAAGTTGCGCCAAATAATGTATCGGGTCTTGTTGTAAAAACCTCGATAAGCAACTTCGTGTCTCTATCTAATTGAGAATTTTCCTGCTTTGTTATTGAAACATCAAAAGAAACGCGAGCGCCTTCGCTTCGACCAATCCAATTTCTTTGCATCTCTTTGAGTGAATCGGTCCAGTCAATCGTGTCCAAATCTGCCAAAAGTTTTTCGGCATAAGATGTGATGCGAAGCATCCACTGACGCATTGGTTTTCTGACAACTGGAAATCCACCAACTTCGCTTTTACCATCAATCACTTCTTCGTTTGCCAAAACTGTTCCGAGCTGTTCGCACCACCAAACTGGAGCTTCGGTGACGTATGCAAGACGACTGCCATTAACAAAATCACGCCGCATTTTAATCAACTCATCGGCATTCTTTTCCTTGGCATGACGTTGAAATATTTTATTTACTTCAATCAGCCGAGAATTTTTTTTCCATTCGGATTTACGCTTCGGATTTTCCAAAAAAACATCCTCAAGCAGCGCGATTGGCATTGCCTTGTTCCAAATTGGATCGAAATAACTATTGTAGAGCTTGAGAAAAATCCATTGCGTCCACTGGAAATAATCGGGGTCGGTCGTGGCGAGTTCGCGCGACCAGTCGTAGCTGAAGCCGAGCGATTGAATCTGGCGCTTGAA